>NZ_CP078013.2:4672916-4984444 GCF_024112395.2 Pseudomonas pergaminensis | reverse complement strand
CTGAGGCCGTACTGGTCATTGAAGTAACCGGGCAGGGCACTTGCCAGGCCGATAAAGCCGCCGAACGTCACACTGTAGAAAAACATGAACCACCAGCTGTCACGGTCGCCCAGGGCTTTGAAGTAGTCGGCCATGGACTTGGCTTTGGGCCGTTCAGGCGCATTGCGCGCGAGCCAGGCAAACACGATCAGGGTCAGCACCAGCGGGATCAAGGCGAAGCCGAAGACGTTGCTCCAACCAAATGCCGCAGCCAGTACCGGCGCCAGCAACGCGGCAAACACCGTACCGGAGTTGCCCGCGCCGGCAATGCCCATGGCCTTGCCCTGATGTTCGGCCGGGTACCATTGGGAGGCCAGCGGCAGTGCAACCGCAAACGATGCGCCGGCCATGCCAAGGAACACGCCCAGCAGCAAGGCTTGCTCGTAACTGTGGATTCCCAGTTTCCAGGCGCCGAACAGGGCGCAGATCACTATCACCTGGCCAATCAGGCCGGCGGTCTTGGGCGACAGCTTGTCCGCCAGCATGCCCATCAGGAAACGCAGCACGGCACCCGCGAGGATCGGCGTCGCCACCACCAGGCCGCGCTGTTGGGTGGTCAGGTGCAGGTCGGCAGCAATTTGCACCGCCAACGGGCCCAACAGGTACCAGACCATGAAGCTCAGGTCGAAATACAGGAACGCGGCAAACAGGGTCGGGGTGTGCCCGGATTTCCAGAAGCTTGATTTCATCACGCACCTCAACGGTTGGGAGTCTTGTAAGAAGGCCTGGTGATGGAACAGCCGGCGAAGGCCGCCCCACCGGCCCCGTCTCCGGGGCCAAAACGAAAAAACGCCGCCACCGGGTTCGCGAGGGCAAACCGGGTGTGCGACGTCTTTGTCGTGGAGGGGCAACCGCCGTTGGCTACCTGTGATGAATCCTTAGCAAGAGCTGCGCCAAATCAGCCCAGCAACTCACTCATGGCGATGATCTGCTCCGCCACCTGGATCAGCTTCTGCTGACGGCTCATGGCTTGGCGGCGCATCAGGGTGTAGGCCTCTTCCTCGTTACAGTCCTTCATTTTCATCAACATGCCCTTGGCCAGCTCGATACGCTTGCGCTCGGCCAGTTGCTGGTCCCGCGCCTGGAGCTGGGCACGCAAGGCCTGGTCGCTTTCGAAGCGGGCCATGGCCACGTCGAGGATCGGCTGCAGTCGCTGGGCCTGGATGCCTTCGACAATGTAGGCGCTGACGCCAGACTTGATCGCCTGGCGCATCACGTTCGGGTCATGTTCGTCGGTAAACATCACGATGGGGCGGGGTTGGTCGCGGCTGACCAGGACTACTTGCTCCATCACGTCGCGGCCCGGTGACTCGGTATCGATCAGGATGACGTCCGGGCGCACCGTTTCGACGCGCGCGGGCAGGTCGATGGTCAGGCCGGACTCATCGATCACTTCAAAACCGGCCTCGATCAGCGCCGCCCTGAGACGGCCGACCTTGCGCGGGGTGTCGTTGATCAACAGGATTCGCAGCATCGGGAGCCTCCTGTCAGCGCAAGGCATGGCGGTTGGATGGGGCAGCCAGGGCATGCAGGCGGAAGCTGCGCGCGTAGCTGGCGGGGTCGGAGCCGTCCCAGACCTTGCCGTCGATCAGCTGACTGCTGCGCATGTCCTGGCCATTGTCGGTAATACCCAGCACCTCGGCCGCTTGGCGGTAAAGCGCCAGTTGCTGCACCTGGCGGGCCACGCCCAGGTAGTCGGGGTCCTCGCGCAGCAGGCCCCAGCGCCGGAACTGGGTCATGAACCACATGCCGTCGGAGAGGTAAGGCAGGTTCACCTCACCATCGGCAAAAAAGCGCAGGGCGTGGGGATCCTGCCACTGGTTGCCCAGGCCATCGTCATAGACCCCCAGCAGGCGCGGCTCGATGCAGTCGAGTGGGGCGTCGAGGTACTCGCGGCCACTGAGCAATTGCGCGGTGGAGCGGCGGTTTTCGCTGCTTTCTTCGATAAACCGGCTGGCCTCCAGAATCGCCATCACCAGCACGCGCGCCGTGTTGGGGTACTGGTCGACAAATGCCTGGGTGCAGCCGAGCACCTTTTCCGGATGGTCGGGCCAGATCGCTTGGGTTGTCGCCAGGGTGAAGCCCTGGTTCTGCTTCACCGCGCTGGCGCACCAGGGTTCGCCGACACAGAAGCCATCGATACGCCCGGCTTGCAGGTGCGCAACCATTTGCGGCGGCGGGACCACCACGCTGTCCACATCCTGCAACGGATGGATGCCTTGGCTCGCCAGCCAGTAATACAGCCACATCGCATGGGTGCCGGTGGGAAAGGTCTGGGCGAAGGTCAGTTTTGTTCGGCTTTGGTGCACGTGGCGGTCGAGCGCCTCAGGAGTGATCACGCCTTGTTGCTGCAAGCCATGGGACAGGTTGATGCTCTGGCCGTTTTGGTTGAGCCCCATCAGCACGGCCATGTCGGTGGGCGCAACGCCGCCGATGCCCAGGTGCACTGCATAAATCAGCCCGTACAGGCTGTGGGCGGCGTCCAGTTCGCCGCTGACCAGTTTGTCGCGCAGGTTGGCCCAGGACGATTGGCGCTTGAGGTTCAGGGTCAGTCCGTAGGGTTGGGCGAAGCCCTGGGTGGCCGCCACCACCATCGAGGCGCAGTCGCTCAAGGCCATGAAACCCAGGTCAAGGCTGCTCTTTTCCGGCGCATCGCTGCCGTTGACCCAGGCCAGCGGGTCGTTCATTGGGCTGTTGCCTGCCGAATCGTTCATCAACACCTACCTTTTCACTCAAAAAAAAGCGTCGTTCCCTCAGATGGCGATGCAAGCCAGTGCGGGTAACGACGCCTTTGTCCGTAAGCACGCTCCGCCGTTGGCGCGGGCTCTGATACCGAGTTCATAGCAAGGCACATGCCACGGGCGGCGCGGCCGGGCAGCCGTCAACTTTCCATCAAGATTGAAACCGGGCGGCCTTTCAGTATGGCGACACTTTCAATGCCAGACCGCCCAGGAAACCCCACGGTGTATGCCGACGTACCTGCAACGATGCCCCGCCGCCGGTTTTGCCGGTGGTTATGGTTCGCCGCGCTATTTTCCGCGCTGCTGTCGACAGGTGCGCTTGCCTCGGGCAAGCCCTATCCCGCACAGGACGAAAGCCTGCATACCGTATTTACCGCGCTCTCGGAGCCACTGGGCTTGCCCATCGTTGTCAGCCAGGCGGTGGCCCGTAAACGCCTTAGCGCCACGCTGGATTTTGCTGCACCGCAACAGGCCCTGGAGCATCTTGCGCGGCAACAGGGGCTGATCTGGTACGGCGACGGGCAAGCGCTCTATGTCTATGACGCTGACGAGGCAAAGAGCTCGGCGGTGACCTTGCGGCATATATCCGTCGATCGACTGCGCAGCCTCATGCGCCGCTCGGGCATCGATGAGTCTCGCCATCCCTTGCGCGAAAGTGGGGGGCGAACATTTTATGTGTCGGGGCCACCCAATTATGTCGACCAGGTACTGCGCCTGGCCCAATTGATGGACCGGCAAAGAGCCGACCTGCGGGTGGGCAAGCAGGCCTTTGCCGTCATGCAAGTGTTCAACACCGATGTAGCTGACCGCGAGTACGGCACGCGCGACAAACCGGTCACCGTACCGGGGATGGCGTCGATGGTTGAGACCCTGCTGGCCAGCGAGCACAAGGGCATGTTGGCCGACAAGCGTGTGGGCGTGATCGCCTACGCGGACAGCAACAGCCTGCTGATCAAGGGCACGTCGGCGCAGGTGAGTTTCATCCAGAAACTGGTAGCGGAACTCGACATACCCAAGCGTCCCATCGAAGTCTCGCTGTGGCTAGTGGATGTGGAGCGCGCTGAACTGAAGAAGCTGGGCCTGGAAGGGGAAGGGGAAACCAACGCGTCGTCCACGCGAGTCCTGGCCCCACTGGAGGATAGCCAACTGATGGCCAAGATCGGCGCATTGGAGCGTCGACGGCGAGCGAAGGTGGCGACGTTGCCGGTAATTCTTACTCAAGAGAATGTGCCTGCGGTGTTTCAGGACAACCACACGTTCTATCTGCCCACTCCTGGCAGTGACCGGACTGATTGGAAACCTGTGCGCTATGGCACCGAGGTCAGCGTATTACCGCGATTTGTCGAGGCTAACCAGATCGAGATGCGCCTTGAGGTTGAAGAGGGGCGCCAGGTGAGTGAGGCGGGGCGACGGGAAAAAAACACGGCGGTGGGGCAGATGAACGTCAACAGTGTGGTGCGCTTACCCCAGGGCAGACGGCTATGGCTGGGCGCCTTTCATCGAGAGCGGACGGGGGGCTCGACGCAGGTGCGGCTGTTCGTGATCCAGGCAAAGGCGGTGGGCAGTGAGTTGAATCAGGCGTTCGGGGGCGTAGGGCCACCGCCGTTGACGGCTACGCAATACGAGCGTGTCCGGCGTGCATTTGTTCGGCAGGAGCGCGATGTCTCACAGTGAACAAGGTTTTAACCCATGCATCTGGAAATACTTCTACAGGAACAACTGATCAGCCGCAGGCGCCTGGCGGCCTTTGCCCCAGGGAAGGTCTTACCGTTGGCGCCGCAGGTCATTCACTGCGTGGAGGTTCGGGTTAATGGGCACTTGATGGCCTTGGGCGAGTTGGTGCAATTGGAGGACCGGCTAGGGGTTGAGTTGCATGAGGTGTATGAGGCCTGGCTGCCAGGCGAGGGTGGGTAGTGAAGCGTCCTACATGTGCGTGTCCAAAACCGGTGGAGGTATGGGCTTTTTCCTAGGGTGAGTCGTGAGGCAGGTTCTTATAGTCGTGGCATGGATACCTGAGCCAGTAATGAAAATGAGGACTTCAATGTCAGTAGTCGGATGCCGAGGTAATAATGGCTAGGGTGAGTGAGGGAGGGACGACGACTCCCCTGTTTTTTGCGTGCTGGGCCCTGCATGGCGATGGTCGGCTGACGGGGGCGGGGACTGACGTTCAGCTACCGCCCAAAGAGTGGCAGGTGTTGCGGCTGCTGTTGGTGTCTGGCGGCGTGTTGATGACCAAGGATCGGCTGCTGGAGCAGGCCTGGCCCCAGGGGGAAGTTGCCGAGGAGTCGCTGACTCGCTGTATTTACTCGCTGCGCAAGTACCTGGGAGCCGACAAGGGGTTTATCAAGACGATCTACGGTCGAGGCTACCGCTTTACCTGCCCGGTGCGAAGCGAGGGCCAGGCGCTGGATCGTATGGAACATGTGTGCTCGTCCTGCGGCCAGGTCAGCCACGGCTCGGTGAAACAGGGCTTGGTGAAGCATGGCTTGGTGAAGCATGGCTAGGTTCTGGAGCAAGGCCCTGGTGTTGAGCGTGGCGATGGCCAGCAATCACGTCATGGCATTTTGCTGGGAGCAGGCTGCCAGCCAACACAATATCGAGCCCGAGTTGCTGCAAGCGATCGCCGCCGTGGAATCGGGCTTCCGTGCGCAGGCGATGAATCACACCAACCGCAATGGCACCCGAGATATCGGCCTGATGCAGATCAACAGCATCCACTTGCCGCGCTTGCTCAAGCAAGGCATAACCGAGGATCGGTTGCTCAATGAGCCCTGCCTGTCGGTTGAGGTGGGCGCGTCGATTCTCGCCGAATTCATCCAGCGCTTTGGCTACAACTGGACGGCGGTGGGTGCCTACAACGCAGGCCCGGGTTCCGGTCCAGAGCGTGAGGCGTTGCGCAGGCAGTATGCCGAGAAAATCTGGGCGTATTACGAGCAGTTGGTAGCGCATCGCTACTGATGATTGAGGTTCACGCCTCGCGCGCTACCCGTGACCCCGGCTATAATCGCCGCCACCTTTCGCCGCCATCCGAGTCTAGCCCGCCCATGTATACCCTGGCCCGCCAGCTGTTGTTCAAACTCTCCCCGGAAACCTCCCACGATCTGTCCCTGGACCTGATCGGTGCCGGTGGCCGCCTGGGGCTCAATGGCCTGGTATGCAAGGCACCGGCAAAAATGCCGGTCTCGGTGATGGGGCTCGATTTCCCCAACCCGGTCGGGCTGGCGGCGGGCCTCGATAAGAACGGCGCGGCCATCGATGGTTTCGCACAGTTGGGTTTCGGCTTTGTCGAAATTGGCACCGTGACCCCACGGCCACAGCCAGGCAACCCCAAGCCGCGTATTTTTCGCCTGCCAGAAGCCGAGGCGATCATTAATCGCATGGGCTTCAACAACCTGGGCGTCGATCACTTGCTGTCGCGGGTTCAAGCCGCGAAGTACAAGGGCATCCTGGGTATCAACATCGGCAAGAACTTCGACACGCCAGTTGAGCGTGCGGTGGATGACTACCTGATCTGCCTGGACAAGGTCTACGCCCACGCCAGCTATGTCACGGTCAACGTCAGCTCGCCCAACACCCCGGGCCTGCGCAGCCTCCAGTTTGGCGACTCCCTCAAGCAACTGCTCGAAGCCCTGCGCCAGCGCCAGGAAGACCTGGCCGTGCGTCATGGCAAGCGCGTGCCGTTGGCGATCAAGATTGCCCCGGACATGAGCGACGAAGAAACCGTGCTGGTGGCCCAGGCCCTGGTGGATTCGGGTATGGACGCGGTGATCGCAACCAACACTACCCTCAGCCGCGCAGGCGTCGAAGGCTTGTCCCATGGCGACGAAGCAGGCGGCCTGTCGGGTGCGCCGGTGCGCGACAAGAGTACCCACATCGTCAAGGTGCTGGCTGCCGAACTGGCCGGGCGTTTGCCGATCATCGCGGTGGGTGGTATCACCGAAGGCAAGCATGCCGCCGAGAAGATTGCTGCGGGTGCCAGCCTGGTGCAGTTGTACTCCGGCTTCATCTACAAGGGGCCGGCGCTGATTCGCCAGTCGGTGGATGCAATCGCCGCACTGCCGAAACGGTAGGCGCTGGCGTGCCGGTGATGGCGTCCGAAAGATCAATCGCCATTGCGAAGGCGCCATCGCCCAGGCAATAAAAAGGGCTCCTCAAAAGGAGCCCCCTGGGCCGAAGCCCGCCGCCCGGATGGGGCGTGCATGGTAAGTCGTTACAAATTCAAAGGTGGTGTCGGAATTAAAAGCCCTTGATTAGCCGACGGCGTGAAGTTCGTTGAGTCTGTGGATGCCCGCAGTGCCAGTCATACCGTCCCAGTTGTCGCCGCGTCCTTCTCGCCAGCCGTTGATCCAGGCTTGGCGTACCGACGGTAGAGTAAATGGGCAAAGCTCACGGGATTTGCCATGAACGCCATATTGATATCCGCGTAAAAATGCTCTTTCCAACGGATCACGCTTAAGTCTTCTCATAGGGTGTTTCCCTCACTTGTTGACTGTCTTGATATCCTTCGGCCTCGTCCGAGGCCGGGCAGAGTTTTTCTGCCGTTGGTGGGCTCGCTGCCGGCGTGGCGAGCCAATGTGTCGGCGTCGTTACGGCGCCAACCTGTGTTGAGTTCTAACCAATAGGTCACATGGATTCAATGATCGTTTTGTCATAAGCACGTAACGATAACGATGCTATAGCCATAAGCTGGGATGGCTTTTAGCCCCATTTATTGGGCAAAGCCAGCTATGATGCACCCTGTAAAGAGGATGGGTTTAATCCTTTAGTGAGAATGTCCGCCCGTTGCAGTCGGTTATTATTCGACGAAGGGTCGAGATATTTCTTTTTGTTGCTGCAAATTCTTTATCTGCCCCGTCAATCAAGGCCCACGGGCTCATTAGACGGGGTGGGACGGCACATTCGTGCCACGCGAGCACTCTTCAAGAAAAGTGCTTGATTGAAAACCGAACCGGCGATGCGTCGCTCGTTCATTTATTGCTGAAAAGCCTGGAATGCCCCATGTCGGACCGTTTTGAACTCTTCCTCACCTGCCCCAAGGGCCTCGAAGGCCTGCTGATCGAGGAAGCCGTCGGGCTTGGCCTTGAGGAAGCCCGCGAGCACACCTCGGCCGTGCGCGGCATGGCCGACATGGAAACCGCCTACCGCCTGTGCCTCTGGTCGCGCCTGGCCAACCGCGTGCTGTTGGTACTCAAGCGTTTCCCGATGAAGGACGCCGAAGACCTCTACCACGGCGTATTGGATATCGAGTGGGCAGACCACATGGTGCCCGACGGCAGCCTGGCCGTTGAGTTCAGCGGCCACGGCTCGGGCATCGACAACACCCACTTCGGCGCGCTGAAGGTCAAGGACGCAATCGTCGACAAACTGCGCACCCCGACCGGCGAACGCCCATCCATCGACAAGATCAACCCGGACCTGCGCATTCACCTGCGCCTGGACCGTGGCGAAGCCATCCTGTCCCTCGACCTGTCCGGCCACAGCCTGCACCAGCGCGGTTATCGCCTGCAGCAGGGCGCGGCACCGTTGAAGGAAAACCTGGCGGCCGCGATCCTGATCCGTTCCGGTTGGCCACGTATCGCCGCTGAGGGCGGTGCGCTGAGCGACCCGATGTGCGGTGTGGGCACCTTCCTGGTCGAAGGCGCGATGATCGCCGCCGACATGGCGCCGAACCTGAATCGCGAACTGTGGGGTTTTACCACCTGGCTCGGTCACGTCCCGGCGCTGTGGAAGAAACTGCACGCCGAGGCTGCTGAACGTGCCGCCATTGGCATGAACAAGCCGCCGCTGTGGATCCGTGGCTACGAAGCTGACCCACGCCTGATCCAACCCGCGCGCAACAACATCGAACGTGCCGGCCTGAGCCACTGGATCAAGGTGTATCAGGGCGAAGTCGGCACCTTCGAGCCGCGTCCGGACCAGAACCAGAAAGGCCTGGTCATCTGCAACCCGCCGTACGGCGAGCGCCTGGGTGACGAAGCCAGCCTGTTGTACCTCTACCAGAACCTCGGCGAGCGTCTGCGCCAGGCGTGCATGGGCTGGGAGGCGGCGGTGTTTACCGGCGCGCCGGACCTGGGCAAGCGCATGGGCATCCGCAGCCACAAGCAGTATTCGTTCTGGAACGGCGCGTTGCCGTGCAAGTTGCTGCTGATCAAGGTCAACCCGGATCAGTTCGTCACCGGCGAGCGTCGTACCCCCGAACGGCGCCAGGCCGAGCGTGAGCAAGCCGCTTACGATCAAGCCCCGGCCGAGCCGCAAGAGCGCCAGTACAACAAGAACGGCAACCCGATCAAACCCGCCCCGGCCCCTGTGGTCGAGCAGGCGCGCTTGAGCGAAGGCGGGCAGATGTTTGCCAACCGCCTGCAGAAGAACCTCAAGCTGCTGGGCAAGTGGGCCAAGCGCGAAGGCGTGGATTGCTACCGCGTGTACGATGCCGACATGCCGGAATACTCCATGGCCATCGACCTGTACCACGACTGGGTCCACGTGCAGGAGTACGCTGCGCCGAAGTCCATCGACCCGGAAAAAGCCTCCGCGCGCATGTTCGATGCGCTGGCCGCCATTCCACAGGCGCTGAACATCGACAAGAGCCGCGTGGTGGTCAAGCGTCGCGAGCGTCAGAGCGGCACCAAGCAATACGAGCGCCAGAGCGCCCAGGGCAAGTTCACCGAAGTCAGCGAAGGCGGCGTGAAGCTGCTGGTCAACCTCACCGACTACCTGGACACCGGCCTGTTCCTCGACCACCGCCCAATGCGCATGCGCATCCAGAAGGAAGCCGCCGGCAAGCGCTTCCTCAACCTGTATTGCTACACCGCCACCGCCAGTGTGCACGCGGCCAAGGGCGGTGCGCGCAGCACCACCAGTGTCGACCTGTCCAAGACTTACCTGGACTGGGCGCGTCGCAACTTCTCCCTCAACGGTTTCTCTGACAAGAACCGTCTGGAGCAGGGTGATGTGATGGCGTGGCTGGAGGCCAGCCGCGGTGAGTTCGACCTGATCTTCATTGACCCGCCGACCTTCTCCAACTCCAAGCGCATGGAAGGCATCTTCGACGTGCAGCGCGACCACGTGCAGTTGCTCGACCTGGCCATGGCGCGCCTGGCGCCGGGCGGCGTGTTGTACTTCTCGAACAACTTCCGCAAGTTCGCGCTGGAGGACAACCTCAGCGAGCGCTATGTGGTCGAGGAAATCAGCGACAAGACCATCGACCCGGATTTCGCGCGTAATGCGAAGATCCACCGGGCGTGGAAAATCACCGCGCGCTGATCGCTGCTACTAAAAGAGCCGCAAGCCTGGATTATTCCGGGCTTGCGGCTTTTTTGCGCTGGTCAAATTCAAGGCCCGTGGCTATAACTTAAGGCCTAGCCAAAGTGACACCCCCCGCACGCTGGCGTTGTGAGTGTTGCCTATGCCGTTGCAAGCTGTTCGCCCGAAAATCCTAGGCTTTATCAGTGAGCAGGCGTCGGCTTGGCTGGTGGCATTGGTGGTGTTACTGGCAGGTTTTGCCTTGACGGCAATCGTTGCATGGGCAGCCTCCGACCTCTATCAGCAACAGGTGCGCCAACGCTTCCAGTTGTTGGTCAACGAGCGTTATACCCGCCTGCAGGAACGCTTCGAAGACCAGGAGCAGCGCCTGAACAGCTTGCGGCGTTTCTTCGTCAATTCCGATGAGGTGTCCCGCGAGGAGTTCGACGGCTTTGCCCAGCCCTTGTTGTTGCGCGCCCGCGCTTATTCCTGGGCGCCACGGGTGTACCGCGAGCAGCGCAGCCAGTTTGAACAAGCGGTGGCCGAACAGCGCGGCACTCCCTTTGTTATCCGTGAGCTGAATTCGGCCGGCGAGTTGGCCCCAGCGCCCGAGCGCGATGAATACGTGCCGGTGCTGTACAGCCAGACCCAGAGCCTGCTGGGCGCACCGCTGGGCTTCGATCTGTTGGCCCAGCCGCTGCGGCGTTCAGCGCTTGAGCGCGCGCAGAGCACCGGTAAGTTCGCGGTCTCCCAGCCGATGCAATTGGTCGGGGTAGAGCCGGCCTATGCCACCGGGGTGCTATTGGTCGCGCCGGTGAGCCATCAGCCCACTTCCGAGCAGTCCCAGAATGAGCCCTATGGTTATGTGATGGCGGTGATCAGCATGCGCCAGTTGGTGGCCGATGGTTTGCCCAAGCCGGACCGGGACAACCTGGTGATGCAGATTGTCGACACCTCTGACCTGCAGAATCGCGTGCTTTTCGAATCCAGCAACGAGGTGGGCAGCAGTGACCTTGTCGGCGCGCGCCGCCTCACGTTGGGTGACCGTGTGTATGCGCTGAAATTGCGCCCAAGCCAGGTGTTCGACCAGGCCAACCACTCTTCGCTGTCCACGGTCCTGACCATGGGTGGCCTGCTCAGCCTGTTGCTCAGCGCCTTGCTCTATGTGCTCGTGAGCCAGCGCCAACGTGCGTTGAAACTGGTTGAGCAGCGCACGGCGCAATTGCGTCTGCGCGAGCAGGAATTGCGCGGTGCTCATGGCCAATTGCGCAGCGTGCTGAATGCCGCGACCCAGGTCGCGATCATCGCCACCGACCTGCGCGGTGTCATCAACACCTTCAACGCCGGTGCCGAGCAGATGCTGGGTTTCAGGGCCGAGCAGGTAGTGGGCACCCACACCCTGGAAAGCCTGCACCTGGCGCCGGAACTGGAAGCCCGCTCCGCCAGCCTGAGCGTGGCCTTGGGCAAGCGCATCCCGGCGAGCCAGGCCATGCTGGTTGAAAGCCCTGACACCCTGCACGAAGCCCGTGAGTGGACCCTGGTTCGCGAGGACGGCAGCCAACTGACCGTGAACATGCTGGCCACGGTGTTGCTGGACGACCATGGACTGTGGATCGGCCACCTTGCGATCTACCTGGACGTCACCGAACAAAAGCGTGCCTACGAGGCCCTGGCAGCCCGGGACCGCCTGCTCAAGAAACTCAGCGCCCACGTGCCCGGAGGGATCTTCCAGTTCACCCTGGAGCCCCGGGACAACTGGAAATTCATCTACGCCAGCGACGGCATGCGCGATATCTATGAAATCGAGCCCGGCGTGCTGCAGCAGGATGCAAAGAAGGTCTTCGAGCGTATCCACCCGCTGGACGCGGAGCGGGTGCGCGCCTCGATTCGCTTGTCGGCGTTGCAGTTGAGCCATTGGCGCGAGGAATACCGCGTGCTGTTGCCACAACGGGGCCTGCGCTGGATTCGTGGCGAGGCGACGCCGGAAGAGTTACCCGCGGGCGGCACGTTGTGGCATGGCTACGTGTCGGATATTTCCGATCTCAAGCGGGTGGAAGAGGAGCTGCGTGCACTCTCGATCACCGATGCCCTGACCGGGATCCACAACCGCCGCTACTTCCAGGATCGTCTCAAGGCCGAGATGGTGCGGCTCAACCGCACCTCGGGGGCTTTGTCGGTGATCATGCTTGATATCGATCACTTCAAGCGTATCAACGACCAGCATGGGCATGCGGTGGGCGATGGGGTGTTGCAGGAGCTCTGCAAACGCATCAGCCAGCGCCTGCGCCGTACCGATGTGTTCTGCCGCCTGGGCGGTGAGGAATTCATGGTGCTGTGCCCCCACACTGATGGCGATCAGGCCTACCGCCTGGCGATGGAATTGTGGGAGTCGCTGCGCAGTGCGCCGATGGAGCCGGTCGGCGTAGTCACCGCCAGCTTTGGCGTGGCCAGTTGGCGCGTAGATGAAGACGTCGACGGGCTGTTGCTGCGCGCTGACTCGGCGGTGTACGTGGCCAAGCAGGCGGGCAGGGACCGAGTGGAGGCCGAAAGACTGCGTGCCTGATCAACCCCGTAGGAGCTGGCTTGCCGGCGATGAGGACCGAATGTTCAGTGGTGCTCTTTCGGACGTCATCGCCGGCAAGCCGGCTCCTACAGGGTACAGATTCAGAGGACGGGAGCGGCCGCCACTGCCTTCGGCTGACGATACAAGTCCAGCAGCACCTGATCCAGCACCGACGAAGCACCCCATGGCTTCGGATCGTTGAGGATTGCCACCACGGCCCAGGTATTGCCGTTGTTGTCGCGGCTGAACCCGGCGATGGCGCGTACGGTGTTCAAGGTGCCGGTCTTGACGTGGGCTTCGCCGCGCATGGCAGTGGTCTTCAGGCGTTTGCGCATGGTGCCGTCGGTGCCGGCGATCGGCATCGAGCTGATGTATTCGGCGGCGTAAGGGCTTTTCCATGCGGCTTGCAGCATGGCCGCCATTTCACGGGCGCTGACGCGTTCGGCACGCGACAGGCCGGAGCCGTTTTCCATCACCAGGTGCGGCGCGGTAATGCCTTTTTTCGCCAGCCACTGGCGCACCACACGTTGCGCCGCCTTGGCATCATCGCCGTCGGCATCGTTGCGGAACTGCGCGCCCAGGCTCAGGAACAGTTGCTGGGCCATGGTGTTGTTACTGTATTTGTTGATGTCGCGGATGATTTCCGCCAGGTCCGGTGAGAACGCCCGGGCCAGCACCTTGGCATCCTTGGGCACGGGTGCCTGGATGTCACGGCCCTGGATGGTACCGCCCAGTTCTTGCCAGATCGCCCGCACGGCGCCGGCGGTGTAGGTGGCGTGATCGAGCAAGGACAGATAAGTCTGCGAGCTGCAGCCATCGGCCAACTGGCCGCTGACCGTCACTGTCACGCTGCCATCGGCGGCGGTCACCGGGTTATAGCGCACATCGCCAGTGCACTGCTTGGCGTTGGACACCTTGACCTGATTGTCGATGCGGATGCTCGCAATCGGCGGCTCGACCGACACCAGCACCCGGCCGGAGTCATTGCGGGTGACGAAACGCAGCGCCTTGAGGTTGACCAGCAGCGCGTCCGGCTTGACCAGGAAGGGCTTGTTCTCGTCGTTGCCATCGTCGTTGAATTCCGGCAACACCGGTTGGTTGAAGAAACTGCGGTCCAGCACCAGGTCGCCGGTGACTTGCTGTACACCGTTGGCGCGCAGGTCGCGCATCAGCAGCCAGAGTTTTTCCATGTTCAGCTTGGGGTCGCCGCCGCCCTTGAGGTACAGGTTGCCGTGCAACACGCCTGCGCTGAGGGTGCCGTCGGTGTAGAACTCGGTTTTCCACTGGTGGTTGGGGCCGAGCATTTCCAGGGCCGCATAGGTGGTGACCAGCTTCATGGTCGAGGCCGGGTTCACTGAGACATCGGCGTTGAAAACGGTCGGTGTACCGGGGCCGTTCAGGGGAATCATCACCAGGGACAGCGCGGTGTTTTGCAGCTTGGCTTTGGCGAGTGCCTGCTGAACATTCGGTGGCAGGGTATTGTTGACGGGGGCAGCGGAGGTGGAAAAGGCCAGCGGAAGGAGAAGACCGGCGAGCAAGACGGAACGCAAAGATTTGATCATAAGAAGTAAAACCCTACTGCTGAGGAGGGTGAAAAAGGCGAGGGGTAAATAAGAAAAATCCCTCAATAGTCATGAAAGTGTCGGCATTATGCCCCAAGGTTGATCCACTTGTAGCTGAACGATAGCTGGTATTGCGCGTTTTTTTTAGCGCCATTGTGCCGCCTGTCCCAGAGAGTCGGGCAATTGCCGCCTTAAACTGCTAAAGTGCCGCCCGTTATTACTTATGAGGATTGTTCCAATGGCGACTAACCGTTCCCAGCGTCTGCGCAAAAAACTGTGCGTTGATGAATTTCAAGAGCTGGGTTTCGAACTGAACCTGGACTTCAAAGAAGGCCTGAGTGAAGAAGCTATCGACGCTTTCCTCGAAGCATTCATCAAAGAAGCCATGGAAGCCAACGGTCTGGGCTATGTCGGCGGCGATGACTACGGTCTGGTTTGCCTGCAGAAGCGCGGCTCGGTCTCCGAAGAGCAGCGTGCTGCTGTTGAAGCCTGGCTGAAAACCCGTTCCGAGCTGACCAAGGCTGAAGTCAGCCCGCTGCTGGACGTGTGGTATCCGGAAAAGCCGATCAACGCGGCTAAGTGATACTGAAAAAAACGGCGACCTGAAGGTCGCCGTTTTTTTATGCCTTGCGCCAATTCAGAATCAGCAGCGTCAACACCCCCGCCACAATTCCCCAGAACGCCGAGCCGATGGAAAACAGCGTCAAGCCAGACGCCGTGACCATAAAGGTGATCAGCGCCGCTTCACGTTCCTTCGGCTCATTCATGGCGATGCTCAGGCCATTGATGATCGAGCCAAACAGTGCCAATGCCGCAATCGACAGCACCAGTTCCTTGGGCAAGGCTGCGAACAACGCCGCCAAGGTCGCACCGAACACCCCGGCAATCCCGTAGAACACTCCGCACCACACGGCGGCGGTGTAGCGTTTGTTCCGGTCTTCATGAGCATGGGGCCCGGTGCAGATGGCCGCGCTGATCGCCGCCAGGTTGATGCCGTGGGAGCCGAAGGGCGACAGCACCAATGAGGCCAGGCCGGTGGCGGTGATCAGCGGCGAGGCGGGTACGTTGTAACCGTCGGCCCTGAGCACGGCGACGCCGGGCATGTTCTGGGATGTCATCGCCACGACGAACAGCGGGATGCCGATGCTGATGGTGGCAGCCAGCGAGAAGTGCGGCGTGGTCCACACCGGCGTCGCCACTTCAAGGTGAAAACCACTGAAGTCCAGCAACCCCATCAAACCGGACAATACGGTGCCGATCACCAATGCCGCCAGCACCGCATAACGCGGCGACAGGCGCTTGATCACCAGATACGTGAAGAACATCCCCAGTACCAGCCCGGTGCGATGCTGCGCGGCGACGAAGATCTCGCTGCCGATCTTGAACAGAATCCCTGCCAGCAAAGCGGCCGCTAGCGAGGCCGGGATGCGCTTGACCAGTTTTTCAAAGCTGCCGGTCAACCCGCAAATTGTCACAAGGACGGCGCAGGTAATGTAGGCACCGATGGCCTCGCCATAACTCACACCGCCCAGGCTGGTGATCAGCAGTGCCGCGCCCGGCGTCGACCAGGCAATGGTGATCGGTGTGCGATAGCGCAGGGACAAGCCGATGCTGCACACCGCCATGCCGATGGAAATCGCCCAGATCCATGAAGAAATCTGCGCCGTGGTCAAACCGGCGGCTTGCCCGGCCTGAAACATCAGGACCAGGGAGCTGGTGTAGCCGGTCATCATCGCGATGAAGCCGGCGACAACGGCCGACGCAGACGTGTCGGCCAGCGGGCGCATTGGCGCTTGGGTGGCGTCGTTCATGGAAGGTGTTCCTTTTACCTGGGTGTTTGCCGTTGTCGGCACGGATTCAAGCCTAAACTTAAACGTAACGACTCATTGCAATACAGCCGACGGCGCAAACAGCCGTACAGTGTGTTGGCGCATTGGGTTGTGTACAATGTGCCCTGATTTTAGGTGATACTTGCCAGCGACACGCTGTTGCCGTATTACCGTTAATTCGCCGCCGTTCTCCATACCCGAGTGCCCATGAACGAACAGTTGCAACCTCTCAAGAAACAACCGCGTGCCGGCAAGGCTGGTCGCAGCGGAACCCAGGACGATATCGTCTATGCGCATATCTTCGAGGCGATCCTCGAACAACGCCTGGCACCCGGTACCAAGTTGAGTGAAGAGGCACTGGGCGAAATCTTTGGCGTGAGCCGCACCATCATTCGCCGTGCCCTGTCGCGCCTGGCCCATGAAGGCGTGGTGCTGCTGCGGCCCAATCGCGGTGCGGTGGTGGCCAGCCCGAGTGTCGAGGAAGCACGCCAGGTGTTCCTCGCGCGGCGTCTGGTGGAGCGGGCGATCACTGAATTGGCGGTGCAGCACGCCACGGCCGAACAGTTGGCCGAACTGCGCCAGATGGTCAACGATGAGCGCGACAGCTTCTCCCGTGGCGATCGTGGTGCGGGCATCCGCCTCTCTGGCGAGTTCCACCTCAAGCTGGCCGAAGCGGCGAAGAACGCCCCGCTCATCAGCTTCCAGCGCAGCCTGGTATCCCAGACTTCATTGATCATCGCCCAGTACGAAAGCGGCAACCGCTCGCACTGTTCCTACGATGAGCACACCCAGTTGATCGACGCGATCGAAGCACGGGACGCGGCGCTGGCGGTGAACCTGATGATGCATCACATGGACCATATCGACAGCAAGCTCAACCTCGATGAAGAGAGCGCGTCGGATGATTTGCATGCGGTGTTCTCGCATTTGTTGCAGACCAAGAAGCCGGGGCGTTCCTCAATAAAGCTGTAGTTTCCCTGATTCACCGGGGACAAAAATGTGGGAGCGGGCTTGCTCGCGAATGCGGTGGATCAGTCAATACATCTGTTGACTGACACTGCGCATTCGCGAGCAAGCCCGCTCCCACATTTGGTTTTGTTGTGTGGCTGAAATTAGCGCTGGTGCACCAGCTGCCCGGCTGCATACGTCTGCAACACCGTCCGGTCATCCCCCAGCGTCATCAGCACAAACAACGTCTCGGCGATGTTCTTCGCCTGTTTCAAGCGATAGCTCAGCAGCGGCGTGGCGTTGTAGTCCAGCACCAGGAAGTCCGCGTCCGTACCCGGTTGCAGGGTGCCGATCTTGTCTTCAAGGCGCAGCGCCCGCGCACCGCCCAGGGTGGCCAGGTACAGCGATTTGAACGGGCTCAACCGCGCGCCCTGCAATTGCATGACCTTGTACGCTTCGTTCAGGGTTTGCAGCAGTGAGAAACTGGTGCCGCCGCCTACGTCAGTACCCAGGCCCACGTTCAGCTTGTGCTTCTCGGCCATCGGCAGGTTGAACAAGCCGCTGCCGAGGAAGAAGTTCGAGGTCGGGCAGAACGCGACCGCCGAACCCGTCTCTGCCAACCGTGCGCACTCGTCATCACACAGGTGCACGCCATGGGCAAACACAGAGCGCTCGCCCAGCAATTTGTAGTGGTCGTACACATCCAGGTAGCCCTTGCGCTCCGGAAACAGCTCCTTCACCCACTCGACTTCCTGCTTGTTCTCGCTGATGTGCGTTTGCATGTACAGGTCGGGGTATTCGCCCAGCAGTTGCCCGGCCAGCGCCAGTTGCTCGGGTGTGCTGGTCGGTGCAAAACGTGGCGTGACCGCGTAGTGCAGGCGACCCTTGCCGTGCCAGCGTTCGATCAGCGCCTTGCTTTCCTGGTAGCCGGATTCGGCGGTGTCGGTCAGGTAGTCCGGCGCATTGCGGTCCATCATCACCTTGCCGGCGATCATGCGCAGGTCGAGTTTCTCGGCGGCTTCAAAGAACGCATTCACCGACTGCGGGTGCACGCTGCCAAACACCAGCGCGGTGGTGGTGCCATTGCGCAGCAGTTCCTTGATGAAAATATCCGCGACTTCTTCGGCGTGGGCCTTGTCGGCGAACTGGCTTTCGCACGGGAAGGTGTAGGTGTTGAGCCAGTCGAGCAACTGCTCGCCATAGGCGCCGACCATGCCGGTTTGCGGCAGGTGGATGTGGGTGTCGATCAGGCCGGGCGTGATCAGCGCGTCCTGGTAGTGGGTGATTTCGATGTCGGCGGGCAGGGTTGGCAGCAAATCGCTGGCATGGCCAAGGGCACTGATCTGACCGTTTTCGATCACCAGCAGGCCGTCTTCGAAATATTCGTAGGAGGCTTCTATCCCCACTTCAGCAGGGTCGGCGATGCTGTGCAGAAGGGCGGCACGGTAGGCTTTGCGAGTCAAAGGCATGGTGATCTCAATTCAAATGGCTTGGCTGCGACGTGAAGCCGGCAGCAGTTTGGCAATAGGTTCGGCGCTGGCGGTGTGCTGGCCGAAATTGGCGTTATAGGTGGCGATGATTTCCCCGGCGATGGAGATGGCGATCTCCACCGGCAACTTGCCCTTCACCTCGGTGAGGCCCATGGGGCAGCGCATGCGTTGCAGCTGAGCGGTGTCGAAGCCACGGTCACGCAGGCGGTGTTCGAACTTGACGCGTTTGGTCTTCGAGCCGATCAGGCCGAAGTAGGCGAAGTCATTGCGTTTGAGCAGGGCGGCAGTCAGTTCCAGGTCCAGCGCGTGATTGTGGGTCATGACGATGCAGTAACTGCCCACCGGCAAGTCGGCAATTTCGTCGACCGGCTCTTCGCTGACGATTTTACGCACGCCCTGGGGGATATGTTCCGGAAACTCCTGGTCACGGGAATCGATCCAGCGCACCCGGCACGGCAGGCTCGCCAGCAACGGCACCAGCGCACGGCCGACATGGCCGGCGCCAAACACCGCGATCTGTGCCTGCACCTGGCCCATGGGCTCGAACAGCAACACCGTCACGCCGCCACAGCACTGGCCCAGGCTCGCGCCGAGGCTGAAGCGCTCCAGATGGGTGTTCTGCTGGCCACGCACAAGCATGTCGCGGGCGATCTGCATCGCCTTGTATTCCAGGTGCCCGCCCCCGATGGTGTCGAAGGTCTGAGCGGCGCTGATCACCATCTTCGAACCGGCATTGCGCGGCGTGGAGCCGAGCTCTTCGATGATGGTCACCAGCACGCAGGGTTCACCCCGGTTTTGCAGGTCGGCGAGGGCGCTGATCCAGTTGTTCATAGTCACCTCTTGTGGTGTCTGTCAGGCCGTCATCGCTGGCAAGCCAGCGCCTACAGGGGGTGGGGTGGTTTGCAACTGCCGCATTTGCTCACACCCCCACAACACCCGCTCCGGCGTCGCTGGCGCATCGATCTTGGGTTGATGGCGATAGTCACCCAGGCTCGCCACCGCGTCCTTGATCGCGCACCACGAAGCAATCCCCAGCATGAACGGCGGTTCGCCCACGGCCTTGGAATGGAACACCGTGTCTTCCGGGTTCTTGCGGTTTTCCACCAGCTTCACCCGCAGGTCCAGCGGCATGTCGGCCACGGCCGGGATCTTGTAGCTGGCCGGGCCATTGGTCATCAGCTTGCCCTTGTTGTTCCACACCAGCTCTTCCATGGTCAGCCAGCCCATACCCTGGATAAACCCGCCTTCTACCTGGCCAATGTCGATGGCCGGGTTCAGCGAGGCGCCCACGTCATGGAGGATGTCGGTACGCAGCATCTTGTATTCGCCGGTGAGGGTGTCGACGATCACTTCGCAGCAGGCCGCCCCGAACGCGAAGTAGTAGAACGGCCGACCACGGGACTGGCTGCGGTCATAGAAGATTTTCGGGGTCTTGTAGAAGCCGGTGCTCGACAGCGAGACCTGGGCAAAATACGCCTGTTGGATCAACGCTTCGAAGGTGAGGATCTGGTCACGCACGCGCACGTGGCCGTTGTGGAATTCCACATCCGCTTCACTCACGTCGTATTTGCGTGCGGCGAATTCCACCAGGCGTTGCTTGATGGTTTCGGCGGCGTTCTGCGCAGCCTTGCCGTTCAGGTCGGCACCGCTGGAGGCCGCCGTTGGCGAGGTGTTGGGCACCTTGTCCGTGTTGGTGGCGGTGATCTGTACACGGTCGATGTCCACCTGGAACACCTCGGCCACCACTTGCGCGACCTTGGTGTTCAGGCCCTGGCCCATTTCGGTGCCGCCGTGGTTCAAGTGGATGCTGCCGTCGGTGTAGATATGGATCAGTGCACCGGCCTGGTTGAGGAAGCTGGCGGTAAACGAAATGCCGAACTTCACCGGGGTCAATGCCAGGCCTTTTTTCAGGATCGGGCTGTGGGCGTTGTACAGGCGAATCGCTTCGCGGCGTTCGGCGTATTGGCTGCTGGCCTCAAGCTCGGCGGTCATCTCTTCGAGCATGTTGTGCTCGACGGTCTGATAGTAGTGGGTGACGTTGCGCTCGGTCTTGCCGTAATAGTTGGCCTTGCGCACCGCCAGTGGGTCCAGCGCCAGATGGCGAGCGATGGCGTCCATCACTTCCTCGATGGCAACCATGCCTTGCGGGCCGCCGAAACCACGGTAGGCGGTGTTGGACGCGGTGTTGGTCTTGCAGCGATGGCCGTTGACCGTGGCATCGCCCAGGTAATACGAATTGTCAGCGTGGAACATCGCACGGTCGACAATCGAGTTGGACAGGTCCGGCGAACAGCCGCAGTTGCCCGCCAGCTCCAGGTTGATCCCGTGCAGGCGCCCTGTGTCGTCGAAGCCCACGTCGTATTCGATATAGAAGGGGTGGCGCTTGCCGGTCATCAACATGTCTTCGACGCGCGGCAGGCGCATCTTGGTCGGCTGGCCAGTCAGGCGCGCCACCACCGCACACAGGCATGCGGGGCTGGCCGCCTGGGTTTCCTTGCCGCCAAAACCACCGCCCATGCGGCGCATGTCGACCACGATCTTGTTCATCGATACGTCCAGCACTTCGGCCACCAGCTTCTGCACTTCGGTGGGGTTCTGCGTGGAGCAGTAGACAATCATGCCGCCGTCTTCGGTGGGCATTACCGAGGAAATCTGGGTTTCCAGGTAAAAGTGTTCCTGGCCGCCGATATGCAGCGTGCCCTGGATGCGGTTTTTTGCGGTGGCCAAGGCGCCGGCCGAATCGCCGCGCTGGTGGGTGTGGCTGTCGAGTACGAAATGTTTTTTACGGAAGGCCTCGACCACGTCCAGCACCGGTTCCAGGTCTTCGTATTCGATCACGGCTGCCATGGCGGCCTTGCGTGCGGTTTCCAGGTCGCGGGCGGCGACCGCCAGTACGACCTGGCCGACAAACTGCACGGTGTCGATCGCCAGCAATGGATCGCCCGGCATCAATGGGCCGATGTCTTTCAGCCCCGGCACGTCTTCGTGGGTGATGACAATGCGCACGCCTTCAAAGGCATAGCAGGGCGTGGTGTCGATGCTGATGATGCGGGCGTGGGCGCGGTCGGACATGCGCGCATACAGGTGCAACTGGTTGGGGAATTCCAGGCGGTCATCGATGTACTGCGCCTCGCCGGATACGTGCTTGGCGGCGCTGTCATGCTTGACGCTGCGACCGACCCCGGAGGTGAGGTCCTGGGCGAACAGCTCGGCGAGTTCGGCCTGGGTTTTAACGACGGCGTGATGGTTAGACATAAGCGGTCACCCGAGTCTCGATGTGCGGCGTTTGCAGTTCGATGAAGTATTTGCGCAGCAGGTTCTGCGCGCTGAGCAGGCGGTATTCCTTGCTGGCGCGGAAGTCCGACAGCGGAGTGAAATCCTCGGCCAGGGCGGCGCAGGCTTTCTCCACGGTGGCGCTGTTCCAGGTGGCGCCGAGCAACGCGGCTTCGCAGCTTTTGGCGCGCTTGGGGGTGGCAGCCATGCCGCCGAACGCCACGCGGGCCTCGCTGATCACACCGTTGTCGATCTTCAGATTGAACGCAGCGCAGACGGCGGAAATATCATCGTCCAGGCGCTTGGAGACTTTGTAGGCGCGGAACAACGTGTGGCCTTTTGGCACGATGATCTTCTCGATGAACTCGCTGTCCTGGCGGGCAGTGACGCGGTAATCGATGAAATAGTCTTCGAGCGCCAAGGTGCGGCGTGTCTCGCCCTTGCACAGCACAATCTGCGCGCCGAGGGCGATCAGCAGCGGCGGTGAGTCCCCAATCGGCGAGGCGTTGCCAATGTTGCCGCCCAGGGTGCCCTGGTTGCGGATCTGCAGGGAAGCGAAGCGGTGCAGCAGCTCGCCGAAATCCGGGTAGGCGTGGTGCAAGGCGGTGTAGCAGTCGGAGAGGGCGGCGGCGGCGCCGATTTCCAGGCGGTCATCGAAGTCTTCGATGCGCTTCATTTCTTCAATGTTGCCGACGTAGATCATCACCGGCAGCGTGCGGTGGAACTGGGTGACTTCCAGCGCCAGGTCGGTGCCGCCCGCCAGCAGGCGGGCTTGCGGGTAGGCGTCATAGAGGTCGGCCAGGTCGGCGACGGTCAGCGGCACCAGGCAGCGTTTGTCGCCACTGTTGAGTTCACCGGTTTGGGTCGGCGCGATGGCTTTGAGACGGGCGATGGTCTCGGCCTGGCGGCTGTCGAACTGGTCCTGGGGCTTGTTGCAGCAGGCCTGTTCGGCGGCGGCAAGAATCGGGCGATAACCGGTGCAGCGGCACAGGTTGCCGGCCAGGGCTTCATGGGCTTTCTGGCTGTCGGGGGCGTCGCTGTTCTTTTGCAGGGCGAACAGCGACATCACAAAGCCTGGGGTGCAAAAGCCGCATTGCGACCCGTGGCACTCCACCATGGCCTGTTGCACGCTGTGCAGTTGGCCCTGGTGCTTGAGGTCTTCGACGCTGATCAGTTGTTTGCCGTGCAACGACGACACAAAGGTCAGGCACGAGTTGAGGCTGCGATAACGGATCTGCTCGGCGCCTTGAGCATCGGTATGCAGCTCGCCGACCACCACCGTACAGGCTCCGCAGTCGCCGCTGGCGCAGCCTTCCTTGGTGCCGGATTTGCCCAAGTGCTCGCGCAAATAGTTGAGCACGGTCAGGTTGGGGTCCAGGGCGTGCTCGCTACGGAGTTCCTGGTTAAGTAAAAACTGGATCACGGAAGGCCTCGCAGACTCATTATTGTTGTTAACCGCTTTGCGCCGAATCTAGTCATGTCTGACTTTTCGGTCAATGATTTTCTGACCAGAAGGTCAAGAAATCGCGATCGCAACACATTCAATTATGGTCCAGTCTTCTGGAACCGTTGTTTTTGGCGGCTTATGGGCTTTGCGTGTTGCTTATTTCATGCCAAATTCGCCACGGTGGGCGTAGCGCCATCAGCGGGCCAATGCGCTACACTGCCGCGCTTGTACCGATAGAAGATTTTGAAGGGAAAACATGACGTTCAAGGCGCCGGACAGTCTCGCCGAGCAAATTGCTCACCACCTCGCCGAACGCATCATTCGCGGCGATCTCAAGCCTGGGGAGCGGATCCAGGAGCAAAAGGTCACGCTGGCACTCAATGTCAGCCGTGGTTCCGTGCGCGAAGCCTTGCTGATCCTCGAACGCCGCCACCTGATCGCAATCCTGCCGCGCCGGGGCGCCCACGTCACCGAACTCACCGCGCACAAGGTGCAGAGCCTGTGCACCTTGATGGGTGAGTTGTACATCCTGCTCGGCAATGCGGTCGCCCAGGGTTGGCAGGTGCAGGCCGACATGGCGCCGTTCCTGCAGATCCAGCAGCGCCTGGTGAGCAGCTTCGAGCGCCAGGATATCCGTGCTTTCGTCGAAGAAAGCTTCAACGTGATGCGCGCCGCGTACCCCTTCGCCAATAACCCTTATTTGCAGGAAACCGTCGAGAACCTGCAGCCGGCGATGAACCGCGCCTATTACCTGGCGCTGGATCAACGCAAGGCCTCCATGAGCGAGTACCTGGCATTATTCGAACAGCTGCTCGCCGCCGTGCTGGCGCGTGACTTGGTGCAGATCCGCCAAGTGCTGTCGGCTTACGGCCAGCGCAGCTGCTCGCTGGTCATCGCAGCGTTGGCGGACGCCTAAGCGTGCGGCTCAAGTGCATCAAACTGGCGGGGTTCAAATCCTTCGTCGACCCGACCACGGTGAACTTCCCCAGTAACATGGCGGCGGTGGTCGGGCCCAATGGTTGCGGCAAGTCGAACATTATCGACGCCGTCCGTTGGGTGATGGGCGAGAGCTCGGCCAAGAACCTGCGTGGCGAGTCGATGACCGACGTCATCTTCAACGGCTCCACCAGCCGCAAGCCGGTGAGCCAGGCGAGCATCGAACTGGTGTTCGATAACTCCGACGGCACCTTGATCGGCGAATACGCGGCCTACGCGGAAATCTCCATTCGCCGCAAAGTGACCCGCGACAGCCAGAACAGTTACTTCCTCAACGGCACCAAGTGTCGCCGTCGGGACATCACCGATATCTTCCTCGGCACCGGCCTGGGCCCGCGCAGCTACTCGATCATCGAGCAGGGCATGATCTCCAAGCTGATCGAAGCCAAGCCCGAAGACCTGCGTAACTTCATCGAGGAAGCGGCTGGCATCTCCAAGTACAAGGAGCGCCGCCGCGAGACCGAAAACCGTATCCGCCGCACCCACGAGAACCTCGCCCGCCTGACCGACCTGCGCGAAGAGCTGGAGCGCCAGTTGGAGCGCCTGCACCGCCAGGCCCAGGCTGCCGAGAAGTATCAGGAATATAAAGGCGAGGAGCGCCAGCTCAAGGCGCAACTGTCGGCCCTGCGCTGGCAGGCGCTGAATGACCAGGTGGGCCAGCGTGAAGCGATCATCGGCACCCAGGAAATCAGCTTTGAAGCCCTGGTAGCCGAGCAGCGCAACGCCGACGCCAGCATCGAACGCCTGCGTGACGGTCATCATGACCTGTCCGAGCGCTTCAATCTGGTGCAGGGCCGCTTCTACTCGGTGGGGGGCGACATTGCCCGCGTGGAGCAGAGCATCCAGCACGGCCAGCAGCGCCTGCGCCAGTTGCAGGATGATTTGAAGGAAGCCGAGCGCGCGCGCCTGGAAACCGAATCGCACCTGGGCCACGACCGCACCTTGCTGCTGACCCTCGGTGAAGAACTCGACATGCTCACCCCCGAGCAGGAAATCACCAGCGCCGCCGCCGAAGAAGCCGCCGCCGCACTGGAAGAATCCGAAACCACCATGCACAGCTGGCAGGAGCAGTGGGACACCTTCAACCTGAAGTCCGCCGAGCCACGCCGGCAGGCCGAAGTGCAGCAGTCACGCATCCAGCAGTTGGAAACCAGCATGGAGCGTTTGGCCGAGCGCCAGCGTCGTCTGCAGGAAGAGCGCGTGTTGCTCGCCGCCGACCCGGAAGACGCGGCGATCATGGAGCTGAGCGAGCAACTGGCCGAAAGCGAAATGACGCTGGAAGAGCTGGAAGCCAGCGAAGAACAACAAGTGGAGCGCCTGGAGCAATTGCGTCAGCAACTGCAACAGGCGACCCAGGCGCAGCAACAGGTCCAGGGCGATTTGCAGCGGCTCAATGGTCGGCTTGCGTCTCTCGAAGCCTTGCAGCAAGCCGCCTTGGACCCCGGTACCGGCACCGCCGAGTGGCTGCGTGACCAGCATCTGGCCGAGCGCCCGCGCTTGGCGGAAGGCTTGAAGGTAGAGGCAGGTTGGGAGTTGGCGGTTGAAACGGTCCTGGGTGCCGACCTTCAAGCCGTGCTGGTGGATGATTTTGGCGGTTTCGACCTGGCCGGTTTCGCCCAGGGCGATTTGCGTCTGCTCAGCCCGGCCGCCGATGGCACGCGGGTGCCGGGCAGTTTGCTGGATAAGGTTGAGGCGGCGATTGATCTGTCACCATGGCTGGGCCAGGTCAAGCCGGTCGAATCCCTGGAGCAGGCCCTGGCCCAACGCGGCCAACTGGCGGCCGGCGAAAGCCTGATCAGCCGCGACGGCTACTGGGTCGGCCGCCACTTCCTGCGCGTACGCCGCGCCAGTGAAGCGGAAAGCGGCGTGTTGGCCCGTGGCCAGGAAATCGTCAACCTGATCGCCGAGCGTGAAGAGCGCGAAGCGACCCTGGAAAGCCTGGAAACCGAACTGCAAACCCTGCGCGCCACCCAGCGCCAGCAAGAGACTGGCCGCGAACACTTGCGCCGCCTGTTGCAGGACGAAGCGCGCCAGCAAGGCGAATTGAAAGCCCAGCTCTCCGCGAGCAAAGCCAAGGTCGAGCAACTGACCCTGCGCCGCACCCGGCTCGACGAAGAAGTCGCCGAGATGGGCGAACAACGCGCCCTCGAACACGAACAGATCGGCGAAGCACGCTTGCACCTGCAGGAAGCCCTCGACAGCATGGCGCTGGACACCGAGCAGCGTGAACTGCTGCTGGCCCAGCGCGACAGCCTGCGCGAGCGCCTCGACCGCGTGCGCCAGGAGGCTCGCCAGCACAAGGATCACGCCCACCAGTTGGCGGTGCGCCTGGGTTCGCTCAAGGCCCAGCACGCGTCCACGGCCCAGGCCCTTGAGCGCCTGGAGATGCAGTCTGAACGCCTGACCGAAAAGCGCGAGCAGCTGAGCCTCAACCTGGAGGAGGGCGAAGCGCCGCTGGAAGAGCTGCGCCTCAAGCTCGAAGAGTTGCTCGACAAGCGCATGACCGTCGACGAAGAACTCAAGACCGCGCAGATCGCCCTGGAAGACGCCGACCGCGAACTGCGTGACGCCGAAAAACGCCGGACTCAGGCCGAGCAGCAATCCCAGCTGATCCGCGGCCAGCTCGAACAACAACGCATGGAATGGCAAGCCCTGACCGTGCGCCGCAAGACCCTGCAAGACCAATTGCTTGAAGACGGCTACGACCTGCACGGCGTGCTCAATACCCTGACCGCCCAGGCGAACGAGAAAGAAGCCGAAGAAGAACTTGAGCGCATTGCCGCGCGTATCCAGCGCCTGGGCGCGATCAACCTCGCGGCCATTGACGAATACCAGCAGCAGTCCGAACGTAAACGTTATCTGGACGCCCAGGACGCCGATCTGGTGGAAGCCCTGGACACCCTGGAAAACGTGATCCGCAAGATCGACAAGGAAACCCGCAACCGCTTCAAAGATACCTTTGATCAGATTAATGGCGGTTTACAGGCCTTATTCCCAAAAGTTTTCGGCGGTGGCAGCGCTTACTTGGAACTGACGGGCGAAGATCTACTCGATACAGGGGTGACGATCATGGCGCGGCCTCCGGGCAAGAAGAACAGCACCATCCATTTGTTGTCCGGCGGCGAGAAAGCCCTGACCGCATTGGCCCTGGTATTTGCGATCTTCAAGTTGAACCCGGCGCCGTTCTGCATGCTCGACGAAGTTGACGCCCCGCTGGATGACGCTAACGTTGGACGGTACGCGCGGTTGGTGAAGGAGATGTCCCAGACCGTGCAGTTCATCTATATCACCCACAATAAGATCGCCATGGAAATGGCGGATCAACTGATGGGGGTCACGATGCATGAACCGGGTTGTTCGCGCCTGGTGGCGGTGGATGTAGAAGAAGCGATGGCGATGGTGGAGTCTTGATCCATGCCAGCAAAGAATTTTGATAGCGTGCGGTAAGACGCTTTACCGGTCTGGCGAAAGTGGCAAATGGACATATTTGTTCAAGGCATTTTGACAGACGGTGTAAAGTTATCTTTGGTCGTGCTAGTTTAATGTCAAATTTTCGTATGCGTGGGCAAAACGTCAGTCAGAACATAGAGTTGGCGCCACGTTTTAAAGCGGTTTGCACGTTGCTAAACCCCTTATTTTTCAGCATTTTTTATTAGAGGCACGGGATTACATGGAAATCGGTCTGCGCGAGTGGCTGATCGTCATCGGCATTATTGTCATTGCCGGTATTCTTTTTGATGGCTGGCGCCGGATGCGCGGTGGCAAGGGCAAGCTCAAATTCCGTCTGGACCGCAACCTGTCCAACTTGCCTGACGACGACGGCAGCGCCGAGCTGCTGGGGCCGCCCCGTGTGCTGGATACGCACAAAGAACCGCAACTGGACGAGCACGACCTGCCGTCGATGAGCGCCCCCGTGCGTGAAGCCCGCGAGCCGTCCTCCAAGCGTGGCAAGCGCGCCGCGCCTGTGGTGGCAGAGCCGCGCCAGGCTGACCTGGACCTGGACGTCGATGACGGCCCTGGCTTCAGCAGCCGCGACGATGATTTCCCAGACGAAAACGCTGGCAAGAATGCCCCGCGCCAGTCCGTGAACGACCAGCCGGCCGCCGAAGAAGTGCTGGTGATCAGCGTGATCTGCCGCGACGCCGCTGGCTTCAAGGGCCCGGCGCTGTTGCAGAACATCCTCGAAAGCGGCCTGCGGTTTGGCGAGATGGATATTTTCCACCGTCACGAAAGCATGGCCGGCAACGGTGAAGTGCTGTTCTCCATGGCCAACGCGGTCAAGCCGGGCACCTTCGACCTGGACGATATCGACCTGTTCAGCACCCCGGCGGTGAGTTTCTTCCTCGGTTTGCCAGGCCCGCGTCACCCGAAACAGGCGTTCGACGTGATGGTGGCCGCAGCCCGCAAGCTGTCCCAGGAACTGAACGGCGAGCTCAAGGACGATCAACGCAGCGTCCTCACCGCGCAAACCATCGAACATTACCGTCAGCGCATCGTCGAGTTCGAGCGTCGCGCCCTGACACAGAAACGCTGAGGATTGGTCTTCAGCGTTGTCAGTAGAATAAGCGCACTAACATATTGAGCAGCTTCGGCTGCTCTTTTGCTTTCTGAGAGAACACCCATGACCGCCGCCCACACCCGCATCCTCGAACTGCGCGCTGAACTGGATCAGCACAACTACCGTTACCATGTCCTCGACGAGCCGAGCATCCCGGACGCCGAGTACGACCGGCTGTTCCACGAGCTCAAGGCCCTGGAAGCCGAGCACCCGGACCTGGTCACGCGCGATTCGCCGACACAGCGGGTCGGCAGTGCGGCGTTGTCGGCGTTCACCCAGGTGAGGCACGAGATTCCGATGCTCAGCCTCGGTAACGCCTTTGATGAAGCCACCATGCTTGAGTTTGATCGCCGGGTCACCGAAGGCCTCGACCTGCCGGTGGGTGATCTGTTCGGGGGCGGCGCGGCCGTTGAGTACAGCTGCGAACCGAAACTGGATGGTCTGGCGGTCAGCCTGTTGTATCAGGACGGCGAACTGGTACGCGGCGCCACCCGAGGCGACGGCACCACCGGCGAAGACATCAGCGTCAACGTGCGCACCGTGCGCAATATTCCGTTGAAACTGCACGGCAGCGGTTGGCCAGCGACCCTGGAAGTGCGTGGCGAAGTGTTCATGTCCAAGGCCGGTTTCGAACGGCTCAACGCCTCGCAACTGGAGGTCGGCGGCAAGACTTTCGCCAACCCGCGCAACGCGGCGGCGGGCAGCTTGCGCCAACTGGACTCGAAGATCACCGCCAGTCGCCCGTTGGAATTCTGCTGCTACGGTGTCACCACCGACATCAGTGACACCCATATCGGCAACCTGCAACAACTGAAGAAATGGGGCATGCCGATCAGCCATGAGCTGAAACTCGCCAAGGGGATCCAGGATTGTCTGGACTACTACCGTGACATCGGCGAACGGCGTAACAGCCTGCCGTATGAAATCGACGGCGTGGTGTTCAAGGTCAACAGCATTGCTTCGCAGCGCGAACTGGGCTTCCGCGCCCGCGAACCGCGCTGGGCCATCGCGCATAAATTCCCGGCCATGGAAGAGCTGACCGAACTGCTCGACGTGGAATTCCAGGTCGGCCGCACCGGCGCTGTCACGCCGGTGGCGCGGCTCAAGCCGGTCAAGGTCGCGGGTGTGACCGTGTCCAACGCTACCTTGCATAACATGGATGAAGTCGCGCGCCTGGGCCTGATGATCGGCGACACCGTGATCATCCGCCGCGCCGGCGATGTGATCCCGCAGGTGGTCTCCGTGGTGGCCGAGCGCCGCCCGGAAAACGCCCGCGCCGTGCAGATCCCCGAGAGCTGTCCGGTGTGCGGCTCCCACGTGGAGCGCACGCAACTGGTCAAGCGCAGCAAGGGCAAGGAAACCGTCAGCGAAGGCGCGGTGTACCGCTGCGTCGGCCGCCTGGCCTGTGGTGCGCAGCTCAAGCAGGCGATCATTCATTTCGTCTCGCGTCGCGCCATGGACATCGACGGCCTGGGCGACAAGACCATCGAGCAGTTGGTGGATGAAAAACTCATCGGCTCGCCCGCAGACCTCTACAAGCTCAAGTACGAGCAGATCATCGACCTGGAAGGCTTCGCCGACATCTCCAGCAAGAAGCTGATCACCGCCATCGAAAACAGCAAGACCCCGACCCTGGCACGGTTTATCTACGCCCTGGGCATTCCCGACGTGGGCGAGGAGACGGCCAAGGTGCTGGCGCGCTCGCTGGCCTCCCTGGAGCGTGTGCAGAAGGCCTTGCCGGAAGTGCTGACGTACTTGCCGGACGTGGGCCTGGAAGTGGCGCACGAGATTCACAGCTTCTTCGAGGACAGCCACAACCAGGACGTGATCGGCGCGCTGCTGTCGCCGCAGGAATGCGCCTTGCAGCTGCAGGATCAGGGCGAGCTGAGCGCCGAGTTCGCCGCCAGTACCACCCTGGGTGGCTTGCTCGACAAGCTGCACGTACCGAGCGTCGGCCCCGGCGCGGCGCAGAAGCTGGCGGACAAATTCGTCACCCTTGAAGGCGTGATCAAGGCCGACTGGCTGGATATGCGCCAAGCCCTGCCCGAGAAGCAGGCCAAGGCCGTGCGCGAGTTCTTCGATAATGCAGACAACGCCAACCACGCCCTGGCCATCGAGCAGCAGCTCAAGGACTTCGGCATGCACTGGCTGAGCGAGAAGAAAGTCGTGGAAGGTTTGCCTGAAGCAGGGCACACCTGGGTGCTCACCGGTTCCCTGGAGCTGATGAGCCGTGACGTGGCCAAGGACAAGCTCGAAAGCCTCGGTGCCAAGGTGGCGGGTTCCGTCTCGGCGAAGACCCACTGCGTAGTGGCGGGGCCAGGCGCCGGTTCGAAACTGGCCAAGGCCAACGAGTTGGGCCTGAAGGTATTGGACGAAGAGGCTTTCGTCGCCTTCCTCGCCAAGCACAACATCACTGTCTGATGTGGACTGTGGGGTAAACAAGCGTGTTGTGGTGAGCGGGCTTGCTGTGGTGAGCGGGCTTGCCCCGCGCTGGGTGGCGAAGCCGCCCCAACAAGGACGCCGAAGTGTTTCGGATAGACCGAAGTGCCGGGTTTGGGGCCGCTACGCAGCCCAGCGCGGGGCAAGCCCGCTCACTACAACAATGTGGAACGATTCTGAAGCGAAAGTGATCTAGTCTCAGTCACCCAGGGAGAGATCGCCATGTTTCGCTACTTCGAGCAACTCAGTTCGCGCATTGCCGCACCGTTCGTGGCCGGCTCGTCTCGTGACAGCAAGGTCTGGCAGTGCCGTTGCGGCCAATCCCTGTTCTTTCGCAACAGCCAGTGCCTGGCCTGCCAGGCGCTGCTGGGCTACCAACCCCAACAAGCCAGGTTGGACTCCCTGCGGCCCGGCCCGGTGGAAGGCACCTGGTTGCAAGATGGCAACCTCGACGCCGGCGCTTTCCGTCGCTGCGCCAACCTCGACACGCCGGCCGCCTGCAATTGGCTGATTCCGGCTCACAGCACCGCGCCGCTGTGCGTGGCCTGCAGCCTCAATCGCACCATCCCTGACCTGTCGATCGTAGAAAATCATGAGCGCTGGCGCAAAGTCGAAACCGCCAAGCGCCGCTTGGTCGCGCAATTGATCAGCCTTGGCCTGCAAGTCGTGCCCAAGAGTGTCGACGAAGACAACGGTCTGGCTTTCGACTTCGTCGGTATCGACCTGGAGGGCAACGCGCCGATGACGGGCCACGCGAATGGCTTGATCACCCTCGACATCAAGGAAGCCGACGACGCCCACCGTGAAAAGGTGCGCGTACAAATGCGCGAACCCTACCGCACGCTGCTCGGTCACTTTCGCCATGAGGTAGGCCACTATTACTGGGATCGCCTGATCGCGAATACCCACTGGCTCGAACCGTTTCGCGCCCTGTTCGGCGACGAACGCGCCAGTTACGCCGAAGCCCTCGATCAGCATTATCAAAACGGCCCGCGCCCTGACTGGCAGCAAACCTGCGTCAGCGCCTACGCCACCATGCACCCCTGGGAAGACTGGGCCGAAACCTGGGCCCATTACCTGCACATGATGGACGCCGTCGACACCGCCCTCGGCTTTGGCATGAGCGCCCGCGAGATGGACCTGGATTACCAACCCTTCCCCCTCAGCACGCTCTACGACCCCGAGCACCCCGGCGGCGCGGCGTTCCTGTCGTTCGTCAACGCCTGGATTGAACTGGCCGGCATGCTCAACGAACTGTCACGTAGCATGGGCCAGCCGGATTTCTATCCTTTCGTGCTGCCTCCGGCGGTAATCGCCAAGCTGCACTTCATCCACCTGGTGATCCAGGAGGAAGGTGGCCGCGCAGACGAAGCCGTCACCCTGTAGAAGTCGGCTTGCCGGCGATGGCGTCCTCGCGATAGACACAAGTGCTTGAACCATCGGATATTTTTAATCCGGCCCCAACGGTTGTAACTTCCGATGAGATCGGTACAATGGCCCCGCTTGCCGAGAGGCCAGCGTCGTTATGGTGACCCCATCGGTCCCCCCGCAACGATTACCCGTGAACCTGGTCAGAGCCGGAAGGCAGCAGCCACAGCGGGAACATTGTGTGCCGGGGTGTGGCTGGTGGGGTTGCCTCCATAACGCTCTTCCTTGCAATACCTCCTCAAACTCAATTCAAAAAATGCTTTCACGCCATCTGCCATCGGGCAGTCCATGGCGGCATACTCCAGTGCCTGGCATCCGGAGACAGAACACGTGGAAAAAGTCGACGACCTCACTCGCGAAAAACTGCGGGAATGGCAGATGCGGCGCCTGGAGATCAAGGACCGTATTCAATCGCACCCTGAACAGACCCTGGAGTTATCGAAGGTGCTGGACCTGATGGATGACGAGCACGCGGACATCCTCAGCCAGGCGGAAATGATCCGCGCGACCGATGCGGCCGATGAGCCCGCGCCGCCCGCCGCGCCGACGCCACCGCCACTCACAGGGGCCTTCACGCTGCAATTGAATGTGGCCGCACAGAGTGCCGAAGACTTGCGCAGGCTGCTGGACATGGCGGTGTTCGAACTTCAGCAGCAGATCAGCGCGATGGCTTCAACGCCTGACGCGCGTCCCCAGGGCGGCGGTATGTCAGGCTCCCTTGGAGAATATCGGTTTGAGCTGGGCAGTCAGGGCAATGCCTGATTGCCTGGTTGCGAGGAACTATGCAACCGGAACACTTTGATTTATCCAGCCCCGTCTTCCTGCCTGTCACGCAGGAAACTTGCACGGCGCTGCTTGGCGCGGACGGTGCCAAGGCCCTGACCGGCCTGTCGGACCCGGAGCTGGCCGCCGTGCTGGTCATCCAGAACCTGGCCCAGGCCGTGGAAAAAGACCTGACCTGTGCCGGCGCCGAGCGCATCCTGACCAAGCTGATCGACTGGGCGGTCGACGCGCCGGCAGGGGGCGCCGCGACCTTGCTGTCCGAAGCCCAGCGGCTGTTCGATCCGCGCAAGCTGTACTTCGGCTTCAATGCGCTCAAAACCGTCAACCTGCGGCTGCTGTCGGCTGAAGAAGTCGCGGCGCGCGATTACCTGCTGCCGTCGGGTAAATGGGATATCGGCTACAAGGTCCGCCACCTGCGCAGCAATGACCCGTTCAGCCAGCAGATGATCACGCCCCGGCAGCGCGAGCGCTGGCTCAGCCCGGCCCAGGACAAACTGGTGCGCACCTTCCGCGCCAACCTGAACGAAGACCTGCATGTGCAAGGCTACGCGGGCATCGGCAAGAGCCACCTGCTCGGCGCCTTGATGGAGTGCCTGCGGCCGGCCCAAACCTTGATACTGGCGCGTACTGGAGCAAAACTCGCGACCCTGCGTGAACGCATGGGACTGGCCAAGGACAGCAAGACCGGTTCGACCTTTGCTGCCTTCGCCAAGGCGCTGTTGCAGGGGCAACGGCCCGCCGCGCAGGCCACACCCACTCGGTTGCCCGGCAAACACGAAGTGTCGCAGACCCTGAATATCCACGGCTGGCGTGGTCACGATGGCGCGGCAACGCTTGATATCTGCCTGAAGGTGCTCGACAGCTACTGCCACTCCAACCATCACAGCCTGTCGGCCAGGCATTTGCCGCATTTCAAGCAAGCCTTGTCCAGCGTGGACGCCCAGGCGTTGCTGGAGTATTCCAGCCGGTTGTGGACGTATCTGGACGCCAACCCGCAGTGGGCCGGTCAGACGGCCTTCGCAGCCCTGTTGCTGATCAAGCGCGCAAGCCTCGATGGATGCGTGGTGCCGCCCCGATACACCCATGTGCTGATCGATGAAAGCCAGGACATTCCACCCTCGTTGTTGCAGATCATCGAACGCGGCCGCCAGGTGTTGATTACCCTTGGCGATGAGTACCAATTGGCCAGCGGTGAGGTGGTCAGGCGCAAGCGCGAAGTCCGGCACACCGACATCAGTTACTCGGTGCGTTCGGGCCGCAACGTCGAGCGCCTGGTCAACCCGTTGATCAGCGTGCATTCGCAGAAGGGCAAGACGCCCTTCGAAGGCGCGCGGGATGCCGACGTCGGTATCGAGCACTACCCCCAGGGCTTCGTGCCGCCCGAAGGCTGCGTGGTGTTGACCGCTTCCCATTGGGACACCATGAAGTGGGCGATTCAGTTGCAGCAAGCCAACTGCCCGTTCGGGTTCCCCAACAACGCGGCGCAGCAGGACCTGCAACGCTTTATGACCAGCGTTATCGCCTTGTTCAAGCCGCAGTTCTACAGCAACGAGCACAGTGACAACGGCCCCCACGCGTATTTCAGCGACATGGACGACTGGCAGCAGGTGCGCGATGCCAGCCAATTCGATGAGGCGTTCCTGTGGGTCGAAAGTGAGCTGGAAAAAGGCTTCAACGTCGCCGATATCACGCGCTTGAACCGGCTGGGTGGCGTGCCTGGCAAGCGATGCCTGCTGATGCTGGCGGAGGAGGCGGGCGGCATGGAGTTCGACCGGGTGCTGCTGACGCCCGAACTGCTGACCAACGTGAAGTTCAAGGACGCCTACGCGTTCGACCAGCGGCTGTGCGCGGTGTACATCGCCATTTCCCGGGCGCGGATGCAGCTTTACCTGCCTTACGACGTGGTCGAGTGGATTGATTTCCACACCTACCAGAAAACCCGTGAATTCCACGGTTACTGATTTATTTAATTCGGCTGTTTCACAACTTTCAGCGGTCGCTCTGGACAACCTAAAACCACCTTGTTAGTTTCCGCCAGCCACTTGTTTCAGAGTATGACAAGGGTGCGGATTTGATATTGAAGTGCCATCACTTCTTTAACTAACAAGGATGTCTGTGATGAAAAGCCTGCAAGGGTTGCCCCGTCTTATCAGTGCTTCGGTAGGCGCTCCCGGTAAAGCCCGTAACTTGCCTTCCGATGTGCAGTGCATCCAATATTTATTCAATCTGATCATTCCCAAACTGGGCTTCCCACTGGCCGAAAACGGCAAGTGCGACGGTCAGTTGGTGCAGTGCATCAGCCAGTATCAGTTCCGTCATCTCAAATACGCGCACCCCGATGGTGTGATCGACCCGACCGGTAAAACCTTCAACAGCCTGATCGAAGAGGCGGTGAAGGTACCGGTGAAGGCGTTTCCGAGCATGCGTATTCCAAGCTTTCTGAATGCATTCGGTAACAACCAGGGTGACGCAGTGCAAGCCACCGTCAACGTGTACCTGGACCGTATGCGGGCAATGATCGAGGCTGAGCGGCGCAATCGCCAATTGATGCTCCAGGCCACGTGCGATGGCGGCATGACGCTCACCGATACGGATTTTCAGAATGCCGCCAAGCAGTTGGGCAACGGCATTTCGGTGAATGTCATCAGGGCCTTCGCCACGGTGGAGTCCGGTGGTCGCTCGGGTTTCGGGCCGGCCAAGTTACCGATCATTGCGTTTGAAGGGCACCAATTTCGCAAGTACACCAAGCATATCTACGACCAGGCGCATCCGCTGCTTTCGTACATCTATGTGAGAAAGGCCGGGCCGCAGTGGCAGGTCAATAACAAGGATCAGGTCAAGGCCTGGGAAACCATGGCCACTGCATTCGCCCTGGACCAGGAAGCGGCGTTGATGTCGGCGTCGTGGGGCATGTTTCAGACCATGGGGTTCAACTACGCCTCATGCGGTTACAAAACGGTGTTTGAGTTTGCCGCGGCATTAAAAGTGAATGTCGGTAACCAACTGAAGGCGTTTCTCGCGTTTTGCGCTAACAGCCCGGCGTTGATGACGGCCATGAAAGCCAAGGATTTCACTTCGATGGCCCGTAACTATAACGGCAAGGACTACGGCAACTATGACGTCCTGATGAAAGAAGCCTACGAGAAACTTGAAGGAAAAAAATAAGATGATCCGTTTTCTAGCAGTGGGTGTGTTGTCGTTGTGCGCCGCAGCGCCTGTCTTGGCCGGTTCACCGGCGTTGCATTCAGGCAAATACGAAGGGCTGATGCTGGCCGTGACGCCTGAGCATCAGGTGGAAGGCTATTACGCGGAAGAGATGGGCGAGGGCGTTACTCGCAGCTGCACGTTCTACCTGCAAGGCAAGCCCTCAGCACTGACCACCTGGAACGACACTGCCTACCCCGGCAGCGTGGCACCCTCGTCCGATGGCGTGACCCTCACCGTGGCAGAAGGCCGTCAGCATCCGGGTTGCCTCAATGTGCTGATGCCGGAAATTGCCACCGGCCTGGACCTGACCCAGACCGCCAGCAAAAAATGGATCGGCCTGGTCCAGGCCTCAACCGACAAGGCTTACCTGCTGAAAAATCCAAGTGCCAAGGCGGCTAAACGTCCCTACATCGTCAAGAACGACGTGGTCGGTGTGCTGGCATTCAAGGATGGCTGGGCCCAGGTCGAGTTCATCAACGCAGAGGGTCGCTCGTTTACGGGGTGGATCAGCCAGGATCAATACGCGCGGTTGGCGGCCCCCAAAAGCTGATCTCGAAAACGGCAAAAATCTAAATGTGGGAGCGGGCTTGCTCGCGAATACGGAGTGTCAGTCGCTGGATGCAGTGACTGAGCCACCGCTTTCGCGAGCAAGCCCGCTCCCACATTTTGGATCTTCATCAACCGAATATTTCGCGGAGTAACCCGGCAAACGCATCCCGTGCCACATGCCGCTGGGTGTCCTTGTGCCAGAACAGCAGGTTGTCCACTGCCTGCAATTCCTCAAAGCGATACGATGCCAGCTGATTGGCCTGCTCATAGCGGGCCAGGATGCCTTCCGGCGCGAGCGCCACGCCAATCCCGGCACTGACGCAACCGATGATCGTGCCCCAACTGGCATAGCTGGCAATCGCCGGCTTGAAGGCGTGCGGCTTGACCCAGTTTTCCAGCGCCGCCCGGTAGGGGCAGCCGGGAGGCCACACCAGCAAGGTGCGGCCGGCCAGGTCTTCGGCGCCGTGGATCGGGTCGCTGGTGGCGCTGGCGATCAGCACCAGGCGTTCGCTGTAGACCACGCTGTGTTCGAGCTTTGCGCGCTTATTGCCGGCGGCCACCAGGGCCACGTCCAGGCGGTGGTGTTGCAGGTCGTCGAGCAGTTCGCCCCAGGCGCCGGTGACCAGTTCCAGGCTGACGTCCGGGTAGCGTCGGTGATACTCCGCCAACAGTGGCGGCAAGCGCCCGCTGGCGCTCGACTCCACCGCGCCGATACGCAGGGTGCCACGGGGAATGGCGTTGGCGTCCACGGCGCGTTTGGATTCGTCCACCAGCGCCAGGATGCGTTCGCAGTACTCCAGGAAGATCTCACCGGCAGCACTGATCGCCAGCCCACGCCCGGCGCGAATAAACAGCGGTGTGCCCAACTCGCTTTCCAGCTGCTTGATACGCGTGGTGATGTTGGACGGCACGCAATGCAATTGCACGGCGGCCTGGGCCACGCTGCCGGTTTGTGCCACCGCTCGCACCATTTTCAGTTGGGCCAGTTCCATCGCTCAGTTCCAGTGATTTCAGAAGTCAGAAACGGTTAATTGTCCTGCGCCTTGCCCCGGCCAAGACTGACGGCATTCCTTCTCAGTGTTTGGATGCCGTCGATGAATACCCCGTCACCCCTGAAGCTTACGCTAGTCATCGCCAGCGTCATCCTCTGTTGGGCCTATTCGCCGATTGGCGTGCACATGGGCCTGCACAGCTACAGCCCCGGCCAGCTCGCGTTGTTGCGGTTTCTGATCGCCTCGGTGTTCATGGCCGCTGTGGCGCTGGTGCTGGGCATCGGCCGGCCATGCCTACGGGATGTGCCGTGGCTGCTGGTGCTGAGTTTTTTTGGCGTGTTCCTGCACCACACCAGCCTTAATTACGGCCAGCAGTTCGTGACTGCGGCGGCATCCAGCGTGCTGGCACAATCGGCACCGCTGTTCAGCGTGTTGATCGCGTTTTTCTGTTTGAAGGAACGGGTCAGCCTGTGGCGCTGGAGCTGTGTGTCGCTGGGCTTGCTCGGGGTGCTGGTGGTGATCTGGGGCGATCACGGCGTGGGCGATATCGACCCGCGCGGCTTGCTGATCCTGCTGGCGGCGGTGTCGTGGAGCCTGTACTTCGCCATCCAGAAACACTACGCCCATCGCTACAGCCCGCTGACGATGGCTTGCTACATGGTGTGGGCGGGCACCTTGATGCTCTGCGTGAACCTGCCGGGGCTGCCAGCTGCCGTTATGCAGGCGCCGGCGCCCGAGAACCTCGCGGTGCTGGTGCTCGGGGTTTTCCCCAGCGCCCTGGCATACTTGGCCTGGGGGTATGTGCTGAAACATGTCGAGGTCAGCCGCGCGTCGGTGGCCATGTACCTGATCCCGCCAGTGGCGATGACGATGGCGGCGACGCTGCTGGGTGAGCACATCGCCCTGCAAGTGGTGCTGGGCGGTGTGATCGTGTTGACCAGCGTGGCCGCTATCAGCCTGGAAGGGCGCTGGCGGTCAGTCGCTCAGGCAAAACGCACGCAGCCGGTGGCCATCGAGGTCCTGGGCGACGAAGGTGTAGCCGAAGTCCAGGGTGGTCGGTGATTGGATGATCGTCGCACCGCGCTCTACCCACTGGTCGTGCAACGCATCCACGGCGGCTTTATCGGCCAGCGACAGGCCCACTTCACCGCCACCGCCCGTCAGTTGGGCCGCTGGCTCCACGGTATGGCGCGACCACAAACCCAGCTTTACTCCATTGTCGAGAATAAACAGGGCGAAGGTGGGGTTGAGCTGCACCGGCGGCTTGCCCAGCAGGCGGCTGTAGAAGTTGGCGCTGGTGGCCGGGCTGTCGACGTAGAGCAAAAAGTAATGGGCGACGGTGTTCATGCGGGCTCCTGGGGGCTGCGTGTGTGAGGGAGCCGAGTCTATAAGACGGTCCTGTCAGTTCCTGTCAGGAGTCTCACCGGTGTAGAGCTGGATGATCTGATCGATCTCCCCCGACATTTTCATCCGCAGCAAGGTGCGCAGGATGAGCTGAACCGGCACGTTTGGGTCATTGCGCACGGTGCAGCCAAGGTTCTGCTCATCAATCACCGCGACCTTGTGCAACCGCTTGCCCACCGGCATCCGCTGGTTGAAGCGGTCGAGGATCCATTCGTTGGTCACGGCAAACTTGAAACGCCCGGCCACCAGTTTGTGCAGCACCTGTTCTTCGCTGCGGGCGTCATCGCGGCTGAGCTGGCCGTTGGCGAACAGCGGGTCGAGGCTGGCATAGCGGTAGTTGAGCACGGTGCCAATGGCCTGTGGCGCGAGTTTGTCGACCTGCACCGGCTGAGGAGGAATGTGGGTGCTCACCAACAGGTTACGCTGCACCATCAAGGGGATGCTCCAAGTGTAGTCCCCGGACAGGTTGTCGACCCAGGCCTGGGTGACATAACAGCGCACATCGATGTCGCCATGTTGCATGGCACTCGAGATGCGCGCCCGCGCCAGTACATGGAACTCAGCCGGTCGGTCCACCTGGGTGGCCAGGCTCAACATCAGGTCATACAAAATGCCCTGGGTGGGCCGGCCGTCCTCCAGTTGCACCATGGGCATCGCCCAGCTGTCGGAAACCGAGAAGCGCAACGGTGCAGGCGCAGCACTGCAAGCCGTGGTAATCATCCATAAAGCGCCCAGGACTACGCGCATATGCTCTCCGGGATCAGGCCTTTTCGGGGCCAACCAGAAGAGCTTAGTCAGATTAGGCGAGCGTGCCGGATGCAATTTCCCCCTTGCTCCGCTAGCATTACCGGCTCCCGCTTCCCAGTTGCGACGGTTTTCGATGAGTTATCAGGTTCTTGCACGTAAATGGCGTCCGCGCTCGTTCCGCGAAATGGTCGGCCAGACCCATGTGCTCAAGGCTCTGATCAATGCCTTGGACAGCCAACGGCTGCACCACGCCTACCTGTTCACCGGTACCCGGGGGGTGGGCAAGACCACCATTGCGCGCATCATCGCCAAATGCCTGAACTGTGAAACCGGTATTACTTCAACGCCGTGCGGCACCTGTTCGGTGTGCAAGGAAATCGACGAAGGGCGTTTTGTCGACCTGATCGAGATCGACGCCGCGAGCCGCACCAAGGTCGAAGACACCCGCGAGCTGCTCGACAACGTGCAGTACGCGCCCAGCCGTGGCCGCTTCAAGGTCTACCTGATCGACGAAGTGCACATGCTCTCCAGCCACTCCTTCAACGCTTTGTTGAAAACCCTGGAAGAGCCGCCGCCCTACGTCAAATTCATCCTGGCCACCACCGACCCTCAGAAACTTCCTGCAACGATTCTGTCGCGGTGCCTGCAGTTCTCCCTGAAAAACATGACCCCCGAGCGCGTGGTCGAGCATTTGACCCACGTGCTGGGCGTCGAGAACGTCCCGTTCGAAGACGATGCACTGTGGTTGCTCGGCCGCGCCGCCGACGGTTCGATGCGCGACGCCATGAGCCTCACCGACCAGGCCATCGCCTTTGGTGAAGGCAAGGTCATGGCCGCCGACGTGCGCGCCATGCTCGGTACCCTGGACCACGGCCAGGTGTTCGACGTGCTGCATGCGCTGATCGAAGGCGACGCCAAGGCGTTGCTCGAGGCCGTACGCCACCTGTCGGAGCAAGGCCCGGACTGGAATGGCGTGCTCTCGGAAATCCTCAATGTGCTGCACCGCGTCGCCATCGCCCAGGCCCTGCCCGAAGGGGTCGACAATGGCCACGGCGACCGCGACCGCGTGCTGGCCTTGGCCCAGGCGTTGCCGGCCGAAGACGTGCAGTTCTACTACCAGATGGGCCTGATTGGTCGCCGCGACCTGCCCCTGGCGCCCGACCCGAGGGGCGGCTTCGAAATGGTGCTGCTGCGGATGCTGGCCTTCCGGCCTGCCGATTCGGCCGATGCGCCGAGACAGCCGCTAAAGCCAGTGGGGATCAGCCAGGCCACAGTTGATTCCGCCAAACCAGTGGCTGGCGCAGCAGTGGTTGCGCCAGTGGTTGCTGCGCCTGCGCCAGTTGCGCCGGCGCCTGAGCCAGAACCTGAACCTGAACCTGAAACTGTGTCGGCTGCGCCGGTGGTCGCGCCGGAACCGGCCAACGAGCCTGAACCGGTCGTCGACCTGCCCTGGAATGATCCGGTAGAGACTGACGTCGAGGTCGAGCTGGCGCCCGCCGTGGAGCCCGTGCTGGAAACCAGCAGCGAGCAGCCCGAGCTGACGCCGATGCCTACGCCGACCCCGGACAGCGTAGTGCTGGATGCACCGGAGTGGGTGTCTGCGCCGGTCCCCGAGCCCACCGTGGCTCAGGTGGAAGCCGCTACGCCGGGCATCGACCTCGACGACGAACCGCCGCTGGATGAAGACTACATCGAGCCGGACATGGATTCGGCCTACAGCTACCTGGACGACCTGGCCAGCGAACACACCGCCGAGCCAGCCCCCGAGCCCGAGGCTGAGCCTGCCGCGGCCCCGGCCACCGGCCTGGCCCTGCAATGGCTGGAGTTGTTCCCGAAACTGCCGATTTCCGGCATGACCGGCAGCATCGCCGCCAACTGCACACTGATCTCCATCGAAGGCGACCACTGGCTGTTGCACCTGGACCCGGCCCACAGCGCCCTGTTCAACGCCACCCAGCAGCGCCGCCTGAACGATGCGCTTAACCAGTACCATGAGCGCCCGCTGACCATCGCCATCGAGCTGATCAAGCCGGAGCAGGAAACCCCGGCCCAGGCCGCGACCCGCCGGCGTATCAACCGTCAGCGCGAGGCCGAGGATTCGATCCACGGTGATCCGCTCATCCAGCAAATGATGCAACAGTTCGGTGCGGTCGTCCGTCACGATACTATTGAACCTGTCGAAGCCCCGGTGCCCCAAGCGTCATGAAACCGGGCTACTAATTGATCCACGTACTTTTGAGGTGATTCCCATGATGAAAGGTGGCATGGCCGGCCTGATGAAGCAGGCGCAGCAGATGCAGGAAAAGATGGCCAAGATGCAGGAAGAACTGGCCAACGCCGAAGTCACCGGTAAAGCCGGTGGCGATATGGTCAGCGTGGTGATGACCGGTCGTCACGACATCAAGCGTGTAAGCATCGACCCAAGCGTCCTGCCGGGCGTTGGCGAAGATGACCTGGAAATGCTCGAGGCGCTGTTCGCCGCGGCCGTCAACGACGCCGTGCGCAAGATCGAAGCCAACAGCCAGGAAAAAATGGGCGGTGTCACCGCTGGCATGCAACTGCCACCGGGCATGAAGCTGCCGTTCTGATCGACGAGCGTTAGCTAGACTCCAATGCCAGGCCCCGTGCCTGGCATTTTTGTTTGTGCCAATCGGATCGAACCCTGGCACCGCACGCATGGTCTGCACCCTATACCGATGGATTTGGATAAAGGAGCCCCTTCATGCCTCAAGAACCGACCCTGAACCAGCGCATCGTCCTGGTCTCACGCCCGCAGGGCGCACCCACCCCGGAAAATTTCCGCCTGGAGCGTGTGAATCTGCCGGAGTTGGCAGACGGCCAAGTCCTGCTGAAAACCCTGTACCTGTCCCTCGACCCCTACATGCGCGGACGTATGAGCGACGCACCGTCCTACGCGGCGCCAGTGGAAATCGACGAAGTAATGACCGGTGGCGCTGTCAGTCGCATCGAACAGTCGCGCAATCCGAAATTCGAAGTGGGCGACCTGGTGGTCGGCTCCACCGGCTGGCAAAGCCACAGCATCTCCGACGGTCGTAACCTGATGCCGGTGCCCAATGGCCTGGCCAGTCCGTCCATGGCCTTGGGTGTGCTGGGCATGCCGGGCATGACCGCCTACATGGGCCTGATGGACATTGGCCAGCCCACGGCCGGGGAAACCCTGGTGGTGGCCGCGGCGTCCGGCGCAGTGGGCTCGGTGGTGGGGCAGGTGGCCAAGCTCAAGGGCTTGCGCGTGGTCGGGATAGCAGGTGGCGCAGACAAGTGCCGTTATGTGGTGGACGAATTGGGCTTCGATGCCTGCGTCGACCACAAGAGCGCGACCTTTGCCAATGATCTGGCGCTGGCGTGCTTCAAAGGCGTCGATATCTATTTTGAAAACGTCGGCGGTAAGGTGTTCGACGCCGTGGTGCCGCTGCTCAATCCCAAGGCGCGCATTCCACTGTGCGGGCTGATCGCCGGCTACAACGCCCATGAAGCGCCCAGCGGTCCCGACCGGTTGCCGGCGCTGCAACGAACGCTGCTGACCAAGCGCGTGCGCATCCAGGGCTTTATCGTGTTCGACGACTACGGTGACCGCCAGCCCGAGTTCCTCAGCGCCATGGCGCCGTGGGTGCGCGACGGCAAGATCAAGTTCCGCGAAGACGTGGTCGACGGTCTGGAGCAGGCACCCGAGGCCTTTATCGGTTTGCTGGAAGGGCGCAACTTCGGCAAGTTGGTGGTGCGCGTCGCGCAGGATTGAGGATTTGACGCTAATCCGGGGCGCGGGTATAAACCGCGTCTCGTTGTTTTGTCGGACCATTGCCCATGAGCTTCAGCCCCCTGATTCGCCAACTGATCGACGCCCTGCGCACATTGCCGGGCGTGGGCCAGAAAACCGCCCAGCGCATGGCGCTGCAACTGCTTGAGCGTGATCGCAGCGGTGGCACCCGGTTGGCCCAGGCCTTGAGCCAGGCCATGACCGGGGTAGGCCACTGCCGCCAGTGCCGCACGCTGACCGAAGAAGAACTCTGCCCGCAATGCGCCGACCCGCGCCGTGACGACACGCTGCTGTGCGTGGTGGAAGGACCGATGGATGTGTATGCGGTGGAGCAGACTGGCTATCGCGGGCGCTACTTTGTGCTCAAGGGCCACCTGTCGCCGCTGGACGGCCTGGGCCCGGAGGCCATCGGCATTCCACAGCTGGTGACGCGCATCGAAGAACAGGGCACCTTTACCGAAGTGATCCTGGCCACCAACCCGACAGTGGAAGGTGAGGCGACCGCGCATTACATCGCTCAACTGCTGACCAACAAAGGCTTGATCACTTCGCGTATTGCCCACGGTGTGCCGCTGGGCGGCGAGTTGGAGTTGGTCGATGGTGGCACGCTGGCGCACTCCTTCGCCGGCCGCAAACCGATCGCCCTTTAAGGTTCACCGCCGGACAAAGTGTGGGGGCGGGCTTGCTCGCGAAAGCGGTCTTTCAGTACCAGATGTATTGACTGTTCCAGCGCTTTCGCGGGCAAGCCCGCTCCCACATTAGTGTCGTGTTGTTGGCAAAAGGTGTACATGTCTTGATAACCAAGCAAGCGCTTGGTAATTTCGCTCCATCTCGCCATGGAGCTTGCCGATGTCTGCCTACCAGGACTACTTCGACCCCAGCCACCAATTGGTCCGCGACAGCGTGCGTCGCTTTGTCGAGCGCGAGCTGCTGCCGGGCATCGAGCAGTGGGAGGAGGCGCAGAGCTTTCCGCGCGAGCTGTACCTCAAGGCCGGCGCGGTGGGGATCCTCGGCATCGGTTATCCGCAAGCCTTGGGCGGTAGCCATGAAGGTGACCTGTTCGCAAAGGTTGCGGCCAGTGAAGAGCTGATGCGTTGTGGCTCCGGTGGTGTGGTCGCCGGGCTTGGTTCGCTGGATATCGGCCTGCCACCGGTCGTCAAATGGGCCCGGCCCGAGGTGCGCGAGCGCGTGGCGCCGCAGGTCCTGGCCGGTGCAAAGATCATCGCCCTGGCGGTCACCGAGCCGGGTGGCGGCTCTGATGTCGCCAGCCTGCAAACCCGCGCCATCCGCGACGGCGACCATTACCGCGTCAGCGGCAGCAAGACCTTCATCACCAGCGGTATCCGCGCCGATTTCTACACCGTCGCCGTGCGCACCGGCGGGCCGGGCTTTGCCGGCATCAGCCTACTGCTGATCGAAAAAGACACGCCGGGTTTCACTGTCGGCCAGCCCCTGAAGAAAATGGGCTGGTGGGCGTCGGACACGGCTGAATTATTCTTTGACGATTGCCGGGTGCCCGTCGGCAACCTGATCGGCGCGGAGAACATGGGGTTTGCCTGCATCATGGGCAACTTCCAGAGCGAACGCCTGGCGCTGGCCCTGATGGCCAACATGACTGCGCAGTTGGCCCTGGAGGAAAGCCTTGCATGGGCCGCCCAGCGCGAAGCCTTCGGTAAGCCCATCGGCAAGTTCCAGGTGATCAAGCATCGACTGGCAGAGATGGCCACCGCCGTGGAAGTCTCCCGCGAATTCACCTACCGCCAGGCGGCGAAAATGGCGGCCGGCCTCAGCGTGATCAAGGAGATTTCCATGGCCAAGAACCTCGCCACCGACACCGCCGACCGCGTCACCTACGACGCGGTGCAGATTCTCGGTGGGCAGGGCTATATGCGCGGCAACCTGGTGGAGCGGCTGTATCGGGATAACCGCATCCTGTCGATTGGCGGGGGGACGCGTGAAGTGATGAACGAGATCATCAGTAAGCAGATGGGGTTGTGATTTGCGTTGTTCTTGCGGGCCTCATCGCGGGCAAGCCCGGCTCCCACATTTGATTGGGCTCACACATTCTTATCGGTGAAGGCGATCACCTGTGGGAGCCGGGTTTGCCCGCGATGAGGCCGGCCCAGGCGACCGTTACTGTTCAGTCAACGCAAACTGCGTCAAACAAAACGTCGGAATCCCCATGTCCTCCAGGCGTTGCGACCCACCCAGCTCCGGCAGATCAATAATCGCCGCCGCTTCGAAGATCTTCGCGCCCATGCGTCGCACCAGGTTCGCCGCCGCGATCAGGGTGCCGCCAGTGGCGATCAGGTCATCGAACATCAACACCGAATCGCCCTCGCACAGGCTGTCGGCGTGCACTTCCAGGAAAGCCTCGCCGTACTCGGTCTGGTAACCCTCGGCCAGCACGTCCGCGGGCAGTTTGCCCTGCTTGCGGAACAGGATCAGCGGCTTGTTCAGTTGGTAGGCGATGATCGAACCGATCAGGAAGCCCCGCGCATCCATTGCGCCGATATGGGTGAAATCGGCTTCGACATAACGTTGGGCAAAGCTGTCCGCCACCAGGCGCAGGGCGCGGGGCGATTGGAACAAGGGCGTGATGTCACGGAAGATCACCCCAGGCTTGGGGAAGTCGATGACGGGGCGGATCAGGGATTTGATGTCGAACGAATCGAAGGTCATCGTCGAAGAGTCCTGGGGCTGGAAACGGACTCGAAGTATACCTGCGGCCTCGGCAATTGGCGCGGCCGCAGGTGTCTGGATCAATCCTTCTCTTAACCTTCGAGCGAGCCGCCCGCCAGCGCGCACAGCTGGATAGGGTCGAGGATATGCACTTCCTTGCCTTCGGCGGCCAACAGTGCGTTCTGCTGGAAGCGCGTAAACACGCGGGACACGGTTTCCACTGCAAGGCCCAGGTAGTTGCCGATTTCGTTGCGCGACATGCTCAGGCGGAACTGGTTGGCGGAGAACCCACGGGCACGGAACCGTGCCGACAGGTTGACCAGGAACGTAGCGATGCGCTCGTCGGCGGTTTTCTTCGACAACAGCAGCATCATTTGCTGGTCGTCACGAATTTCGCGACTCATGACACGCATCAGTTGGCGACGCAGTTGCGGCAATTGCAGGGCCAGTTCGTCCAGGCGTTCGAAGGGGATTTCGCACACCGAAGTGGTCTCCAGCGCCTGGGCCGACACCGGATGAATCTCGGTGTCCATGCCCGACAAGCCGACCAGTTCGCTGGGCAGGTGGAAACCGGTGATCTGCTCTTCGCCGCCGTCGCTGAGGCTGAACGTTTTCAATGCGCCCGAACGTACTGCATAAACGGAATCGAACTTGTCGCCCTGGCGAAACAGGAACTCGCCTTTTTTCAGCGGGCGACCGCGTTTAACGATCTCGTCCAGCGCATCCATGTCTTCCAAATTCAACGAAAGTGGCAAGCACAGGGGAGCCAGGCTGCAATCCTTGCAATGAGCCTGGCTGTGAGCGCGCAGTTTAACTGGCTCGGACATTTCTTAAATCCTTGTGGGAAAACACACATAAGACGTAAGGGTAACGCACTGGGGGGCGATGAGGCCAGCGTGTACAAAAAACCGCCAGCGGTATAAAGCTTTTTGTATCAGGGTCGATACAGGCTTATGTCTCAACAATCCAGGGTTTGGATCATGGCTTCTATTGGCGGTATTAACCCCTCAAGTATTCGCATACCCACAATGCCGGACCTCAAAAAGGACGCCGTGGTGGACGATGCCAGCAACCCATCGGCACCGCAGGCTGACGCCAAGCCGGTCGAAGGCGTGGCGGTGACAATTTCCGGTGCGGGTCTGCAGGCTGCCCGTAACGACGCGAATAAAGACATCGACGACAGCAACCTGAGCGACAGCGTCAAGCAGTTGTTGAAGATGATCCGTGAGCTCAAGAAACAACTCGAAGACAAGATGGCCGAACTCGCAGCGGCCATGGCTGATACCTCGATGACGCCGGAGGCGCGCCAGGCCAGAGTCGCGGGCTTGCAGAGCGATGTGACGTCATTGCAGGCCGCGCTGGCAACCACCCAGACCCAACTGGCCAAAGCCATGAAAGACCAGCCGCCAGAGGCTCAGATGGAAGCCATGAGCCTCATGGCCAAGTAAGGCGAGTCGACTAGATAACCTTCGAGAAACGCTGCCTGTTCTGGTGCTCCAGATAGGCGTCGAACACCATGCACACCGACCTCACCAGCAGGCGCCCGGCCGGCAACACACGAATGCCCCGGGCGTCGAGTTCAATCAGGCCATCCTCGGCCATGGCCTCCAGTTGTGGCCAGATGTCAGCGAAATACCCGCGAAAATCCACATTGAAGGCCTGCTCGATCGCCTCGAATGCCAGGCTGAACGTGCAGATCAGCTGCTGAATCACCTCCCGCCGCAACCGATCGTCCGTGGTGCAGACCAGGCCACGGCTGGTGGCCAGTTGCGCGCCCGCCAGGGTGTTCTGGTAGCCGTTGAGGTCGCTGCTGTTCTGGCAGTACAGGTCGCCGATCTGGCTGATCGCCGACACCCCGAGCCCGATCAAGTCGCAGTGACCGTGGGTGGTGTAGCCCTGGAAGTTGCGCTGCAGCGTGCCTTCTTCCTGGGCGATAGCCAACTCATCGTCCGGCAGGGCGAAGTGGTCCATGCCTATGTAGCGGTAGCCGGCCTGGGTCAGTTGCTCGATGGTGGTTTGCAGCATCAAGAGTTTAGACGCCGGGGAGGGCAGTTCATCGGTGTTGATACGCCGCTGGGGCATGAAGCGCTCTGGCAGGTGCGCGTAATTGAACACTGACAAGCGGTCTGGTTGCAGGCTGATTACCTCTTCCACGGTACGCGCAAAATTGATCGGTGTTTGCTTGGGCAAGCCGTAGATCAGGTCGATATTGATCGAGCGAAATTGCAGGGTGCGCGCCGCATCGATGACCGCACGGGTTTCCTCCAGGCTCTGCAGGCGATTCACTGCCCGTTGCACCTCGGGGTCAAGGTCTTGCAGGCCGATGCTCACGCGGTTGAAGCCAAGTTCACGCAGCAGGCCCATGGTCGCCCAGTCCGCTTCACGGGGGTCGATCTCGATGCCGTAGTCGCCGGAATCGTCATCCAGCAAATTGAAGTGCTGGCGCAGGCAGCCCATGACCTGGCGCAGTTCATCGTGGCTGAGAAAGGTCGGGGTGCCGCCGCCGAAGTGCAGTTGCTCAACCCGCTGTCTCGGATCGAGGTGGCAGGCCACCAGTTGGATCTCTTGCTCCAGACGTTGCAGGTAGGCCTGGGCGCGGCCACGGTCCTTGGTGATGACCTTGTTGCAGGCGCAGTAGTAGCAAATGTTCGCGCAGAACGGTACATGCACATACAGCGACAAGGGTCGCACGGCCTTGCGGCTGTCGCGCAGGGCGTGGAGCAGGTCGAAGGTGCCGACCTGGCTGTCGAATTGCACGGCAGTGGGGTAGGACGTGTAGCGCGGTCCCGCCATGTCGTAGCGGTGAATCAGATTGGCGTCCCAACGAATGGCGTCGAGCATGCGGGCGTTCCCCCGGATAGGCTAGTGGGCCGAGTCTAGGGGCGTGGCGGGGATGGCATCTTGATTTGCATCAACGGGGAGCGGCGCTATGCCACATGGCGCCGAGCGCCCTGCCTCGCAAGTACTGATCGTTTTTGACGGCGTCTGTTGCCGTCATGCTGCGTTGCCGCTCCTCCCCATAGCCAGCTATGAGTCGTCGCGGCGCCTTGCCTGACGACAACAGCCACTCGTCAAAAACGATCGTACTTACGAGGCAGGGCGCTAGTGGCCCATCAGCCAGTGCTGGTGCGGGCCGGGCAATGTCCAGATACCGAACATAATCACCAGCAAGCCGCCGGCCATCCGCACACTGCGTTTGCGCAACAGCGCCGTCACCCGCTCAGCCGCCAGGCCTGTAGCCAACAGCACCGGCCAGGTCCCCAGCCCGAACGCCAGCATCAGCAACCCGCTGTCCAGTGCATTGCCCTGGCTCGCTGCCCATAGCAGCGTGCTGTAGACCAATCCGCACGGCAACCAGCCCCACAGCGCGCCCAGCAGCAAGGCGCGCGGTACGCTGGACACAGGCAGCAAACGGTTGGCGACTGGCTGGATGTAGCGCCACAGGCCGCGTCCGAGGCTTTCGATACGGGTGAGGCCGCTCCACCAGCCGGCCAGGTACAGGCCCATGCTGATCAACAACAACCCGGCCAGTACGCGCATGAACATCGCCGCCGGGCTGTTCGCCACTGCCCAACCGGCCAGGCCGATCAACACCCCGGCAGCGGTATAGCTGAAGATGCGCCCCAGGTTGTAGGCCAGCAGCAGTTTAAACCGGCGACCACGCTGCTCCTTGGGGATGGCCAGGGTCAGCGCACCCATCAGGCCGCCGCACATGCCCAGGCAATGGCCGCCGCCGAGCAGGCCGAGGATCAGCGCGGAGACCAGCAGTGGCGCCAGTTCAAGCATGGGGCGGGTCTTTGGGCGGTTGCTCGTGGTGGTTGGCCTCTTCGATGCCGGCCAGGTGGTTCGGGTCCTGGTCGTCGAACAGCACGCTATGGGCCGGGCCGTCGAGGTCGTCGTACTGGCCATTGTCCACGGCCCAGAAGAAGATGTAGATGGCCACGCCCACTAACAGCAGCGCCGCCGGAATCATCACGTATAAAGCTGGCATCTGCACTCCATGTCCGCGCGGCTCACACCGGCAGCGGGCGGGTTACTGAAGGGGCTCTGGCCGCAGGCGCGCTCGGCAGGCGAGTCAGGCGCAGGGCGTTGAGCACCACGGTCAACGAACTGAGGGACATGCCGATCGCGGCCCAGATAGGGGTGATCCAGCCTAGGGCGGCAAACGGCAGCATAAGGCCATTGTACAGCCCGGCCCATAGCAGGTTTTCAATGATCACCCGACGGGTGCGTCGCGCCAGGGTAAAGGCTTGTACGAGGGCGTCCAGGCGGTTGGACAGCAAGACCGCGTCGGCGCTGGTCTTGGCCAGGTCGGTGGCCGTGCCCATGGCCACGCTGATGTCCGCGGCGGCGAGCACCGGCACATCGTTGACCCCGTCGCCAAGCATCAGCACCTTGCGGCCTTCCTTGTGCAGTCGTTGCAGCACTTGCAGCTTGTCATCGGGGCGCAGGCCGCCGTGGGCTTCATCGATCCCCAACTCGGCGGCGACACTGGCGACCATCGGCGAGCTGTCCCCGGACAGCAGCAGCGTGCGCCAGCCACGCGCCTTGCACGCGGCCAGCAACGCTGGGGCATCGCTGCGCAGGCGGTCGTCGAGTACGAACCAGGCCAGGGCGCCTTCGCGGTCGCCGAGCAGCAGCCATTGGCCCGAAACCTCAGGCGCGGCTGGGATCGGGCAACCACTGAGTTCACAGACAAAACCCGGTTGGCCAATGCGCAATACGCGCTCGCCGACACGCCCTTCAAGGCCCTGCCCTGGCGAACTGATGACTTCATCGGCGGCCAGTGGCGCACGACCAAAGGCGCGCGCGATCGGGTGTTCGGAACGGTTTTCCAAGGCGGCGGCGAGGCTCAGGCACAGGTCGGTGCTCAAGCTGCCCAGGGGGCGGATGGCTCTCAACGCCAGGCGTCCTTCCGTCAGGGTGCCGGTCTTGTCGAAGATCACCGTGTCGATCTGGTTCAGTCCTTCCAGCACATGGCCACGGGTCAGCAGCAACCCGAGTTTGTGCAAGGTGCCGGTGGCGGCGGTGAGGGCTGTAGGTGTTGCAAGGGACAACGCACAGGGGCACGTCGCCACCAGCATTGCCAGCACAATCCAGAACGCGCGCGACGCGTCCAGCTCCCACCACAGCAAGCCGATCAGGGCGGCGGCGATCAACGAGCACAACAGGAACCACTGCGCGGCGCGGTCGGCGATTTGTGCCAGGCGTGGTTTCTCGGCCTGGGCCCGTTCCAGCAGGCGCACGATGGCGGACAAGCGCGTGTCATGGCCCAAGGCACGCACTTCGACGGTCAAGGCACCCTCGACATTCAGCGTGCCCGCTGTGACGGCGTCGCCGGTCTGGCGCGGTTGCGGCAGGTATTCCCCGGTGAGCAACGATTCATCAATGCTCGATTGGCCATCGAGGATCACGCCATCCGCCGGCAACACAGCGCCCGGATGCACCAGGACGCGGTCGCCCAGTGCCAGTTCCGGGAGCAGGATGCGTTCACTCTGGCCATCGACCTTGAGCCGCAGGCACGAGGCGGGCAACAGGTTCACCAGCTGCGCGGTGGCGGCGGCCGTGCGCTCGCGGGCGCGGCGCTCAAGGTAGCGCCCGGCCAGCAGGAACAGTGCAAACATGCCCACTGCATCGAAGTAGAGCTCGCCGACGCCGGTGATCGCGGTCCAGATGCCCGCCAGGTACGCACCGCCGATGGCCAATGACACCGAGACATCCATGGTCAGGTGGCGGGTGCGCAAGTCGCGCATCGCCCCCTTGAAAAACGGTGCGCAGCTGTAAAACACAATGGGTGTGGTGAGAAACATCGCCACCCAGCGCAGGATCACGTGCAGCTCCGGGCTCAGGTCGATATTGAATTCCGGCCAGGTGGCCATGGTTGCCATCATGGCCTGGAACCACAGCAGCCCGGCCACGCCCAATTGGCGCAAGGCCAGGCGATTCTCACCGGCCAGTTGCTCGGCAGCGCGGTCGGCCTGATAGGGGTGGGCGGCGTAGCCGATATGGCGCAGCTCGCTGAGCAACTGGCTCAGCGGCAGTTGCCCATCGGCCCAGCGCACCTGCAAACGATGGTTGGACAGGTTCAACCGCGCCTCGGCCACGGCGGGCAGGCCGCGCAGGTGTTTTTCGATCAACCAGCCACAGGCAGCGCAACTGATGCCTTCCATCAACAGGGTGGCTTCGGCCAGCTCGCCCTCGTGGCGCACAAAAGGTTTTTGCACGTCGGCGCGGTCATACAGTGCCAACTCGTCGACCAGTTGCACCGGCAGCGTCTCAGGGTTGGCCGAGGCTTCGCTGCGGTGCTGGTAATAGCTTTCCAGGCCGCCGGCCACAATCGCCTCGGCCACGGCCTGACAGCCCGGGCAGCAGAGTTCGCGGTGTTCACCGAGGATCACGGCGGTAAACCGGCTGCCGGGCGGGACGGGCAGGGCGCAGTGGTAGCACGGAGTTGGGCTGGTCATGGCTAGGGATCTTAATCGGCTGGGAGGGCCTCATCGCCGGCAAGCCGGCTCCTACAAGGGATCGCGTTCGAGCGGTAGGAGCCGGCTTGCCGACGATGCGCGAAGCGCAGGCTTATTTTTTCAGGTCTTCAGCGCCCTGCAACGGTTCATCACCCAGCAGCAAGTCCTTGTCGTGGCTGACCAGCTCTTCTTCAAACATACGCCAGGTGCGATCGCCTTCCACGCCGAGCAATTCGACAAAGCGCCGGCCCTCGACCTTGTCGGTGACCTGGCCGATGTAGCGGCCAGTTTCGCTGTCACTGCGGGCCAGGTTGATCTTGCGATCCTTCTCTGGCTGGGTCGGGGAGATCAGGTTCAATTCCAGGGTGGCTGGGTTGCTGTTGCCGGTGAGGTTCACTTCGACTTCACCGGTCAGCTCATCCAGGTGCACCTTGGCGCGCAGTTGCAGGGTCTGGGCCAGCAGTTCGCGGTCCAGGGAGCGGTTGATGCCCTTGCCGGCCTCGTAGTAGTTGTCGTTGACCAGGTTGTCGGGGTTGTTCACCGCGATAGTCACCATGGACAGGGTCAAGGTCACCGAGCAGGCCAGGATCCCGATGATGATCCAGGGCCAGAGGTGCTTGTACCAAGGGCTTGCGGCAGTTGCTACGGACATTGTTCGGTTCTCTTGATTAACGAACTTGCGGGCCGATGAATCGGCTCTTGGCTTCAATGTGGACGCTGGCGTCATCGGCGTCGGTGAGGATGAATTTCACCTCGTTGGTGCTCGACGGCAGTTGTTCCGGCGCGCTCGACAACTCCACCGGCATGCTGACGATATCACCGGCAGCCACCTTGATTTCGCGGCGGCCTTGCAGCTTGAGGTCGGGCAGGCCGGCAGCGTCGAGCACGTAGGTGTGGTCGCGCTGGTCCTTGTTCATGATCTTCAGGCTGTAGACGTTTTCGATCCGGCCTTCGGCGTTCTCGCGGTACAGCACACGGTCCTTGCTCACGTCGAAACCCACCAGCGAGCGCATGAAGAAGGCCGCCACCAGCAAGCCGATCATCGCCAGCAGCACCAAGGCGTAGCCGATCAGGCGCGGGCGCAGCTTGTGGGTTTTCTGCCCCGACAGGTTGTGCTCGGTGGTGTAGCTGATCAGGCCGCGTGGGTACTCCATTTTGTCCATGATGTTGTCGCAGGCGTCGATACAAGCGGCGCAGCCGATGCACTCGATCTGCAGGCCGTCGCGGATGTCGATACCGGTGGGGCACACCTGTACGCACATCGTGCAGTCGATGCAGTCCCCCAGGCCCTGGGCCTTGTAATCGACGCCTTTTTTGCGCGGGCCACGCACCTCGCCACGGCGGGGGTCGTAGGAGACGATCAGGGTGTCCTTGTCGAACATCACGCTCTGGAAACGCGCGTACGGGCACATGTAGATACACACTTGTTCGCGCAGCCAACCGGCGTTGCCGTAGGTGGCGAGGGTGAAGAAACCGACCCAGAAATACGACCAGCCATCGGCTTGGCCGGTGAAGAAGTCAAACACCAGTTCGCGGATCGGCGAGAAGTAGCCGACAAAGGTCATGCCGGTGACAAAACCGATCAGCAGCCACAGGGTGTGCTTACTGAATTTGCGCAGGAATTTGTTGGCGCCCATGGGCGCTTTATCGAGCTTGATGCGTTGGTTGCGGTCGCCTTCGGTGACCTTTTCGCACCACATGAAGATCCACGTCCACACGCTTTGCGGGCAGGTATAACCGCACCACACACGCCCGGCATAGACGGTGATAAAGAACAGGCCAAATGCCGCGACGATAAGAATGCCCGAGAGCAGGATGAAGTCCTGGGGCCAGAAGGTCGCGCCAAAAATAAAGAATTTACGCTCTGGCAGGTTCCACCACACGGCCTGGTGACCACCCCAGTTCAGCCACACGGTGCCGAAGTAGAGCAGGAACAGAGCGGCGCCGCCGAGCATGCGCAAATTGCGAAACAGGCCGGTGAAGGCGCGGGTGTAGATCTTCTCTCGCGAGGCGTAGAGGTCGACAGTGCTGCTGGCGTTTTTGGCAGGCGGGGTAACGTCATGTACCGGTATCTGGTTGCTCATCATTGCATCCCACGGCGGTGGAGATTTGCCTCGGCCAGTACGTGCCAACCGGGGTCAAATTAAGGGTGTTGCAGTGGCCTAATGATACGCCCCCGATGCGGTGCAAGGGGTGCGACCTTTGGTCGCGTTGGGGAAAATCAATTGATGGTGTAGGTGATCTGGATCAATTGACTTGGGAAGTATGGACGGTTTTGGTGGGTAAGCAGGTCATTCGTCCCATGGATTGATCAGTGGAACGCCACTGGATTTAAAGTCGCTGACATTGCGTGTAACAACAGTAAGGCCATGGACCAGAGCGGTTGCCGCAATCAATGAATCACTTTCATTGGCTCGGTCTGGCACATGCAAGTGTGCACAGCGCAACGCTACTGCTGCATCGATGGGCAGGATTCTGGCATTGAAGGCGGGTATGACATGACGCTTGAGCCAGGTGCGTAATACCTTCCCTTGCGCCGGGTCTCGCCGCTCTATGCGCAGGACGCCGGTTTCCAGTTCTTTGAGTGTGATCGCCGACATATACAGGCGTGGAGCGCTGACGCTTTTAGCCCAGGCGACCACCTTTGCATCGGCGTGGGGTTTGCGAAGTTCGGAAATGACGTTGGTGTCGAGTAGATACATCAGGAGAGGTCCACAGGTCGATGAGTGATCACGGCACGTTCGGTTTCGAAGTCGATATCGGCCGCTTCTGGCATCACTAGCAGATCAACGATGTCGGCATTGAGCCCTGTCAGTTTCTGGTAGTCCTCAATGCTTAGCAGTACGTGGGCTGGCTTGCCTCTATCGGTGATAAAAACCGGCCCCTGGCGGGCTGCTTTTTTGGCACCACTTGTGTCTTGGTTGAATGCGCGGCTGGAAATAGTGGTGATTGTCATGGGGTGGCTCCCCTTTCGCTGGATTCGATGTAGTTACGTTACTACCTCGTTATTGGGCGCGGCAAGCTTCAAGCTACGAGTGGTCGTGGGTTCATGTTCTGAACAGTTACGAGAGCCAGAAACAACGAAGCCCCGCCAGCTTTCGCTGCACGGGGCTTCGTTTTTTTTCAAGACTTTACTGCTCTTCGGCCTTCTTATCCCCATGGGACAAGCTGTAAACATACGCTGCCAGCAAGTGCACCTTGTCATTCCCCTGCAGCTGCTCCTGCGCAGGCATCTGACCCTGGCGGCCCCAACGGATGGTCTGTTGCAGTTGGGCAAAGCTCGAGCCGTAGATGAATGCACCCGGGTGGGTCAGGTCGGGCGCGCCCATGGCGGGGGTGCCTTTGCCGGCCGGGCCGTGGCAGGCCACGCAGTTGGCGGCGAAGAGTTTCTCGCCGTTGGCCACATCGGCTTTCACGCCTTCGGGCAGCTTGCGGCCGTCGAGGTTGGTGACCACGAACGCGGCCACATCGCTGACGCCTTGTTCTTTGAGGATATCCAGCCAGGCCGGCATCACCGCATGGCGGCCCTTCATGATGGTTTCCTTGATGGTGGCCGGCTCGCCACCCCAACGCCAGTCGGCGTCGGTCAAGTTAGGGAAGCCATACGCGCCCTTGGCGTCGGAACCGTGGCACACCGAGCAGTTGGAGGCGAACAGGCGGCCCCCCATCTTCAGGGCTTGCGGGTCCTTGGCCACTTCTTCAATCGGCATCGACGCGAATTTGGCGAAGATCGGCCCGAACTTGGCGTCCGACTTGGCCATTTCCTTTTCCCATTCGTGCACGCCGGTCCAGCCGGTCTGGCCGTTGGCGAAGGGGGTTTGCTTGTCGTTGTCGAGGTAGGCATAGCCCGGCAACAGGCCCTTCCAATTGCCCAGGCCGGGGTACAGCGCCAGGTAGCCGAGGGCGAAGATGATGGTGCCGACGAACAGCATGAACCACCACTTGGGCAGTGGGTTGTCGTACTCCTCGATGCCGTCGAACGAGTGGCCGACGGTCTCGTCGGTTTGCTCGGTGCGCTGGCCCTTGCGGGTCGACAGCAGCAGCCAGGTCAGGGCGAAGATGGTACCCAGACTGAGGACTGTGACGTACAGACTCCAGAACGTAGTCATTCTTTGTTACTCCTAGAAGCTTGCTCGACGTGCTTAATGGCTTCGGGATCATCCGCGAAGGGCAGCATGGTTGCGTCGTCAAACTCCGACTTGCGCTTGGGGCTGAACACCCACAACGCCAGGCCGATAAAGGCCACCATCACCACAACGGTGCCCAGGCCTCGAATCATCCCGATATCCATGAAGGTCACCGTTTGCTTTTGATGAGGGTGCCCAGGCCTTGCAGGTAGGCCACCAGTGCGTCCATTTCGGTCTTGCCCTTCACGGCTGCGGCTGCACCGGCGATGTCTTCGTCGGTGTAGGGCACGCCCAGGGTGCGCAAGACTTCCATCTTCTTCGCGGTGTCCTTGCCGTCGAGCTTGTTTTCCACGAGGAACGGATACGCCGGCATTTTCGATTCAGGCACCACGTTGCGCGGGTTGTACAAGTGCGCACGCTGCCAGTCATCGGAGTAACGTCCGCCGACACGGGCCAGGTCTGGGCCGGTACGCTTGGAACCCCACAGGAACGGGTGGTCCCACACGCTTTCACCGGCGACGGAGTAGTGGCCGTACCGCTCGGTTTCGGCACGGAACGGACGGATCATCTGCGAGTGGCAGCCGACACAACCGTTGGCGATGTAGACGTCGCGGCCTTCCAGTTCAAGCGCGGTGCGCGGCTTCATGCCTTCGACCGGCTTGTTGGTGACGTCCTGGAAAAACAGCGGAACGATCTGGGTCAGGCCGCCGATACTCACGGCGATGACCATGAAGAAGGCCAGCAGGCCGATATTCTTCTCGACTACTTCATGCTTCATCAGTGGGCTCCCACAACGGCGATCTTGGCGGCGGCTTCGGCTTCTGCAGGGTCGGAGGCACGCACGGTGCGCCAGACGTTGTAGGCCATGAACAGCATGCCGGCGGCAAAGAACGCACCGCCCAGGGCGCGGACGATGTAGCCCGGGTGGCTGGCTTGCAGCGCTTCGACGAAGGAGTAGGTGAGGGTGCCGTCATCGTTGATCGCACGCCACATCAGGCCCTGGGTGATGCCGTTGACCCACATCGAGGCGATGTAGAGCACGGTACCGATAGTGGCCAACCAGAAGTGCGTGTTGATCAGCGCGACACTGTGCATCTGCACGCGGCCAAACAGTCGGGGGATCATGTGATAGATCGCGCCGATAGAGATCATCGCTACCCAGCCGAGGGCGCCGGCGTGTACGTGGCCGATGGTCCAGTCGGTGTAGTGGGACAGCGAGTTGACGGTCTTGATCGCCATCATCGGCCCTTCGAAGGTCGACATGCCGTAGAAGGCCAGGGAGACGACCAGGAAGCGCAGGATCGGGTCGGTGCGCAATTTATGCCAGGCGCCCGACAGGGTCATCATGCCGTTGATCATGCCGCCCCAGCTCGGGGCCAGCAGGATGATCGACATCGCCATGCCCAGGGACTGCGCCCAGTCCGGCAATGCGGTGTAGTGCAAGTGGTGCGGGCCGGCCCAGATGTACAGGGTGATCAGCGCCCAGAAGTGCACGATGGACAGGCGATACGAGTAAATAGGACGTTCGGCCTGTTTCGGCACGAAGTAGTACATCATCCCCAGGAAACCGGTGGTCAGGAAGAAACCTACGGCATTGTGGCCATACCACCACTGGATCATCGCGTCCGTTGCCCCGGCGTAGGCCGAGTAGGACTTGAACAGGTTCACTGGCAGCGAGGCATGGTTGACGATGTGCAGCATCGCCGTCACCAGGATGAACGCGCCGTAGAACCAGTTGCCCACGTAGATGTGCTTGGTCTTGCGCTTGACGATGGTGCCGAAGAACACCACGGCATAGGTCACCCACACGATGGCGAGCAAAATGGCGATCGGCCATTCCAGCTCGGCGTATTCCTTGGTGGTGGTGTAGCCCAGCGGCAAGGTGACGATGGCGCTCACGATCACCGCTTGCCAACCCCAGAAGGTGAAGGCCGCGAGGCTGTCGGAGATCAGTCGCGTCTGGCAGGTTCGCTGCACGACATAGTAGGAGGTGGCAAACAGTGCACATCCACCGAAGGCGAAGATCACCAGGTTGGTGTGCAGCGGGCGCAGGCGACCAAAGGTCGTCCATGGCAAACCGAAATTCAACTCCGGCCAAACCAGTTGCGAGGCGATGAACACCCCGAGCCCCATGCCAAGGATCCCCCAGACCACCGTCATGATGGCGAACTGGCGGACTACCTTATAGTTATAAGCAGTCGGACTGATTGCTGTGCTCATTCTAAGGTTCCACGGTTTAGGTTTTTTTATAGGTAAAATCGGCCGCAAGTATGTAGAAAGCGAGGGGCCATTGCAACGCAATGGCTGACCTGTATCAATGCGTTCCACGCCAGATTCTGCGCCCTTTCCATGTTTTGCGTAGGGACAAAATCAGAAATCGAAAGCTGATCGAGTGGACAGGAAAATTTTGGGGTCGCAACGAATGTCGTTGCGTACGCCAGGATTGGTCCGCTGTGGGAACAAGCGTAGACCCGAAAGTGAGGGGGGGAAAGGTGTGCTTTGGAAGGGTGCGACACTTGGTCGCGCAGCTAGGTTGAGCTGCCGCCCCAGAGTGGGGCAGCAGCTCAGAGGTTACTCAGGCTGGCTTTCTGGCGTTGCACCATCAGCGCTGTGGGACAAGCTGTAAACATAGGCCGCCAACAAGTGCACCTTGTCATTGCCCTGCAGCACTTCCTGCGCGGGCATCTGGCCTTGGCGGCCATGGCGGATAGTCTGCTGCAATTGCGCAAGGCTGGTGCCGTAGATATAGCCGGCCGGTTTGGTCAGGTCGGGCGCGCCCATGGCTTCCATGCCGTGGCCTTCCGGACCGTGGCAAGCGACGCAGGTAGTGCTGAACGCCGCCTGGCCTGCTGCCAAGTCTGCGGTGCTGTTGGCCGGCAAGGGCAGCTTGGCCACGTCGTGACGAACATAGGCCGCGACGTTTTTCACCCCTTCATCGCCGAGCATGTCACCCCAGGCCGGCATCGCCGCGTGGCGGCCGTTGAGGATGGTGGTCTTGATCGCCTCGGCCGAACCGCCCCAGCGCCAGATGTTATCCGCCAGGTTCGGGAAGCCAAACGCGCCCTTGGCGTCCGAGCCGTGGCACACCGCGCAGTTGGAGGCAAACAGGCGACCGCCCATTTTCAGCGCTTGCGGGTCTTTGGCGACTTCTTCCACGGGCATGGCCGAGAATTTGGCGAAGATCGGCCCGAACTTGGCGTCGGCCTTGGCCATTTCCTTGTCCCATTCCTTGGTCTGGGTCCAGCCGTCTTCATAGCCCGGCAACACGCCTTTCCAGTTGCCCAGGCCCGGGTAGAGGATCAGGTAGCCGACCGCAAACACCAGGGTGCCGGCGAACAGCATGAACCACCACTGGGGCAGCGGGTTGTCATATTCCTCGATACCGTCAAAGGCGTGGCCCATGGTCTGGTCGACACTGCCCTTGGTCTCGCCCTTGCGGGTCCCGATCAGCAGCCAGGTCAGGCCGATCAGGCTGCCGAGGGTCAGTACGCAGATCCATGTACTCCAGAATAGGGTCATGGCCGAGTGCTCCTTATTGCAGGCTCTTCTTGAGCGTCGGATGGAGAAGGTTCATCGGCGAAGGGCAGCAGGCGGGCCTGCTCGAATTCCGCATTGCGCCGGTTGTTGAACACCCACAGCGACAGGCCGATAAAGGCGATGGCGACCACCAGCGTGCCGAGGCCGCGGATGGTGCCCGCATCGAATTCAAATCCCATGGCTCACCTCTTGCTCTTGATGGCAGTGCCGAGCACTTGCAGGTACGACACCAGTGCGTCCATCTCGGTCTTGCCCTTGAGGCTGGCGACAGCGCCATTGATATCGTCGTCGGTGTACGGCACGCCGAGGGTGCGCATCACTTTCAACTTGGTCTCGGTGTGGCTGCTGTCGACGGCGGCGGTGACCAGCCATGGGTAGGCCGGCATTTTCGACTCGGGCACCACGTTGCGCGGGTTGTACAGGTGCGCGCGGTGCCAGTCGTCCGAGTAGCGCGCGCCAACGCGGGCCAGGTCCGGGCCGGTACGCTTGGAGCCCCACAGGAACGGGTGGTCCCACACGCTTTCGCCGGCGACCGAGTAGTGGCCGTAGCGCTCGGTCTCGGCGCGGAACGGGCGGATCATCTGCGAGTGGCACTGTACGCAGCCTTCGCGGATGTAGATGTCACGGCCTTCCAGTTGCAGCGCGGTGTAGGGCTTCATGCCTTCCACTGGCTTGTTGGTCACGTCCTGGAAGAACAGCGGGACGATCTGGGTCAGGCCGCCGATGCTCACGGCGAGCACCATGAGCAGCATCAGCAGGCCGACGTTCTTTTCAATCGTTTCGTGTTTCATCATCGACTCCTCAGGCCATCTGCACGGCAGCGGTGACTTCGGCAGGTTGCGCCGAACGCACGGTGCGCCAAGTGTTGTAAGCCATCAGGAACATGCCGCTGAGGAAGATGGCGCCGCCCACCAGCCGCACGATGAAGCCTGGGTGGCTGGCCACCAGGGTTTCGACGAAGGAGTAGGTCAAGGTGCCGTCTTCGTTGACCGCACGCCACATCAGGCCCTGGGCGATGCCGTTGACCCACATCGAGGCGATGTAGAGCACGGTGCCGATGGTGGCCAGCCAGAAGTGCGCGTTGATCAGGCCGAGGCTGTACATCTGCTCGCGACCAAAGATTTTCGGGATCATGTGGTACAGCGCGCCGATGGAGATCATCGCTACCCAACCGAGGGCGCCGGCATGTACGTGGCCGATGGTCCAGTCGGTGTAGTGGGAGAGGGCGTTGACGGTCTTGATCGCCATCATCGGGCCTTCGAACGTCGACATGCCGTAGAACGCCAGCGACACCACCAGGAAGCGCAGGATCGGGTCGCTGCGCAACTTATGCCAGGCGCCCGACAGGGTCATCATGCCGTTGATCATGCCGCCCCAGCTCGGTGCCAGCAGCACCAGCGACATCACCATGCCCAGCGATTGTGCCCAGTCCGGCAGCGCGGTGTAGTGCAAGTGGTGCGGGCCGGCCCAGATGTACAGGGTGATCAGTGCCCAGAAGTGCACGATGGACAAGCGATACGAATACACCGGACGCTCGGCCTGCTTGGGCACGAAGTAGTACATCATCCCCAGGAAGCCGGCGGTGAGGAAAAAGCCTACCGCGTTGTGGCCATACCACCACTGCACCATGGCATCCGTCGCACCGCCGTAGAGGGAGTAGGACTTGGTCAGGCTGACCGGGATTTCCAGGTTGTTGACGATATGCAGGATGGCCACGGTGATGATGAACGCACCGAAGAACCAGTTGCCGACGTAGATGTGCTTGGTGTTGCGCTTCATCACCGTGCCAAAGAACACGACGGCATAGGCCACCCAGACGATGGTGATCAGGATGTCGATCGGCCATTCCAGCTCGGCATATTCCTTGGAGCTGGTGTAGCCCAGCGGCAAGGAGATGGCGGCCAAGAGAATGACCAACTGCCAGCCCCAGAAGCAGAACGCGGCGATCTTCGGCGCGAACAGCTGGGTTTGGCAGGTGCGTTGTACCGAGTAGAAGGAGCTGGCGAACAAGGCGCAGCCACCGAAGGCGAAGATCACCGCGTTGGTGTGCAACGGGCGCAGGCGGCCGAAGCTGGTCCACGGCAAATCGAAGTTGAGTGCAGGCCAGACCAATTGGGCCGCGAGAAAAACCCCGAGCCCCATGCCGACGATGCCCCACACCACCGTCATAATGGCGAATTGGCGGACCACCTTGTAGTTATAGGCGGTACTTAAAGTAGTGTTCATGGTTCCCCATCCACGGTTCAACCCAAGCAGATGCGGCACTTGGGCTGGAGTTATAGGCAGACTAAAAAGCGAGGCAAGCATGGGCAAAGAGCACAAGGCCAGTATTGACGGGGATCAATGGGCGCAGTGTGTGCGGGAGCGGGGCTGGTTGTGGGATGCCGCGTCGACGGTTGCGAAGGACGCGCCGGTGACGCTGATCCTGGCCCACGGCGCCGGCGCACCGATGGACTCATCCTTTATGAACGACATGGCTGCACGCCTTGCCGGGCATGGCGTGAACGTGTTGCGCTTCGAATTTCCGTACATGGCCCAGCGCCGGCTGGACGGCGGTAAACGCCCGCCGAACCCGGCGCCCAAACTGCTGGAAGCCTGGCGTGAGGTGTACGCCGAGGTGCGACGTCATGTCGCTGGGAAACTGGCGATTGGCGGCAAGTCCATGGGCGGGCGCATGGCCAGTTTGCTGGCGGATGAGTTGGGTGCCGATGGGCTGGTGTGCCTGGGGTATCCGTTCTATGCGGTGGGCAAGCCGGAAAAGCCACGGGTCGAGCATCTGGCGGGGTTGAAGACGCCGACGTTGATTGTGCAGGGCGAGCGGGATGCGCTGGGCAATCGGGCGGCGGTGGAGGGGTATGACTTGTCGCCGAGCATCGAGGTGATGTGGCTGGTGGCGGGGGATCATGACTTGAAGCCGTTGAAGGCGTCGGGGTTTAGTCATGAGCAGCATCTGGAGGCTGCGGCGGTGAAGGTCGCCAGGTTTCTCTGCGGCTGTTAGGGCCTTATCGCAGGCAAGCCAGCTCCCACATTTGAATGTATTCACCCATCAAAATGTGTGAACACAGTCCAGTGTGGGGCTGGCTTGCCGGCGATAGCGGTTTACCGGTTAAAGCGCTCAACCAGTGAGTACTGGGTATTCGCCGTATGCGTCAGCTCTTCACTCAGTTGCGCCGAATTCAACGCCTGCTCAGACGTCTGGCCCGCCAACAGCGCAATGAAGGTCGCCAGGTTTCTCTGCGGCTGTTAGGGCCTTATCGCAGGCTCGCCAGCTCCCACATTTGAATGTATTCACCCATCAAAATGTGTGAACACAGTCCAGTGTGGGAGCTGGCTTGCCTGCGATAGCGGTTTACCGGTTAAAGCGCTCAACCAGTGAGTACTGGGTATTCGCCGTGTGCGTCAGCTCTTCACTCAGTTGCGCCGAATTCAACGCCTGCTCTGACGTCTGGTCTGCCAGCAGCGCAATGGTGCTGATGTTGCGGCTGATCTCTTCGGCCACCGAGCTTTGCTCTTCGGTGGCAGCGGCGATCTGCGTGGTCATGTCGGTGATATGTGCCACCGCTTCACTGATGCCCACCAACGCCTGGTCCGCCTCCATCACCCGCGCCACGCCTTCTTCGGCCTGGCGGTGCCCGGCGTCCATGGTTTGCACGGCGGCGGCGGCAGTCTGTTGCAGCTTGGCGATCAGGGCATGGATCTGCCCGGTCGATTCGGCAGTGCGCTGCGCCAGTTGACGGACTTCGTCAGCGACGACCGCAAAACCACGGCCCATCTCACCGGCACGCGCCGCTTCGATGGCCGCGTTGAGCGCCAACAGGTTGGTCTGGTCGGCAATGCCTTTGATCACATCGACCACGCCGCCGATTTCATCGCTGTCCTTGGCCAGTTGGGTGACGGTCACGCCGGTCTCGCCGACGGCCATTGACAGGCGCTGGATCGCTTCGCGGGTTTCCCCGGCGATATCGCGGCCGCGACCGGTCAGGCGGTTGGCTTCCTGGGTGGCATCGGCGGTGCGTTGCACGTGGCTGGCGACTTCCTGGGTGGTAGCTGCCATCTGGTTGACCGCCGTGGCCACCTGTTCGGTTTCCACGCGCTGGCGTTCCAGGCCGCTGGAGCTGTTATGCGCCAGGGTGTTGGACTGCGCCGCCTGGTCGTTGAGGTGTTCGGCAGTGTCCTGCAAGCGCGTAAGGCACGTCTTCAGGCGTGCTTCCTGGCTGAGGATCGACATCTCCAAACGCGCCTGGGCGCCACGGCTGTCGGTGTACATTTGTGCGATCAGCGGGTCGGACGTGGTCTGCTCCGCCAGGCGCAGCAGGCGCTTGAGGCCGCGCTGCTGCCAACTCAGGCCCAGCAGGCCCAACGGCACCGACAGCCCCGCCGCCAGGGCGAAGCCCCAGTGGGAATTGAGCGATGCGCCGATCATGAAGCTCAACTGGCTCACCAGGATAAATGGCAGCCAGTCCTGCAACACCGGCAGCCACTTGTCCCGCTGCGGGATCGCCGACTTGCCCTGGTTGATGCGCTGATAGAGTGCTTCGGCCCGGCGAATCTGCTCGGCGGTGGGCTTGATGCGCACCGATTCGTAGCCGACCACCTGGTTGCCTTCGAAAACCGGCGTCACGTAGGCGTTAACCCAGTAGTGGTCGCCGGTCTTGCAGCGGTTCTTGACAATGCCCATCCATGGCAAGCCTTGTTTGAGCGTGGACCACATGTGCGCGAACACCGCCGCCGGAACATCCGGGTGACGCACCAGGTTGTGCGGCGCACGCACCAGTTCGTCGCGGGAGAACCCACTGATCTCGACGAAGGCGTCGTTGCAGTAGGTGATCACGCCTTTGGCATCTGTGGTGGAGATCAACCGTTGCTGAGCGGGGAAGGTACGTTCGCGCTGGGTAACGGGTTGGTTATTACGCATGATTGTTCAATCCGCAAGGCTTTCAAGGGGTATCGGCACGAACGGCGGTTTATTTAACTTATTTTTGCAACAATCAACCGGCCAGCATCGGGTAGGTAAACAACCCGAAGTGAAGCAGATTCAAACCAAAGTGCGTGGCCACTGCCGCCCCCAAGCCACCAAAGCGATACGCCAAGCCATACCCCACCCCGGCGATGCTCGCCAGCAGCACCCAGTGCCAGCCCGCGCTGATATGCACCAGGCCGAACAGCAGCGAGGCTAGCAGCAACGCAAGGTTGTCGCCGTAAGGCAGGTGTTTGAAGCGCTGGCTCAAGCCGCCCTGGACGTAGCCACGGAACAGGGCTTCTTCGACCAGCGTCACCAACAGCAGGTTATTGAGTACCCACAGCCAGGCCTGTTCTGGCCATTTCGGCGCCCAGGTGATCATGCCCAGCAAGGCTGCACCGCCCAGGGCGGCGATGGCGGTGAGGGTCAGGGCCAGGGCGGCCACGCAGATCGCCAGGCGCAGGCTGCGCCGCGCCACGATCCACGGGCAGGCCAGCAACAGCCAGAAGCCAATCAGCGGCTTATCCTGGTTCAGGTACATCGAGAAAGGCACGGCATCCTCGGTGAAACGCTGCGGGGCAATGCCGCGCCCATTGTAGAAACCCGGCAGCCAATGCATCGCCAGGCTCAGGGCCAGCACCATGAACAAACCGTGCCCGACGTAACGCGCCCAAGGCGTGCGTTGCTGGCGCACGGCGTACCCGGCCAGCAACAGCAGGGCGACGGAAACCCCTGCCAGCGCTCCCAGTTGCCCGTAGATCAGGGCCAGCAGGTAGCCAATGGAGAGAAGCACCAGGTACAGCCAGGGCAATGCGATCATGGGAAATCCTTGGAAAAAACTTGGCGGCATTATAGCGACCCGTCCTGCAGGGCCTGCATGAAAACTCCTCCACCCAGGGTGATTGCAAAACGTGTCAGCGGATGGTTATAGTCCGAACCTCTTCATCCCTTCACACAAGATCAGCCCATGCCAGCTCTCCAGCGCATAGCGGTAGTCGATTCAGCGGTCAACGCTGTGGTCGTGCCGTGCGCGGACAAGCAGCCTGCGCAGATCAGTCACTACCCCCCACCTGTCAGTAGCACGCCGGTGCATGCAGTCGTATCACCGCCGGGTGTTGGCATTTGGGGCTGATCAGCGAATTGCTGGTTCCCCTCTGCCTGCCCCAAAAAACCTACTGAATTTCAGCAAACGCTGAGTCGGCTTTTTTTGCCTGATTACAGGTGGTAACCATGTCTGTTCTTTCGAAACAATCCGTGGCCGCGGCGGCCTCGACGAGCCTGTTTGTCCTGCTGTGGAGCAGCGGGGCGATCTTCTCCAAATGGGGCCTGGCCCACGCGTCACCCTTCGCTTTTCTGTTGTTGCGCTTTGCCATCGCGCTGGTGGGCCTGGTGGTGCTGGTACCGCTCCTCAAGCTGAAACTGCCGCGTACCGGCCAGCCGATGCTGTACGCAGCAGCCACGGGTTTGGTGTTGTTGGGGGCCTATCAGATTTTTTACTTGCTGGCCCTGGACCTCAAAGTCACCCCTGGCGTAATGGCAACCATCATGGGCGTACAGCCGATCCTCACCGTGGTGCTGATGGAGCGTCAGCGCTCGTTCAGTCGCCTGTTCGGCCTGGGCCTTGGGTTGGCGGGGCTGATCATGGTGGTCTACCAGGGTATCGGTGTGTCCGGTCTGTCCTTGGCGGGCATGCTGTTCGGCCTGCTGGCCCTGGCGAGCATGACCTTTGGCTCGATCATGCAGAAGCGCATCACCGACAATCCTTTGGGCACGCTCCCGGTGCAGTACCTCGCGGGCCTGCTGCTGTGTGCGGTGTTTGTGCCCTTCCAGCCGTTCCACTTTGAACACAGCAGCAGCTTTTATCTGCCGGTGCTGTGGATGGGGCTGGTGGTGTCATTGCTGGCCACGCTGTTGCTGTACCGTCTGATCGCCCGGGGCAACCTGGTGAATGTCACCAGTCTGTTTTACCTGGTGCCGGCGGTGACGGCGGTGATGGATTACCTGATCTTTGGCAACACGCTCGCGATGCTGAGCCTGCTGGGGATGGGGTTGATCATCATCGGCTTGGTGTTCGTCTTCCGCAAAATCTAATACCACCACCCCCTGTGGAGCCCGGCTTGCCGGCGATAGCGCCGGTAAGAGCGCCATCGCCGGCAAGCCGGGCTCCTACAGGATTTTTTTCGGCCGCAACACCAACCACAACGCCCCTGCGATCAACACCCCGCCATACACATGCGCCATCGACAATGGTTCATCCAGCAGCAAAGCGCCCCACAGCGCGCCAAACGGCGGAATCATGAAGGTCACGGTCATCGACTTCACCGGCCCAATGGACGTCAGCAACCGGAAGTACAGGATGTAGGCAAACGCCGTGCACACCAGTCCCAACCCCAGCAGCGACAACCACACCTGCCACCCACCCCAACTGGCGGGCGGCTGGCTGATCGCGCTGTAGGCAAAGAACGGCAACAGGAACAGGGTGGCGCCGAGCATGCTGCCCAGGGCCGACAGGCGGCTGTCCAGACCGCCGCGCTGATCCAGCCAGCGCCGCGCCAGAAACCCGGCAAAGCCATAACAGGTGGTCGCCAGCAAGCAGGCCAGCGCGCCCATCAACAACGCCAGGTCAAACGCCACCGGGCCCGCGCGGGTGAGCACGCCCACCCCCAGCAGGCCCAGGCATACCCCGGCGACTTTCGACGGCGTCAGGCGCTCACTGAAAAACAGCCCGCCAATCAACACGCCCATCAACGGCGTGGTGGCGTTGAAGATCGCCGAGTAACCCGCCGGCAGCACTTGGGCGGCCACCGAATACATGGTCGCCGGGATTCCGGAGTTGATCACCCCCAGCAGCAACACCGTCTTGAACTTGCCCTGGAAATCCCAGCTCACCCGCATCATCGCCAACATCACCAGCAACCCGGCGGCGGCAATCGATACGCGGAAAAACGCCGTCGGGACCGTGCCGATCTCCGGCGCGATGATGCGCATGAACAGGAAACTCGCGCCCCAAATGGCGGCGAGCCCCAGTAAGTACAAGGTGTCGACAGGTCTCACGGAACACTCCCATAGCAATCAGGCGGCGAGTGTTGCACGCCGCTTTCACTGATTACAGGACAAACCGCGTCACCAGCCCATTCAGGTCCACCGCCAAGCGTGACAGTTCCTGGCTGGCGGCCGAGGTCTGGGTAGCGCCAGCGGCGGTCTGGGTGGACAGATCGCGGATGTTCACCAGGCTGCGGTCCACATCCCGTGCCACCAGCGCCTGTTGCTCGGCGGCGCTGGCGATCACCAGGTTGCGCTGACTGATCTGCGAGATCGCGGCGGTGATTTTCTCCAGCGCGCTGCCGGCGCTGTTGGCCCGTTGCAAGGTCTGGCCGGCGTGCTCGGCACTGCTGTTCAGGGCTTCGACGGTGTCTTGGGTACCGCGCTGGATACCGGTGATCATCTGCTCGATTTCTTCGGTGGAGTCCTGGGTGCGTTGCGCCAGGGAGCGCACTTCATCGGCCACCACCGCGAAACCACGCCCGGCCTCACCCGCGCGCGCCGCTTCGATGGCGGCGTTGAGCGCCAGCAGGTTGGTCTGCCCAGCGATGCCACGGATCACTTCCAGCACCTTGCTGATGTCCTGGGCCTGCACCGCCAGGCCTTCAGCCTTGTTAGAGGCGCCGAGCACTTCGTCCACCAGGTTCTGGATCGAGCTGATGGTTTCGCTGATCTGGTAGTGGCCGTGCTTGCTGTCCTCGTCGGAAGCCTGGGACGCCTCGGCGCTGGACACCGCATTGCCTGCCACTTCGTCCACGGCCGCGCTCATTTCGGTCACGGCAGTAGCGGCCTGTTCGATCTCATCGTTCTGCGCCTGCAAGCCGCGGGTGCTTTGTTCCATTACCGAGCTCATCTCTTCGGCGGCCGAAGCCAGCTGTTGCGCTGATTCGCTGATGCCACGGATGGTGCCCTGCAACTGCGTCTGCATAGTGGCCAGGGCGGTGAGCAATTGCGCCGGTTCGTCCTTGCCGCCGACGGTGATCGGCTGGCTCAAGTCGCCACCGGCAATGGTGCGCGCCACCGTCAGTGCCTGGCCGAGCGGGGCGGTGATGCTGCGGGTCAGCAGCCAGGCCAGCAGCAAGGTGGCGATCAGTGCAAACACGATAATCAGGCCCACGATCCACTGGGCACTGGCGTAAGTTTGCGCGGCGGAGTCCACGGCGGTTTCCACACCGTTCTGGTTGAAGACAATCATGTCCTCCAGGCTCTTGTTGAGGATCACACCCTGCGGCGCGACGCGACTGTTGAGCAGGTCGATGGCGTCTTGTTGTTGATCCTTGTCGACCAAGGCCACGATCTGCCCGACGAGGGTCAGGTAAGTGTTCACATTACCTTCGAGTTGCTTGAGCAGATCGCGCTCCGCATCGCCGCTGAGCAGGGTTTTGTGATGGTCCAGCAGGGTTTGCAGCTCGGCGCGCTGGTGGGTGATCAGGGCTTTGCTGTTGTCGCGAATCCGCGATTCGTCCGTGGTGGCCAGGCGCAACGCTTCCAGGCGGATACTGGCCACATAGGTGGCGCTGTCGTGGATGTTCTCGATGCTTGGCATCCACGATTCTTCGATGACCAGCGCGCTTTGTCGCAGCTTGGCCATCTGGCCCAGGCCAAACAGTCCCACAATCACCAGCAAGCTGGCCAAAACCCCAAAACTCAGACTGGCACGCAGACCGATCCTCATATTCCTCAATGACATCTCAATGCTCCTTGGGCGATTAGAACCTGTTCCCGGATCGGTCTTTTGACCTTGTTAGGCTGGGAGAGGGCGCGCTATATATCAAAGTGCCATTAAGGTGGTAATCAGGGTTTCCCTTAGTTGGATCCAAAGCCCGGCGTGTGTCGTCAGCACCAGCGTGACGCCCGGATTCGCTTGTTAATGCGGCCAGACCCCGCCTTTACAGGGGGGCAGATAAAACAGCGTAGGACCTAACGGTGCTTTTATTGACCGTATGGTCGAATTAAATAAATTGAAAGTAAATGTACGAAATGAACGAAGTTGTACAAGGCGGCGCAAAAAATGAGCCTTCTCCTGCCTGCGTACACTGGCTAAGCTCAGGGCTTCCAGATACCCGTAGAGGTTTCCCGCATGTCGCAGTCCGCCCTCGCTATCGCCCAGATGATCCTTGATGGCTTCGACGATTACCGTGAGCATTTTCGCCAGATCACCGATGGCGCCCGCGAGCGTTTCGAGAAGGCCCAGTGGCAGCAGGGGCAGGCGGCGTCGGCTGCACGCATCAACCTCTATGAAGAAAAGGTCAGTGAAGTGACCGCGCGCCTGCGTGAGCATTTCGAAGGCGCCACACTGCTTGATATCGACCTGTGGCCCGTGGTGAAAAGCGCTTACATCGGCCTGATCGACCTGCGCTTCGACGATGAACTCTCCGAGACCTGGTACAACTCGATCTTCTGCGGGCTGTTCAGCCACGACCTGATCAGCGACGGCTGCATGTTTATCCACACCACCCGGCCCAGCCTGCGCCGCGCACGGGCTGCGCAGACGCGCACCTACACACCCGCCGGGAAAATCCCGGACATGCTCGTGCAGGTCTTTGCCGACTACCGTTTCAGCGAACCCTACGCCGACCTGGCCGCCGACCTGCGCCGCCTCGAAACTCAACTGCGGGAAAACCTGCCGGACTGGGTGTGCAAGGACCCGGACCTCAAGGTCGAGCTGTTTTCTTCGGTGCTCTACCGTAATAAAGGCGCGTACCTCGTAGGACGCATCTACACCCGCGACGAACAATGGCCGCTGGTCATCCCGCTGCTGCACCGCGAAGGGCAGGGCATCCAGATCGATGCGCTGATCACCGACGAAGCCGATGTGTCGATCATCTTCTCGTTCACCCGTTCCTACTTCATGGTCGATGTACCGGTGCCGGCGGAGTTCATCGGCTTTCTCAAGCGCATCCTGCCGGGCAAGCACATCGCCGAGTTGTACACCTCCATCGGTTTCTACAAGCACGGCAAGTCGGAGTTCTACCGCGCCCTGATCAACCACCTGGCGACCACCGACGATCAGTTCATCATGGCCCCTGGCGTGCGCGGCATGGTGATGAGCGTGTTCACCCTGCCGGGCTTCAATACGGTGTTCAAGATCATCAAGGACCGGTTTTCACCGTCGAAAAACGTCAACCGCGCCACGGTGATCGAGAAGTACCGCTTGGTCAAAAGCGTCGACCGGGTCGGGCGCATGGCCGACACCCAGGAGTTCGCCGACTTCCGTTTTCCCCTGAGCAAGTTCGAACCGGAGTGCCTGGCTGAGCTGCTGGAAGTGGCCGCCGGCACCGTCGAGGTAGAAGGCGACACAGTGCTGATCCGCCACTGCTGGACCGAACGGCGCATGACCCCGCTCAACCTCTACCTCGACAACGCCAACCCCGCCCAGGTACGCGAGGCCCTGGAAGACTACGGCCTGGCAATCAAGCAACTGGCGGCGGCCAATATCTTCCCTGGCGACATGTTGCTGAAGAACTTCGGCGTCACCCGTCATGGCCGCGTGGTGTTCTACGACTATGATGAAATCTGCTTTCTCACCGAGGCCAACTTCCGCCATATCCCGGCACCGCGTACCCCCGAGGACGAAATGGCCTCCGAGCCCTGGTACTCCATCGGCCCGCTGGATGTATTCCCCGAGGAATTCCCGCCGTTCCTGTTCGCCGACGCCGGCCAGCGCAAGCTGTTCGACGAACTGCATGGCGAGTTATACAACGCCGATTACTGGAAGGGGCTGCAAGACGCGATTCGCGCCGGCAAGGTCATTGATGTGTTCCCGTACCGGCGCAAGGACCGCGATAACGAATGAGGGGGCACGCTTATGGGCGGTTTTCTGCGACAATCCGCCCCCTGCATATATAGACGACCCCTGCGTACCTGATGACTGACCAAGCGCCCACTATCGACCAACTGCTCAAAACCCTCGATCACGCCATGCTCGCCGACCGCCACCGCTTGCGGCGGCAGCTGCTTGAGTTGCGCAAGAAGCCCGACGAGGAAAAGCTGGCGCAGTGGGTGGCGCGCATGCAGGCATCCTGTGCCCAGGTCACGGCGCGGCGTGCCAGCCTGCCGGTGATCCGCTACGACGACAGCCTGCCGATTGCGGCCAAGCGCGATGAAATCAAAGAGGCACTGAACAAGCACCAGGTGCTGATCATCGCCGGTGAGACCGGCTCGGGTAAAACCACCCAGTTGCCGAAGATCTGCCTGGAAATCGGTCGTGGCCAGTTCGGCCTGATCGGCCATACCCAGCCGCGTCGGATTGCCGCGCGCAGCGTGGCGAGCCGGGTTGCCGAAGAGCTGGCGACGCCGTTGGGCGCGCTGGTCGGCTATCAGGTGCGGTTCGAAGACCAAAGCGATTCCAATACGCTGATCAAGCTGATGACCGACGGCATCCTGCTGGCAGAAACCCAGAACGATCGCTACCTGGAACGCTACGACACGATCATCGTCGACGAAGCCCACGAACGCAGCCTGAACATCGACTTCCTGCTGGGCTACCTGAAAACCCTGCTGCCGCGTCGCCCGGACCTGAAAGTCATCATCACTTCGGCAACCATCGACCTGGAGCGCTTCTCCAAGCACTTCGACGATGCGCCGATTGTCGAGGTCTCGGGCCGCACCTTCCCGGTGGACACCTGGTACCGCCCGCTGACCCTGGAGCAGGACGAAGAGGGCAACCGCGTCGAGGACGACTTGACGGTCGACCAGGCGATCCTTGCCGCTCTCGATGAAATCGGCGCCTACGAGCGCAGCGAGCGCCGCAGCCCCGGCGATGTGCTGGTGTTCTTGCCGGGCGAGCGCGAGATTCGCGACGCCGCCGACATGCTGCGCAAGGCTCAGCTCAAGCACACCGAAATCCTGCCGCTGTACGCGCGCCTGTCGCCGGCCGAACAGCAGCGCATTTTCCAGTCCCACCCGGGCCGGCGCGTGGTGCTGGCGACCAACGTCGCGGAAACCTCGCTGACCGTGCCGGGCATTCGTTATGTGATCGACAGCGGCACCGCGCGCATCAGCCGCTACAGCTACCGCGCCAAAGTGCAGCGCCTGCCGATCGAGGCGATTTCCCAGGCCAGCGCCAATCAGCGTAAAGGCCGTTGTGGCCGGGTCGAGCCGGGCATCTGCATCCGCTTGTACAGCGAAGAAGATTTTATCGGCCGTCCGGAATTTACCGACCCGGAGATCCTGCGCACCAACCTCGCCGCCGTGATCCTGCAGATGCTGCACCTGCGCCTTGGCGAGATCACCGATTTCCCGTTTATCGAGCCGCCGGATGGCAAGGCCATCAGCGACGGTTTCAACCTGCTGCAAGAGCTTTCGGCGGTCGACCGCAACAGCCAGCTCACGCCGTTGGGCCGCCAGTTGGCGCGCCTGCCGGTGGACCCGCGCATGGGCCGCATGTTGCTCGAAGCCGCCAAGCTCGGCAGCCTGCAGGAAGTGCTGATCGTTGCCAGCGCCATGTCGATCCAGGACCCGCGCGAGCGTCCGCCGGAACGTCAGCAGGCTGCTGACCAAGCCCACGCACAGTGGAAAGACCCGGATTCGGATTTCGCCGGCCTGGTCAATCTGTGGCGCGGTTTCGAAGAGCAGCGCCAGGAACTGACGGCCAGCCCGTTGCGTAACTGGTGTCGCAAGAACTTCCTCAACTACCTGCGCCTGCGCGAGTGGCGTGATTCCCATCGCCAGTTGAGCCTGATCTGCCGCGACATGCAGTTGACGGTCAACAAAGAGCCGGCGGACTTTCCGAAACTGCACAAGGCGGTGTTATCCGGCCTGCTCAGCCAGATCGGCCAGAAGACCGAAGACGGCGATTACCTCGGCGCACGCCAGCGGCGGTTCTGGATCCACCCGTCCTCGGGCATCGGCAAGAAGCGTCCGCAATGGCTGATGACCGCCGAACTGGTGGAAACCACCAAGCTCTACGCGCGCATGGTCGCCAAGATCGATGCCGATTGGATCGAACCGCTGGCCGGGCACCTGATCAAGAAAAACCACTTCGAACCGCACTGGGAGAAGAAGCGCGGCCAGGTCGTGGCCTTTGAACAGATCACCCTGTTCGGGCTGATTGTGGTCGGACGCCGGCCAGTGCATTACGGGCCGATTGACCCGGCGGTGTCGCGCGAGCTGTTTATCCGCGAAGGCCTGGTGCGTGGCGAGATCCAGTCGCGGGCCAAGTGCCTCACGGCCAACCAGCAGTTGCTGGAGCAGCTCGACGAACTGGAAGCCAAGGCGCGCCGTCGCGACATCCTGGCCGATGAAGAAACCCTGTTCGCCTTCTACGATGCGCGCTTGCCGGCGGAGATCCACCAGACTGCGACCTTCGACAGCTGGTACAAGGTCAACAGCCAGAAAGACCCGCAACTGCTGATCATGCGCGAGGAAGACGTGCTGGCCCGCGAAGCCAGTGAAGTCACCGCCGCGCATTACCCGGACACCCTGCACCTGGGCGACCTGGAACTGGCCTTGAGTTACCACTTCGAACCCAACCACCCGCGTGACGGCGTGACCCTGCGCGTGCCGGCTCCCTTGCTGCCGGCCTTGCCGCCGGAGCGCCTGGAGTGGCTGGTGCCGGGGGTGATCGAAGCCAAGTGCATCGCCCTGGTGCGCAACCTGCCCAAGGCGCTGCGCAAGAATTTTGTGCCGGTGCCGGACTTCGTCAAAGCCGCGCTGCAACGCATCGAATTCGGCCAGGGCTCGCTGCCCCAGGCGCTGGGCCGCGAATTGCTGCGCATGACCGGGGCACGGGTCAGCGATGAAGCCTGGGCCGAAGCCGCGCAGCAGGTCGAAAGCCACCTGAAGATGAACCTGGAAGTCGTCGACGGCCAGGGCAAGTTCCTTGGCGAAGGCCGCGACCTGGCCGAACTGACGGCGCGGTTTGCCGAGGCCAGCCAGGCCGCGTTGGCGGTGCCGCAGACGGCGAAAAGCCAGCAGCCGGTGGAAGCCAAGGTGTTTGCGGCGGTGGCGGAAAAGACTCAGCAGAAGATTGCCGGGCTGTCGATGACGGTGTATCCGGCGCTGGTGGAAGACAACGGCACGGTCAAGGAAGGGCGCTTCTCCACCGCCGCCGAGGCGGAATTCCAGCATCGCCGCGCGTTGCAGCGCCTGCTGATGCAGCAACTGGCGGAACCGGCGAAATTCCTGCGCGGCAAGTTGCCGGGCCTGACCGAATTGGGCCTGATGTACCGCGAACTGGGGCGCATCGATGCGCTGGTGGAAGACATCCTGCTGGCCAGCCTCGACACCTGTGTGCTCGAAGGTGAAGCCAACCTGCCGCGTGACGGCGCGGGTCTGGCCGCCTTGGCCGAGCGCAAGCGCGGCAGTTGGACCGAACACGCCGAGCGCCTGGCGCGCTTGACCCTGGAGGTACTGAAACTCTGGCACGGTCTGCAAAAGCGCTTCAAAGGCAAGATCGACCTGGCCCAGGCTGTGGCCTTGAACGACATCAAGCAGCAGGTGAGCAACCTGGTGTACCCAGGGTTTGTGCGCGAAACCCCGTCGCAATGGTTCAAGGAGTTGCCGCGTTACCTCAAGGCCATCGAGTTGCGCCTGGAGAAACTGCCCGGCCAAGTGCAAAAAGATCGGGTGTGGAGCGGCGAGCTGGCAGGCTTGTGGACGCAGTACGAGAATCGCCTGAAAAAACATGCCCAGGAAGGCAAGCGCGACCCCCAGCTAGAACTTTACCGTTGGTGGTTGGAGGAATATCGGGTGTCGTTGTTTGCCCAGCAACTGGGCACTAAAGTGCCGATTTCCGACAAACGCTTGAGCAAGCAATGGACCCTGGTCGAAGCCTGACCTCCCCGTAGCTCCTATGTGGTGAGCGAGCTTGCTCGCGCTGGGCTGCGCAGCGGCCCTAATCCAGACGCTGAGGTGTTTGAGTAGACTCTCGCTTGCAGGTGAGAGAGGCGCGCTTTGCGCCCCAGTGCGAGCAAGCTCGCTCACCACAGAGTGGGGCGTACACCTGCGACATGGGTGTTTAGCTGGCATATGGCGCCAAATCTTGGGGTTTGTGGCAAACTTCGCGGTTATAAATGCCGGGATCGTCGTGAAGGGCTGCGACGCGATGGAATAAAGCGATGCCAGTTTGGTGTCCGCGGTGCGGAATCGGACTACTTATAGTTTGGTACGACGGTACCAATATCTTCTGCCTGACAGATTTAGAGGAACGACCGTGCATAACGTCGTCATCAGCGGCACTGGCCTGTACACCCCGGCCAACAGCATCTCCAACGAAGAGCTGGTGCAGTCTTTCAATGCTTACGTGCATCAGTTCAACACCGATAACGCCGCCGCCATCGAGCGCGGTGACGTGCAGGCGCTGACCGAATCCAGCGCAGCCTTCATCGAAAAAGCCTCGGGCATCAAGAGCCGCTTCGTGATGGACAAAGACGGCATTCTCGACCCGCAGCGCATGGCCCCGCGCCTGCCCGAGCGCAGCAACGACGAGTGGTCGGTGCTCTGTCAGATGGCCGTCGGCGCCGCCGAACAAGCCTTGCAACGCGCTGGCAAGACCGCCGCCGACATCGACGGTGTGATCGTCGCCTGCTCCAACTTGCAGCGCGCCTACCCGGCCATCGCCATTGAGGTCCAGGAAGCCCTGGGCATCGAAGGGTTCGGTTTTGACATGAACGTGGCGTGCTCGTCGGCCACCTTCGGCATCCAGAACGCCGCCAACAGCATCCAGCTGGGCCAGGCGCGTGCGATTTTGATGGTCAACCCGGAGGTCTGCACCGGTCACCTGAACTTCCGCGACCGCGACAGCCACTTCATCTTTGGTGATGCGGCCACCGCCGTGGTCCTCGAGCGCGCCGACCTGGCGACGTCCGAGCATCAATTCGACGTGGTGAGCACCAAGCTGCTGACCAAATTCTCCAATAACATCCGCAACAACTTTGGCTTTCTCAACCGCACCGCGGAAGAGGGCATCGGCGCGCCGGACAAACTGTTCGTACAGGAAGGCCGCAAAGTGTTCCGCGACGTATGCCCGATGGTGGCCGAGCTGATCGGCGTGCACCTGGAAGAGAACCAGTTGAACGTGGCCGATGTGAAGCGCTTCTGGCTGCACCAGGCCAACCTGAGCATGAACCACCTGATCGTGAAGAAACTGATGGGCCGCGAAGCGTCGGTGGAAGAAGCGCCGGTGATCCTCGACACCTACGCCAATACCAGCTCGGCGGGTTCGGTGATTGCATTCCACACCTACCAGGATGACTTGCCCAAAGGCTCCGTGGCGGTACTCAGTTCGTTTGGTGCGGGCTACTCGATCGGCAGCGTGATTCTGCGCAAACGCTGATCTAACGGGTTAACACCGTCAAGTGTGGGAGCCGGGCTTGCCCGCGATGCAGGCACCTCGGTCTTTCAGTCAGGCCAAGGTGATGCCCTCGCAGGCAAGCCGGCTCCCACATCGATTGCATTCCCAAAGTGGGATTGAGGTAGACATGGCAGCAGCGGACGACGCGCACCTGCTAGAACGCCTGCTCAAGGGTGAGCAGCGGGCCTACAAGGAATTGGTCACCACCTACCAAAGCGCCATGCGGGCGGTGGCCTATGCCATTGTCGGCCAGCGCCATGCCGACGAAGTCGTGCAGGACGCCTGGCTGTCGGTGGTGCGCAACCTGGCCAGGTTCGAAGGCCGTTCCAGCCTCAAGACCTGGCTGCTCACCATTACCGCCAACGCCGCCAAGGGGCGCTACAAGCAGAATCGTCGCGAAGTATTGCTTGATGATTTGCCTTCGCCCCACGGCACGATTGGTGATGACCGTTTCAGCCCTGACGATGGCCACTGGGCCGTCGCCCCTTTTGCCTGGCACCAGGACACCCCGGAAGCCCTGCTGACCGAGGATGAACTGCGCAAATGCCTGGAGCACACGTTGCTGAGTCTGTCGGAGTTGCAAAGCAGCGTGCTGGTGCTGCGTGAACGCCAGGGCCTGGAGTTGGAGGAGATCTGTAATCTTCTGACGCTGTCGCTCTCCAATGTCCGTGTGCTGTTGCATCGGGCACGGCTTAAAGTCTTCGCCACGGTGGAGCATTTTGAGGAAACGGGCGAATGTTGACCTGTAAAGAACAAGTGGCACGTTCCAGTGACTATCTCGATGGGCAATTGACCTTTCGCGAGCGTCTGTTGGTGCGTCATCACTTGATGTTCTGCCCGAACTGTCGCCGGTTTATCCGCCAGATGCGCCTGATGCAGGCGACCCTGAAGATCATGCCGGAGGAGCCGGTTGAGGGCGTGGATGCCTTGGCACAGCGGCTGGCTGCCGAGCGGCTCAAGGATCAGAAAGGCGGGGACTAAGCAGGCTCGCGTGAGTGGACCGGACGGATGATGGGGACCGCTGCACCCACGCAAGACTGTTACAGCCACCCCGGGCCGTCCTGGCCCGAGGCTTTCAACACTGACTATTAGAACTTGGCTTCTGCGTCCAGCTGCAGGGTATTGGCGTTGGCATCGCGATAACCGGTGGCGCTGGCGTAGTCGGCTTTGGTCAGGAAGTACGTGGCGCCAATGGCAAAGTTCTTGTCGATGTCGTAACCGACTTTGAACTTGTGACCCCGAGCGCCGGTAAAGCCGCCGGCGAAGTCCGAGTCGGTGAAGGCACCCACCACCGCGTAACGTTGCACGTCGCGGTAGTTGTAGTCCAGGTTCAGGCCGAAGACCTTGGACTTGGCACCGAGCAGCCAGGCAGTGTCCTTGTCCTTATCGGTGGCTTTGGTGTTTTGCACGTACTGACCGTAGAACGACAACGGTACTGCCAGCCCGCCGATGTCGACCTGGCTGAAGCCTTCATACAGGCGGTACTCGCTGGCGTTGCCGGCCGTGGTGTTGGCCACGGTTTCGCCTGGGGTCAGGCAGCCGGGGGTGGTGCCGGTTGCTGTCGGGCAACGGCTGTCTTCATCGTTCTGGAACGCGTAGACGCTGCCGCCCAGGGTCAGTTTCAGATTGTCGGTCAGCGAGAAACGAGACCCCAGCTGGCCGGCGGTCATGCGCAGGTCATTGCGAAATTGCACGCCGTCGCCGTTGACGTTGTCCTTGAGGTTGTAGTTACCCAAGCTGCCGAACAGCTCGGCGCTGCTGCCCAGTGGGTACTTGTAGGTCAGTGCCAGGCCTTCCGGGTTGATATCGCTGTCCCAGATCACGTCGCCCATGCTGACCCACGGTTGCAGCATCTTGCCGCCGATCACGTGCAGGTTCTTGATTTGGGTCGGGTGGTAGTCGATGTAGCCCAGGTCCAGCCAGATCGACTTCTTATTGAAGTATCCATCCAGGTCCTGGTTGGTGGAGCGCGCGTCGTCGCTGCTGCCGGTGGCGACACGAATGCCGGTGTCGACTTGCGAGTTGATTTCGGTGTAGGCGCCCAGGCGAGCACGGATACGCTCACGGTCCTTGTCCTTGCCGCCGTTGTTCGGGGTGCCATCGATCTTGATGGTTTCGTGGCGGAAGCGCACATCGCCCTTGAGTTGAGTCTTGGCGGCCCAGGCCAGCTTCTGGTCGAAGCTGCTCAGCTCATTGGTTTTCTTCGCGGTGGCCGCGATCTGTTCGTTGGTCTCTTGTTGAGCTTGCCGTGCGATCTGCTGTTCTTTCTGGTCTTTGGCCAATTCGCTTTGCAGTTCAGTGTACTGCGCCGCGGTGATCTGGCCGTTGGCCTTAAGCATGTCGAGCAATTTAGCGTCGACTGCAGCGCTGGCCGGAACGCTCAGGGCCAGTAACAGGCCGCCGCACAGGACCGCCGCAGTTTTAGTGGAAGCAAGACGCATATCAATCTCCGAAAGTGAGGAGGGATGGCAAACCATCCAGGACACAACCGACCGATGACGGACGGAAAAATAACCACCTGCTAGAACCAGGCGCTCTAAAAACAGGCGTCAGTATCACGATCGTTTATGACGGCGCAGTGGCTAAGTGATGTCATCTAGATGACAAATTATTTATGTCAGGAACTATTGGTTTAGAGCCTTGTCGCGCGATTCGGGGGTGTGCGAAGCCTGGCGATCAGCGATACTCGCCAGGCTTTCACGCCCTGAAGTAGTGAGGATGCCGATGCCGCTGCAACGCCTGGACAGCCTGTCCGAGATCGCCCCGCAAGCCTGGGATTCACTGGTGCCACAGGCCCAGCCGTTTGTGCGCCATGCGTTCCTGAGCGCATTGGAAGACAGCGCCAGCCTGGGCCCGCAATCGGGCTGGCAACCGGAGCATTTATTGCACTGGGAGGGTGATCGGCTGGTGGCGGCCTTGCCCAGTTATCGCAAGTGGCATTCCTACGGCGAGTACGTGTTCGATCACGGCTGGGCCGATGCCTGTGAGCGGGCCGGTATCGACTATTACCCCAAGCTGCTGACGGCGGTGCCCTTCAGCCCTGTCAGTGGGCCGCGCCTGTTGGCCGCCAGTGCCGATGAGGGCTTGGAGCTGCTCAAGAGCCTGCCGGGTTACCTGGAAATCGAAGGGCTTTCCAGCGCGCATATCAACTTCACCGATGACCTGGCCGATGCTGCATTGGCCCAGCAACCGGGCTGGTTGCAGCGCCTGGGTTGTCAGTTTCACTGGCAGAACCGTGGTTACCGCGACTTCCAGGACTTCCTCGATGCATTGAGTTCACGCAAGCGCAAGCAGATGCGCAAAGAGCGTGAACAAGTGGCGGGGCAGGGCATCGATTTCGAGTGGCTGCAAGGCCATGAATTGAGCGAAGCCCAGTGGGATTTTGTCTACGCCTGCTACGCCAACACCTACGCCGTGCGCCGCCAGTCGCCCTACCTGACCCGCGCGTTTTTCAGCCTGCTGGCCGAGCGCATGCCCGAAGCGATCCGCGTGGTGCTGGCCAAACAAGGCCCACGCCCGGTGGCCATGGCCTTCAGCCTGATCGGCGGCGACAGCTTCTACGGCCGCTACTGGGGCTGCCTGGCAGAGTTCGATCGCCTGCACTTCGAAACCTGCTTCTACCAGGGCATGGACTACGCCATCGCCCACGGCCTGCAACGCTTCGACGCGGGGGCACAGGGCGAGCACAAATTGATTCGCGGGTTTGAACCGGTGATCACGCGGTCCTGGCACTACTTGCGCCATCCGGGACTGAAGAACGCCGTGGAAGATTTCCTCGAGCGCGAGCGGGTGGGGATCGTGGCGTATGCCGAGGAGGCGAGGGCAGCCCTGCCTTATCGGCAGGGCTGAGACCGCTGGTCTGGTAGCGTTTTCTAGAATGAGTGATATCGCTATCCTGTATGTACAAAAGTAAATACAGGATATGCCATGTTATTTGAGTGGGATGAATCCAAAAATAAAGCCAATATTGTTAAGCACGGCATAGATTTCAATGACGTCCCAGATATCTTTAGGCACCCAATGCTGGCCTTACGCGATGATCGAGCGGATTATGGCGAGGAGCGTTGGATTAGTATTGGCTGGATCAAATTGTTAGTGGGTGTGGTCGTATACACCGAGCGACGTGGTGATGTGATCCGTATCATCTCCGCCCGAAAAGCAACCAAGAAGGAGGCCAAATATTATGACGCAAACATCGAAAACTGATTGGGAGCGCTTGGCCAAAATGAATGATAGAGAGATCGATACCAGCGATATTCCTGAGCTGGATGCCGATTTTTTCCGGCGTGCTGAGTTACGTGTTCCAGTAAAGCAGGCGGTCACTATTCGACTGGATGCTGATGTACTGGAGTGGTTCAAAGGTCAAGGATCTGGTTACCAGACGCGAATCAACCAGCTATTGCGCCAGTACATGCAGGCCCATCAAGGGTGAAAGGCCGCCCGAAATGGGCAGCCCTGCCTTATCGGCAGGGCTGAACCCCTGTTGCGTCAGCCCGGCGCCTCCTTGCCCAGCCAGCGGTAGGTCACACCGCCGATTACCGCGCCGAGGATTGGCGCGAGCCAGAACAGCCACAATTGCTGGATCGCCCACCCGCCGACGATCAAGGCCGGGCCCGTGCTGCGGGCCGGGTTGACCGACGTGTTGGTGACGGGGATGGAGATCAGGTGGATAAGTGTCAGCGCCAGGCCGATGGCGATGGGCGCAAGGCCCGCTGGGGCACGGCGGTCGGTGGCGCCGAGGATGATCACCACGAACATGGCGGTCATTACCAACTCACTCACAAACCCCGCCGCCATTGAATAACCGCCGGGGGAATGCTCGCCATAGCCGTTGGACGCAAGGCCCGACGCCAGTTCGAACCCCGGTTTGCCGCTGGCAATGAAATACAACAGCGCAGCGGCCACGGTGCCACCGATCACCTGCGCCACGATGTACGCCGGTAACTCCCGGGCCGGAAACCTTCCGCCCACCACCAGCCCCACCGATACCGCCGGGTTGAGGTGACATCCGCTGATATGCCCGATGGCGAACGCCATGGTCAGCACCGTGAGCCCGAACGCCAGGGCCACGCCCAGCAACCCGATCCCGACTGCGGGAAACGCTGCGGCCAACACCGCACTCCCGCACCCGCCCAACACCAGCCAAAACGTACCTAAACCCTCTGTGATTGAACGCTTGAACAAAGACATGCAACCCGTCCTTGATAGATCGCTCTACCCAATCAGTAAATCAGTGATGCTCCCTGCAGATTTACTTCAGCGCCCGTCTGGGCACTGCACTGATTACAGCAGGGTTGTGGCACAAATCCAGGCGCAAAAAAAAAGCGCCAGCCCTTTGAAATAGAGGGCTGGCGCCGTTTTAACCTGTAGCAGCGGTATTGTTTCAATCGATGCCGACAAAGCCTCCGGTCTGATGCTGCCACAACCGCGCGTACAGCCCGCCATGGGCCAGCAACTCGGCGTGGCTGCCGCTCTCGGCAATCTGACCTTTCTCCAGCACCACCAAGCGGTCCATCCGCGCAATGGTCGACAACCGGTGCGCAATCGCGATCACCGTCTTGCCCTGCATCAGGGTTTCCAGGCTTTCCTGGATCGCCGCTTCCACTTCCGAGTCCAGCGCGGAGGTGGCTTCGTCCATGATCAGGATCGGCGCGTCCTTGAGCAGCACGCGGGCGATGGCGATACGTTGACGCTGCCCGCCTGAGAGTTTCACCCCGCGCTCACCCACGTGTGCGTCCAGCCCGGTGCGGCCTTCAGCGTCCGACAGCAATGGGATGAACTCATCGGCACGCGCCTTGTGCACCGCGGCCCAAAGCTCTGCGTCAGTGGCGTCGGGCTTGCCGTACAGCAGGTTGTCGCGGATCGAGCGGTGCAGCAGGGACGTGTCCTGGGTGATCATGCCGATCTGTTCGCGCAGGGTTTCCTGGGCGACCTCGGCGATGTTCTGGCCGTCGATCAGGATGCGCCCGCCTTGCAGGTCATAGAGTCGCAGCAGCAGGTTGACCAGGGTCGACTTGCCCGCACCGGACGGACCGATCAGGCCGATCTTCTCACCGGCCTTGATCTCAAGGTTCAGGCCGCCAATGATCCCGCTCTTCTTGCCATAGTGGAAATCCACCTGCTCGAAGCGTACTTCACCGTGGGGCACGCTCAGGCGCGGGGCATTGTCGCGGTCGATCACCGCCAGCGGCTGGGCGATGGTTTTCAGGCCGTCCTGCACCTGGCCGATGTTTTCGAAAATACCGTTGACCACCCACATGATCCAGCCGGACATGTTGACGATACGGATCACCAGGCCGGTGGCCAGGGCAATCGCACCCACCGAGATCAGCGACTGCGTCCATAGCCACAGGGCCAGGCCGGTGGTGGTGACGATCAGCAGGCCGTTCATGGTGGTGATCACGATGTCCATGCTGGTGACCACACGGCTGGCCAGCTGGGTTTTTTCGGTCTGCTCGATAATCGCTTCCTTGGCGTATTCCTGCTCGTACTGGGTATGGGCGAACAGCTTCAAGGTGGTGATGTTGGTGTAGCCGTCGACGATACGGCCCATCAGCTTGGAGCGTGCCTCGGAAGAGATCACCGAGCGCTCCTTCACCCGTGGCACGAAATAGCGCAGTGCCAGGCTGTAGCTGATGATCCAGGTCACCAGCGGGATCATCAGGCGCCAGTCGGCCTCGGCAAACAGCACCAGGGAACTGATGGCGTAGATCGCCACGTGCCAGATTGCATCCACTGCGGCGACCGCCGAGTCGCGCAGGGAGTTGCCGGTTTGCATGATGCGCTGGGCAATACGCCCGGCGAAGTCATTCTGGAAGAAATTCAGGCTCTGCTTGAGCACGTAGCTGTGGTTCTGCCAACGGATCAGGCTGGTCATGCCGGGGCTGATGGTCTGATGCACCAGCAGGTCATGCAGGGCGCCGAAGATCGGGCGCAACAGCAGGGCGACCACGGCCATCCAGATCAGCTCGGTGCTGTGCAACTGGAAGAAATTCGCGGGCGGCGTGCCCTGGGCCAGGTCGATGATGCGGCTCAGGTAGCTGAACAGCGCCACTTCAATGAGTGCACCGATCAGGCCGACCACCAGCAAGGCAGCAAAATGCGGCCACACCTGGCGCAGGTAGTAGAGGTAGAAGGGCAGGACTTTATCGGGCGGGGCGGCGCTGGGGGCGTCGCGGAAAATATCGATCAGTTGTTCAAAACGACGATAGAGCATTAGGTATGACACCCGCGGGGCGGGCTCTCCTTTCAAATGCGCGCGCGGCCTTGTGGGCTGCGCGCGGAACTACCTGCTACCTCAATCGATGCGCTTGGCCGACTTGATGTACACAGGATCGATTGGCACGTTCTGCATGCCCTGCTTGGTAGTGGTCTGCGAATTGACGATCACATCCACCACGTCCATGCCCTTGACCACCTTGGCGAACACGGCGTAACCGGCATCGCGGCCCGGGTCGAGGAAGGCATTGTCGGCGACGTTGATGAAGAATTGGCTGGTGGCCGAATTCGGGTCGTTGGTACGCGCCATGGACAAGGTGCCACGTACGTTATGCAGACCGTTGCTGGCTTCGTTCTTGATCGGGTCCTTGGTCGGCTTTTGGGTCATCGCCTGGGTGAAGCCGCCGCCCTGGATCATGAAGCCTGGGATGACGCGGTGGAAAATCGTATTGGTGTAGAAGCCGCTGTCGACATAGGCCAGGAAGTTCTTGGTGCTGATCGGCGCCTTGACCGGGTCCAGTTCGATCTCGATGTCGCCGTTGGTAGTCGTGATCAGGACGTGAGGCGCCTTGGCGGGTTCAGCCGCCATCAGGTTGGCAGCGAACAAAACAGAACCGGCAAAGAAGGCGATTTTTTTCAGCATGGGTCAGTGATCCTGGGTAGTGGTTTCGACTGTCTTTAGAAATTCGAGCAGGGTTGCGTTAAAGACTTCGGGTTGGTCCAAGGGCGTGGCATGGCGGGAATCTTCGATCACCACCAGTCGCGCATCGGGGAGCAGTTTTACATAGTTTTCTTTTTGCGCCACGGGGGTGTAGTCGTGGTCGGCGCTGATGACCAGGGTTGGACAGGTGATCCTGGAAAGTCGTTCCTGCACGCCCCAGCCCACAATCGCATCGAAGCTGGCGAGATAAGCACGTTTGTCGTTCTTTGCCCAGCGTTCGGCCATCTTGCGGCGCAGGTCGGCCTGGTGTGGCTTGGGGAACAAGCGGTCGCCCAAGGCCTTACCGATGGTGTTCAAGCTGAGCATGCGTGCCAGGCTCCAGCGTTTGGCCCATTGCCAGTAATCATCGGCACTGCGCACCTTCACCTGCGGGGCACTGTTGACGATGCACAGGCTCTTGACGAGCGCGGGTTCATCCACCGCCAGCTGGAAGGCGATCATGCCGCCCATGGACAAACCCACCACATGGGCGGGTGGCAGGGCCAGGTGTTCGATCAGCGCGAGCAGATCAAAGGTGAAGCCCTGGATGCTGTAGCGTTCGCGCGGTTTGTCCGAGCGGCCATGGCCACGCACGTCCACTACGATCAGGCGGTAATGCCTTGCCAGCACGGGCACCTGCAGCTCCCAGTCCTGGCAACTGGAGCCCAGGCCGTGGATCAGGATCAGCGGCGTGCCGTGGCCGTATTCCTCGTAGTGCAGGCTGCATCCTTCATGGTCGAACCAGGCCATGCATGAACTCCGTTTCAGGCTTGCTGGGGGGCGGCGAAAGGCGCGTCCAACGGGGCGGTGTCAAAGGTGCGCAGCAGTTCCACGAGGATCTGCGTCGCCGGGCCCAGCGGCTTGTCTTTGTTCGAGTACAGGTAAAACGTAGGGTTGCGGCTTCCGCCTTTTTCCAGCGGGAGCTGTTTGAGCAGGCCCTCCCTGAGTTCGCGTTCGATCAGGTGGCGGGGCAACCAGGCAAAGCCCAGGCCGCTGCTGACGAACGTGGCGGCGGTGGCGAGACTGCCGACAGTCCAGCGCTGCTCGGCGCCGAGCCAGCCCACATCCCGCGGTTGCTGGCGGCCGGAATCGCGAATCACCACCTGCATCTGGCTTTCCAGGTCCTGGAAGCTCAGTTCGCGGTTAAGGCGATGCAGCGCGTGGTCGGGATGGGCCACGGCGACGAATTCCACATCGCTCATTTCCGTACCCAGGTAGCCGGGGATGATGAAGCCGCTGATGGCCAGGTCAGCCATGCCATCGAGTAACAATTCCTCGACGCCGGACAACACCTCTTCACGCAGGCGTACGCGGCAACCGCGACTTTGCGGCATGAACGCGGTAAGCGCCCGCACCAGGCGCGCATTCGGGTAGGCCGCGTCTACCACCAGGCGCACCTCGGCTTCCCAGCCCTGTTCCATATGGTGGGCGAGGTCTTCCAGCTGGCTGGCGTTTTTCACCAGTTGCCGGGAGCGGCGCAACAGCACTTCACCGGCGTCGGTGAGCACTGCCTTGCGCCCATCGATGCGTAACAGCGGCACGCCGAGCTGGTCTTGCATGCGGGCCACGGTGTAGCTCACCGAGGACTGTGAACGGTGCAGCGCTTCAGCCGCCTGGGCGAAGCCGCCATGGTCGACCACGGCTTGCAGCGTGCGCCATTGATCGAGGGTAACGCGGGGCGCTTTCAAGATGGGTTCCTCTTGTCCTAAGCTGACAGTCCTTATTGGAGACTGTCGAATGAGAAAATTCTGTTGTGTGTTGCTGGCGCTGCTGCCGATGAGCGCGTTTGCCTACCCCATCGACGTGACCAAAAAGATCGACGGTGTCAGCATCGATTACACCGCCTCCGACGTGGACGGCGATATCAGTTCGATCCAACTGAATAACTACGGCACCCAGGATGCCGTCTGCTCGGTAACCTTCACCAACGGTCCGGAATCGCCGCGTCGCAGAACGGTCACGGTGCCTGCAGGCAAAAGCACGAACACCACGGTCAAGTTCAACCGCGCGATTATCAAGATGCGGATCGCCCTGGCCTGCACGCCGAAGTAACCGACAGCGGAGCATGCTCCGCTTATAAACAAATTTATAGATCGGTTATAGCAGTTTTTTGCGCTTTTTTATCGAATTGGCTCTGTCTACTCTTCACTCCATCGACTTACAGCAATTACAGATGGAGCCTACATAGCCATGTCCAATGTTCTGATCATCGAAAGCAGTGCCCGCCAGCAGGATTCGATTTCCCGCGAACTGACCCAGCAGTTCATCAGCCAATGGCAGGCCACCCATCCAGCCGATCAGATCACCGTGCGTGACGTCGCCCTCAACCCGGTCCCGCACCTGGACGCCAACTTGCTGGGCGGTTGGATGAAGCCTGCGGATCAGCGCAATGAACAGGAGCAAGTCTCCCTGGATCGCTCCGACGAATTGACCCACGAACTGCTGGCCGCCGACGTACTGGTAATGGCCGCGCCGATGTACAACTTCGCCATCCCAAGCACCCTCAAAGCCTGGCTGGACCACGTGTTGCGGGCCGGTGTGACCTTCAAGTACACCGCCACCGGGCCACAAGGTTTGCTCACCGGTAAGCGCGCTATCGTGCTCACTGCGCGCGGCGGTATCCATACCGGAGCGAGCTCCGATCACCAGGAACCGTACCTGCGTCAGGTCATGGCCTTTATCGGCATTCATGACGTCACTTTCATTCACGCCGAAGGGGTGAACCTGAGCGCAGACTTCCAGGAAAAGGGCATCAACCACGCCAAGGCGTTGCTGGCACAGGTTGCCTGATCCTTTAATCGCCAGATAATCCCGCGATGTTTATCTAGCCCCACGCAAACCCTTCAAGTACGCGTAACAGACCTCCCTTTGCACTTTTGCTCCTGAGTGCTCCTGCCCGACTGACGCTTTAGCGAGGTCGGGTTTTTTTTGCCCCGAGTTTCTTCAACCGCCGAAAACCTTTAATGTCCCGCCCATTCAAAACGAGGCGCGCATGGGCTACTTACTGGTTGTCACCCTGATTCAGGCATTTTCCTTCAGCTTGATCGGCGAATACCTCGCCGGTCACGTCGACAGCTACTTCGCCGTGCTGGTGCGCGTGTTGCTCGCCGGGCTGGTCTTCATTCCGTTGACCCGCTGGCGCTCGGTGGAGCCGGCCTTCATGCGCGGCATGCTGGTGATCGGCGCGTTGCAGTTTGGCGTGACCTACGTGTGCCTGTACTTGAGCTTTCGTGTGCTCACGGTGCCGGAGGTGCTGCTGTTCACCATCCTCACGCCACTGCACGTGACCTTGATCGAAGATGCCCTCAACCGTCGCTTCAACCCCTGGGCGCTGATCGCCGCGCTGGTGGCGGTGGCGGGCGCGGCGGTGATCCGCTTTGACCAGATCACCCCGCACTTCCTTGGGGGCTTCCTGCTGCTGCAACTGGCCAACTTCACCTATGCCGCCGGGCAGGTGATGTACAAGCACCTGGTGGCGCGCTACCCCAGTGACCTGCCGCACTACCGGCGCTTTGGTTACTTCTATGTGGGCGCGTTGTTGGTGGTGTTGCCGGCGTTCCTGCTGTTCGGCAAAGCCAACTACTTGCCCGACGCGCCGCTGCAATGGGGCGTGCTGGTGTTCCTCGGGCTCGTCAGTACGGCGCTGGGCATGTACTGGTGGAACAAGGGCGCCTGCCTGGTCCAGGGCGGCACCCTGGCGGTGATGAACAACCTGCATGTGCCGGTGGGCTTGCTGCTCAACTTGCTGATCTGGAACCAGCATGAACCGCTGGGCCGTTTGGCCTTGGGTGGGTTGGTGATTGTGGGGGCGGTGTGGATCAGTCGATTGGGTGTGCGCAAACAGCCGATCCTGCGCTGAACCATCTGTGGGAGCGGTCTTGCTCGCGAATGCGGTGTATCAGTACCAGATTGACTAGCTGAAACACCGCTTTCGCGAGCAAGCCCGCTCCCACACAAGCCCACTCCCACAGGGGGACTGGTGTCAGGCAGATTTGTTTTCCTGCGTCGGCAAATGACTGGCGCCGAGCAAGGCCGGTAGCATCCCAGCCCTTAAATCATTGCCACTTGGCTGCTGATACAAGCTCAAGCCAAACTCCGGCAATACCGCCAGCAGATAATCAAAAATATCCCCCTGGATCCGCTCGTAATCCGCCCACGCCGTGGTACGGGTAAAGCAGTAGATCTCCAGCGGCACGCCCTGGGCGGTGGTCTGCATCTGGCGCACCATGCAGGTCATGTTTGGCTGGATGTCCGGGTGGCTTTTCAGATAAGCCAGGGCATAGGCGCGGAAGGTGCCAAGGTTGGTCATGCGGCGGCGGTTGGCCGACAACTGTGCGCTGTGGCCCTGGGCTTCATTCCAGGCTTTAAGCTCGGCCTGCTTGCGCCCGATGTAGTCGGTGAGCAGGTGCACCTGGGTCATGCGCAGTTCTTCGTCGTCGCGCAGGAAGCGCACACCGCTGGCGTCGATGTAGAGGCTGCGCTTGATGCGGCGCCCGCCGGAGGCCTGCATGCCGCGCCAGTTCTTGAACGACTCGGACATCAGCCGCCAGGTGGGGATGGAGACAATGGTCTTGTCGAAGTTCTGCACCTTGACCGTGTGCAGCGTGATGTCCACCACGTCACCGTCGGCGCCGACCTGGGGCATTTCGATCCAGTCGCCGACCCGCAACATGTCGTTGCTGGTCAACTGCACGCTGGCGACGAACGACAGCAGGGTGTCCTTGTACACCAACAGGATCACCGCCGACATCGCACCCAGGCCTGACAGCAGCAACAGGGGCGAGCGATCGATCAGGGTGGCGACGATGATGATCGCGCCAAACACGAACAGCACCATCTTCGCCAACTGCACGTAGCCCTTGATCGAGCGGGTGCGGGCATGTTCGGTACGGGCGTAGATGTCGAGCAGGGCGCTGAGCAGGGCGCTCATGGCCAGAACCAGGAACAGAATGGTCAGCGCAAGGGCCACGTTGCCGATGAACAGGATGGCGGTCTTGCTCAGGTCCGGCACCAGGTACAAGCCGAACTGGATCACCAGGGATGGCGTCATCTGCGCCAGGCGATGGAAGACTTTGTTGTGCCGCAGGTCATTGAGCCAGTGCAGCGCCGGTTGCCGGCCGAGCAGTTTGACGGCGTGGAGGATGAGGTAGCGCGCCACGCGCCCGAGCAACAGGGCAACCACCAGCAACACCAGCAAGCCGAGGCTGGCATGCAGCAGCGGGTGTTCATCGAGGGCGCCCCAGAGGTCCTGGGCGTTGAGCCAGAGCTGTTTGATATCCATGGGTGAAACCGATTCTTCTGTGGGACAAGACGGGGCGATTAGAGCATTTAAGTGCATCAAAGTTGACGTCATGGACAAATGTCCTGACAAAAAAGCGGTTCAATAGCACCGTTCGCGTAAAGAAACTCGGTTTGGACGCCCGAAACCGGTACCCTATGCAGCTGATTTTTTGTATTTCTTCGAGGTAGCACCCGTGTTTTCCCAATTCGCCCTGCACGAACGCCTGCTCAAAGCCGTGGCCGAGCTTAAATTTGTCGAGCCTACGCCTGTGCAAGCAGCGGCCATCCCGCTCGCGCTCGAAGGGCGTGACCTGCGGGTGACGGCTCAAACCGGTAGCGGCAAGACCGCTGCTTTCGTCCTGCCTGTGCTGAACCGCCTGATCGGCCCGGCCAAGGTTCGCGTCAGCATCAAGACCCTGATCCTGCTGCCGACCCGCGAGCTGGCCCAGCAGACCCTGAAGGAAGTCGAGCGCTTCTCGCAGTTCACCTTCATCAAGTCCGGCATCATCACCGGCGGTGAAGACTTCAAGGTCCAGGCCGCCATGCTGCGCAAGGTCCCGGACATCCTGATCGGCACGCCGGGTCGCATGATCGAGCAACTCAACGCTGGCAACCTCGACCTCAAGGAAGTCGAAGTGCTGGTGCTGGACGAAGCCGACCGCATGCTCGACATGGGCTTTGCCGACGACGTGCAGCGCCTGGTCGGCGAATGCGTCAATCGCCAGCAGACCATGCTGTTCTCCGCCACCACCGGTGGTTCGACCCTGCGCGACATGGTCGCCAAGGTGCTGAACAACCCTGAGCACCTGCAGGTCAACAATGTCAGCGACCTGAACGCAACCACGCGCCAGCAGATCGTCACCGCTGACCACAATGTGCACAAAGAGCAGATCCTCAACTGGCTGCTGGCCAACGAGACCTATCAGAAGGCCATCGTGTTCACCAACACCCGCGCCGCCGCTGATCGCATCTACGGCCGTCTGGTAGCCCAGGAATACAAGGCGTTCGTGCTGCACGGCGAGAAAGACCAGAAGGACCGCAAGCTGGCCATCGACCGCCTCAAGGCGGGCGGTGTGAAGATCCTCGTTGCCACCGACGTTGCCGCGCGCGGCCTGGACGTGGACGGCCTGGACCTGGTGATCAACTTCGACATGCCCCGCAGCGGTGACGAATACGTGCACCGTATCGGTCGTACCGGGCGTGCCGGCAACGATGGCCTGGCTATCTCGCTGATCTGCCACGGTGACTGGAACCTGATGTCGAGCATCGAGCGCTACCTCAAGCAGTCGTTCGAGCGTCGCACTATCAAGGAAGTCAAAGGCACCTACACCGGGCCGAAGAAGGTCAAGGCGTCGGGCAAAGCCGTTGGCGTGAAGAAGAAAAAGACTGACGCCAAGGGCGACAAGAAGAAGACCGGTGCCAAGTCGCCGACCAAGCGCAAGATCGCCAACCGCCCGAAGACTGACAACCTGTCGCTCGTCAGCAAGGATGGCATGGCACCACTCAAGCGCCGCAAGCCAGAAGCACCTGCTGCGGAATAAGGCTCGGGTGATGTAAAAAAACCGGACGATTGTCCGGTTTTTTTTGCCATCAGTTTTGAGTTTTGGCCGCGGCTTCCTTGAGTTCCTTGAGGCGGGCGTCGATGAGCTGACATTTGTCGGGGAACTCAGCGCTTTCCGTATCCAGGTCCATCTTCTGGAGCTCGTTGTTCATCTCCTTGGCCTTGTTCGGGTTCTGTTCAGTCAACTTGGCCACTTCCTGGGCCAATTGCTCGCGCTTGGTTGTGGCCTCGTCGGGTGTGCAGGCCCAGGCGGGCAGCGCGCTCAACAACGCGGCGGCGATGGCCAGGTTCATCAGGGTTTTCATGGTAGACCTCCTTGGCGGTTATGTGCTGTTGAGGCCGCGAACGTCTGGAAAGTTCAGAGAAATGACGTCTGTCTATTAGGCTGAACGGCTACTGACGCGGCCTGTCACAACCTTGACGGGCTACTTTCCACCAGCCTGCAGGAGGAATCAGGATGACGACTTACAACTGGGATCTGATCGAACGTCTGCTGCATGAAGTGCAGAACGGCGAGGGCAGCTTCGCCCCGCGCAAATACGCCGAGCAGGAAGCGGCCGAGAAGGCCACGGCGGGCGAGTCCACCGGCAACCTGGACGCACTCAAGAAGACGGCGGCAGATTATGAAGCGCTGTTGTTCAAGCGTGGTTTTATTGAATCGCGCCCCGAGGAAGAGGGCGGTAATGGCGAGAATTTCATCCTGACGGCGCTGGGTGCGCAGTTGCTGGCGCTGATCGACAGCTCGATTCCGGGCAATGATCACCCGCGCCAGGTGCTCGATGAGCAGGCGGATGCGCTGGATCCGGCGACCTTTGCCGAGGTGGCTTCCAAGGCTCAGATTGCCTGATCCATTGCGTTACAGTGCGGCGGCCTTGAGGCATTTAAGTGCCTTGAAGTCGCTGCGTACACCGTCGATTTTCTGCGTCAGTTTCAGGCGCTGTTGCACGGTACTTTCCGCCATAAGGTCCACGATCAGGCTGCGCGCTGCGGCTTCTGTCTGTGCATAGGCGAGGCGGTACTCAGGCGTCCATAGACTTTCCCGGTCTACCAGCAATTGCTGCATTTTCTGCGGGAAGTCGGCGCTCTTGCGTTGTTTTACGGCGTCGATAAATTGCGCCTGCCAATGGGCGCGGTTGCCGATCCATTGCTGGTTTTGCTCACCCAGGCTGATGGACCAGGCCGTCACGCGGTTTTTCTGGCTGTCGCTCAGTGGACCCATCCATGCATCCAGGCGCTTATTCATGCGCTCGGCGCGTTCCTGTATCTGCTTGGCCAGTGGTGGCTTGAGGTAGTCGTCCTGGCGTTTGCGCAGGTCCTTGGCCAGGGCTTCATTCATTTCCTTGACCTGCTGATCGTCGAGCCCCTGCAACAATTCGATGGCCGACGGCGTAATTTCGCGGGCGACTTCGGCGATGGCCGTTTTGGCTTCGGCGGTGCGGGTCTGCAAGGCGGCGTCGGTGACCTGATTGTCGTCGACCATCTGTTGCAGTCGGTCCAGCCAATCCAGGTAGCCCGGCAATTGCGTGGTGCAGTGCCAGGCCAGGTGCTCCTTGAGTTTATCGTTGAACCAGCTCTTCTGCCCGGCGTTCATGTCCAGGTAGTCATTGAGGGTCCAGGGAATGATCACGTCCAGGTTGCGATAGGCCAGGCCTACGCGATTACAGCCAGCGAGCACCAGGCTCAGGGTCAGTAATACCACCAGTAGTTTGAGCCGACGCAGCATGGGCGGGTCCTTCACAATGTGGGTTATTGCATGTGAACCTGTGCCGGGTGCGACAGTTCAGCCCATTAATAAAACGACCGCACCGCCTTCAGCGTCAACAGGCCATCGCATTGCGAATTGTGTCCGGAATAGGCTGAGCAATCCCCGCCGCTGAGGCTCGAGTCGCTGTAGATAAGATCCAGGTCAACGCCCTTCCACTCTCGGGAGAATTGCACCGACCAGTCGCTGAAGGTGCGAATGGAGCCGCCTTCCACCGAGACCGGGGTGCCCAGCTGATGAGTGGTGTATTTCATGCTGACACCGATGCCAAAAGGCTGAGTGCCGCCCAGGTCGGCAAACAGGGTGCTGTCCTGGCGATCCGGGTCATTGCTGAAGGACGCACCGAAGCGATTGCCCAACAGGTTCAAGCCGCCGTAGAACTCCTGGCTGTCCAGTGGGCTGAGCTTGGGGTAGCTGTAGTGGATCAGGCCCACTTCGTAGCCCAGGGTCTGGTCGAAGGGATGTTTGAAACCCATGTAGGAGTCGACTTCGAGATTGCTGGACGAGGACAAGCCCATGTTCGGTGAGAATTGGCCGAAGTACAGGCCGCTGTCGTGGCTCAAGTCCAGACCCCCGTGGAACGAGTCGCTGCCGGGAGAGGTTGGCTTGACCAGACCCTGGGCCATGCTGCGACTGGGGGTCGTGCCCAATTTCAGGTCGAAGTCGCCCAATTCGCGCTGGAAAATCTGCGCTTCTGCGAGTGGGCTGGCCACCAGGGCACCGACCAGGAACATGCAGGATTTGAACATGCTTCACTCCATGAAAAGCGAGGAGCAGTGACGGGGAAAATCGGGCAGATGCCCGTGCTAGACGTGTGCAAGCATACCGGCGAATGCCAGGAGATGAGGTCCGTTCGTCGATTAGCGTGGTTGTGGGATGGCTGGCGAGGGTATTTCGGGCTCTAGTCCTAGCGCCTTGAAGGCAAGACGCTTAGGGACCAGGGGTGTTGCGCAGTATTACTTTTTACCCAGGCTGATCTGCTTGGACGGGCCGAATGTCTGGCCACTGACGCCCTTGGCAATTTGCTGGATTTCGCCGCCGGACTTGAGGAATGCCGCAATCTGGCTGTTGATCGACTCGCTGGTTTCAACGGCGGGAGCTGGCTTTGCTTTGCTGTTGGATGCTTTTACGCGCATGGCGGCCACTAACCTGTAGAAAATTAACTTGGCCAGGCATCGTACAGGAAATACTTGACAATTGCTTGGTAAATATCCCCCGGTAATAAGTTGCGGGGTCGAAAATAGCCAAAGTTTATTTTTGAAATAAGCCTCTAACTTGCTGTTTTAACTCGAAACGACAGGCAGGGAGGGCGGTTGGCAGCGCCGGAAAATTCAGCCCAGTGATCGGACGAGCGGGGCAGTGCCATTGGAAAGCCACGCCAGGCCGCGATTTTTCAGGCGCGCGCGCGTGGCAGGCGCAACTCGGGTAGAATGCCGCCCACGTAATGAGGGTATTGAACATGGCTTTAGTCGGGCGCTACAACAGCTTGCAAGTGGTTAAACACACTAACTTTGGTTTGTACCTGGACGGTGCGCAAGACGGTGAAATCCTCTTGCCTAATCGGTATATCCCCAAGGATATTCCCAGTGAAGATGAAGACTGGCTTAACGTTTTCATTTATCTGGACAGCGATGACAAACTTATCGCCACCACTGAGAAGCCCAAAGTTCAAGTGGGTGAATTCGCCAGTTTGAAAGTGGTGGAAGTCAACAGTATTGGCGTGTTTCTCGACTGGGGTTTGCCCAAGGACTTGCTGCTGCCGTATTCGGAAGAAAAACGCCAGTTGAGCGCCGGTGAATACTGTGTGGTGCACGTCTACCTCGACAAGCACACCAAGCGCATCACCGCCACCGCACGCCTGGATCGCTACCTGGACAAGACCCCCGCCAACTACCAGGTGGGCCAGGAAGTCGACCTGTTGGTGGCCGAAGCCACTGACATGGGCTTCAAGGCGATCATCAACAACAAGCACTGGGGCCTGATCCACAAGAACGAAGTGTTCAAGTTCCTGCGCCCGGGAAAGGAAGAAAAAGGCTTTATCAAAGAGATCCGTGCCGACGGCAACATCAGCCTGAGCCTGCAACCGGTTGGGCAGGAAGCAGCCTCCAGCCTGAACTCGAAGATCCTCGCCAAGTTGCGCGAAAACAACGGCACCTTGCCGGTCAGCGATAAAAGCGATCCGGCGGTGATCAGTAACTTGTTCGGCGTGAGCAAGGGCAACTTCAAGAAAGCCATCGGTGCGCTGTATAAGCAAGGCCAGATCGTGATTCATGCGGATCGCATTGAACTAAGCTGAGTGCGATTTGCTCTTTTGTAGGAGCTAGGCGTCCCCCTCGCTCCTATAAAAGGGCTGCACCCATGTCGAAAAAATCCTTGTTCGCCTTCCTCGGTACCTTGCTCGCGTTTCTGCTCCTCGACGGCCTCTGGCTCGGCGTCTTGATGGGCCCCACCTATAAATCGCTGCTCGGCCCGTTGATGCTCGATCAACCACGGCTGTTGCCGGCGGTGTTGTTCTATCTCCTCTATGTCATCGGTTGTGTGGTGTTCGTGGTATTGCCCAGCGCCAGCTGGCAGCGTGCGGCCCGAATGGGTGCGTTGCTCGGCCTGGTCGCCTACGGCACGTACGACCTGAGCAACTGGGCCACGCTGCAAGGCTGGTCGGCCCAGCTTGCGGTCATGGACATGGCCTGGGGCACGTTCCTGACCGCCGCGTGCTGCACGGTGGGTTACCTGTGTGCACAACGAGTGCACCGCTGATTGTGTACAGGATGTACATGCACCGTTGCTGAGCGTAGCCCCACCTTATAAACCTGTATCCAACCCTTTGGAGCGGCGTGCCAGAGCGATTGCGCTCAATTGGCACGCATTCTGCTGACTATCTCGTATACAAACCATGCCGCCTCCCGTATGCACCCTGCAACGGTAGCGCAGGCCGGTATTTCGAGGAGCCCAGCGATGTCAGAACAATTGCCCAAAGGCTACAGCCCGCGCCTGTATAACCAGGACCTGGGTCCACTGCCGCAAAAGTGGAACTGGTACAACATCTTTGCTTTCTGGATGAGTGATGTTCACAGCGTTGGCGGCTATGTGTTTGCTGCCAGCCTGTTTGCCCTCGGGCTGGCCAGCTGGCAGGTGTTGATCGCCTTGCTCGTGGGTATCTGCATCGTGCAGTTGATCGCCAACCTGGTGGCCAAGCCCAGCCAGCAGGCAGCGGTGCCTTATCCTGTGATTTGCCGGCTGGCGTTTGGGGTGTTCGGTGCGAATATTCCGGCGGTGATTCGCGGTTTGATCGCCGTGGCCTGGTACGGGATTCAAACGTACTTGGCCTCGAGTGCGTTGATCATCGTGGTGCTGCGTTTCTTCCCACAGATGGCGGTGTATGCAGAGCCACATTTTGCAGGCCTGTCCTACCTTGGCTGGTTGGGTTTCCTCAGCCTGTGGGTGCTGCAAGCGGCGGTGTTCTGGGCGGGCATGGAGTCCATCCGCCGTTTTATCGATTGGGCGGGACCGGTGGTGTATGCGGTGATGTTTGCCCTGGCGGGCTGGATCGTGTGGAAGGCCGGTTGGTCAAACATCAGCTTCACCCTGGCGGAGAAGTCGCTGTCGGGCTGGCAAGCATTTGGCCAGGTAATTGTGGCCACGGCGTTGGTGGTGTCGTATTTCTCCGGACCGACCCTGAATTTCGGCGACTTCAGCCGCTACTGCCGCAGCATGCAGGATGTGCGACGCGGTAATTTCTGGGGGCTGCCGGTGAATTTCCTGGCGTTTTCCCTGGTGACGGTGGTGATTGTCTCGGGCACCTTGCCGGTGTTCGGTGAAATGCTGCATGACCCGATCGCGACGGTTTCGCGCATCGATAACAGCATGGCCGTATTGCTGGGCGCGTTTGCCTTTGTCACCGCAACCATCGGCATCAATATTGTCGCCAACTTCGTTTCGCCGGCGTTTGACTTCGCTAACGTTGCCCCGAGCAAAATCAGCTGGCGCGCGGGCGGGATGATCGCTGCCGTGGCGTCGGTCTTCATCACCCCGTGGAACCTGTTCAACAACCCGCTGATGATTCACTACACCCTGGATATCCTCGCAGCTTTCATCGGGCCGCTGTTCGGGATCCTACTGGTGGATTTCTACTTGATCAAAAAACAGAAGATTGATGTGGATGCACTGTTTGACGACAGCCCCAGCGGGCGTTACTACTTCGACGGCGGCGTGAACTGGACGGCGGTCAAGGCCCTGGTGCCCGCGACGCTGGTGGGCGTCGCGATCACCTTCACCCCGGCGCTGCAGGGCATGGCCAACTTCGCCTGGTTTACCGGGTGCTTCCTGGGTGGGCTGTTTTTCCTGGTGCTGGCACGGCGTGAACAGGTGCGTGTGCCTGCGCCGATGGTTGCCGGCTGACCAACACCGAGCCTGCCACCAATAAGCCCGCGCCGGCGACGACCAGCGCGGGTTGCAGGCCGCCGCTCAGGTGGCTGCTGACCGACGCCAGCAACGGGCCACTTAACTGGCCGATGGCGAAGCTGGCGGTCAGTAGCCCGGTGCTGCGTTGGTAGCCATGGGGGGCGACGTCCCGCAGGCGTGCCATCACCAACTGCATGCACGCCAGGAACGGCCCGCCACACAGCAATACCCCGAGTGCCAAGCCCCAACCATTGCCCAGCAGGCAGGCAAACACCCCGGCTGCTTGCAGCCACAGGGTGGTCATCAGCCACCGGCGAGTGGTGTCTGGATCCTTGCGACGCAGGGTTGCCACCACCACACCTATTGCCGCTGCCAGGCCAAAACACGGCCAGAACAGGTCGGCCTGCCAGGCGCCCTTGAATTGCGCGCTGGCCATCTGCGACAGGAACGTTGCCGGGATGATATAGCCAAGGCCGTACAACACGTAGATCCAGCACAAATGCGCAATGCTGCCATTGCTGCCCGCGTCGGAGTGGCCAGCTACGGGGCTCGCGGCGGCAGACGGCTTGGGCAGGAACGGCAGAGTCGCCAGCAACATCACCAGCGCCACCACGCCGTACACCAACCACAAGGTGGCCGAGTTTTGCCCCAGCAGGTTGGCGCCGAGCGCCAATAACCCGGTCAGCAGAATCCCCAGTCCGGGCCCGGCGAATACCAGTGCGCCCAGGCGCGGGCGCCCGGCGGCAATCGCCAATGGTTGGCTCAGGCTGGTAATCATCACCAGGGCCCAGGCACTCGCGACCCCGGTGCCGAAGCGCAACAACAGATGCGGCCAGAACCCATGGGCCCAGTACGACGCGAGGGTCAGCAGCACACACAGCCACAACCCGCCATACAAGCGTCCACGCACGTGGTGATGACTGCGCGCAAAGATCGAATCCACCGCCCCGACGAAGTAGCCCAGGTAATTGGCGGCGGCAATCAGGCCGGCGCCGGTCAGATCGATCTGCCCTTCACTGAGCAGATGGGGCATTTGTGGGGTAAGGGCGAAGCGGCCAATGCCCATCGCCATCATCAAGGCGACAAAGCTGGCAAGTAAGCGAATCAACGGGGACATGGTCTGGTTTCCTGCGGGTAAACGAATACCTTCAGGCTAAAGCCGATTGACTTTCTGTAAAATTGAATAATAGTGAGTAACTTGTTCTGTTTTGGAGAAAGGTATGGAGTTCAGTCAATTGCGCATCTTCCAAGCCGTGGCGGAAGAGGGCTCCATCACGCGAGCGGCTGACCGTTTGCACCGGGTGCCGTCCAACCTGTCAACGCGCCTCAAGCAAATGGAGGAACAACTCGGTGTCGAGTTGTTCGTGCGCGAGCGCCAGCGTTTGCAGCTTTCTCCTGCGGGCAAAGTGTTGTTGGACTACAGCACCCGTCTGCTGGCGCTGCACGACGAAGCCCACGGTGCCGTGCAAGGCGGGCAGCCGGCGGGTGATTTTGTTCTGGGCAGCATGTACAGCACGGCAGCGGTGCATTTGCCGAAGCTGCTGGCGCGTTATCACAAGGCTTACCCGATGGTGAACCTTCAGGTGCAATCGGCGCCCAGCGGCGAGTTGCTCGAAGGTTTGATTACCGGTCGCCTGGATGCTGCCTTTGTGGACGGCCCCATCACCATCGCCTCCCTGGACGGGGTGGCCCTGTGCGAGGAACGCCTGGTGCTGATCTGCGAAGCCGATCACCCGCCGGTGCGCGGGCCGCAGGATGTGGCGGGCCGCTCAGTGTTTACCTTTCGCCGCAGTTGCGCCTACCGCACGCGCCTGGAAACCTGGTTTTCCCACGAGCGGGTGGCCATGGGGCGGGCAATTGAGATCGAATCCTACCAAGGCATGCTCGCGTGTGTGATCGCCGGATCCGGGGTGGCGTTGATGTCCGAATCCATGCTCGCCAGCCTGCCAGGCAAGGACAGCGTGTCCGTTCATCCGCTGACAGGGCCTTTTGCCACTGCGACGACCTGGCTGATGTGGCGAAAGGGTATGCTCGGCGCTAACCTCAACGCATGGATCGACCTGCAGCAAGAGGGCAAGGCCGAGGTCCTGCAAGACACACGTGCGATTGCTTGAACGATCCGTCAGGATTTGGATCAATTCAGTAATAGTTCGTTGTGGTTTCGTTCAAGCAATGCGTAGGACTTAGGGCTACTATCAGTGTAGGAAAGGGCGACAGATCTTGCGCCTACCAGCATTACCCTCAAAGGGGGCAACCATGAAAGAGAAAATTCAAAACTGGCTCCATGATCTGGGTGTTGCATTGGGCTTGATCGAGCCTCCACTGCAGCCTGTGCCGATTCGCACAGATGACGAGCAGCGTCGTCCACGTCGCAGGTAAGCCCTGAAGCGCTCACGCGATCCCGTCGCGCGGGCGCTGCACCATGGGTCATTCAACAGGGCGTGTTCTATTCCCTGTTATTAGAGTGCAGCCGTCGTTCATTCGTAGTGCCCGCAATCACCTGTCATTGCGCGTCTCATCGTCAGAGACTTCTTCTTATTCCGTCGTCCGTGCCTTTTTCCCGCTCGTCCTTCTATATTTTTGCCTTCACATGGATGAATGGGCATTGGAATGTCGAGTATTGATAGCGAAGGAATGTTGATGTCCGACAGGGTTAAACCCCGTCGATTTCAAACAATCGAGCACGGGGATTTGCCCAGTGTGAGCGCGCTGGTGGTCCATCAGACGGACGCCCCAACCGCCCAACACACCTTCAACGGTTACCTGGCCAAGGGAAGCGGTGCGCATTTTCTCATTGAAAAAAATGGTGTGATCTACCAAACGGCCAGCCTCAAAAAACGCTGTTACCACGTTGGGCGCTACTTGCGCTCCAAATGCCTGGCAACTGATCAGGCCAAGTGCGACACCGCGAAAATTCAGACCATCCAGGCGCTCACCTGGACGTTGCAGATTCGCGCGCTGGACCGCTATGAGCGCACCAAGGATTACCCTGAGCGATACCCGATGAACGCGGATTCCTTGGGGATTGAATTGGTCGGCAAGCACCTGGATGCTGCCCGTTACGAGGAGGTGACTGCCATGCAGAATCAAGCTCTGCAGTGGTTGGTGGCGGAGTTATATGGTCATTTCCGCCTGACCCCCGAGGACGTCTACACGCATCCGCAAATCTCCTACAAACACCCAGGCGAAGCCAGCAGCGCGGTGTGGCAATGAACCTACGGTCATGGCTGTTTGGCGTGTGGGTAATACTCGCCGGGTGCGCGGCTTTCCCTCCAGATATCGACAACATCGTTATCTCGGGTTTTCACTCCAAAGAACCGGAGCGCTGTCGACCTAGCGACGTTACGTTGGATGAGCGACAAGTCGCGTCCTTCTTCAAGCGCGCTGAACCTATTGACGCACGCACGCTGCATGACGAGTACGACTGGGCCCCTTGTTACCTTGAAGGCACACTGAAGTATCGCGGCAACGTCTGTACTTGGCGGGTGAGGGCGGGGGCGACAGGAGAAATCGAATGCCCTACAACCGAGCAGTATTTTGGCTGTAAATCTTGCGGAGATTTGTTTGAAGAAGCCAGCCGGAATGCTGAATAAAAAAACGGGCACGACATCCGACGTCGCGCCCGCTGAAGAAACCGCTCTAAATCCAGTTGTATCTCAAACCGCGTTGGCCGCCACACCCGCTGGCCGGCGCGACAACAAACTCACCACCACAAAACTCACCAGCCCTACCGCCAGGCTGTAGTAGATCGGTGTGTTCGCGTCCAAGCCATCCTTGATCATGAACACCAGTGCCGTCACAAAGCCCAGGGTCATGGACGTAATCGCACCCGAGGTGGTCGCGCGTTTCCAGAAGATCGCGCCGATCAGCGGGATCAGCATGCCGCCCACCAACAGGTTGTAGGCCAGGGTCAGGGCGCTGATCACATCGCTCACTACCAGTGCGATTCCCAGCACGGCAACGCCGGTCAGCATCGTGAACAGGCGGTTGATGGCCAGGCTCGACTGTTTGCCGCCACGCAGGCGCGGCAGCAGGTCTTCGGTCAGTACGGTGGAGGCGGCGAGTAGGCCGGCGCTGGCGGTGGACATCATCGCTGCGAGGGCGGCGGCAATCACCAGGCCACGAATGCCGTCGGGCAGCGAGGCTTTCACGATAGCGGCAAACGCATTGTTGACGTTATCCAGGTCCGGGATCAGGACATGCGCCGCCATGCCGATCAGTGCACAGGCCAGGCCGTAGAGGATGCAGTAGAAACCGGCGAACGTGCCTGCGTACTTGGCGACTTTTTCGTCACGGGCGGTGAACACGCGCTGCCAGATGTCCTGGCCGATCAGGATGCCGAAGAAGTAGATCATGAAGTAGGTGATGATCGTGTCCCAGCCGATCGCGGTGAAGCTGAAGCTCGATGCCGGCAGCTTGGCCACCAGTTCGTCCCAGCCGCCGACGCGGTACAGGCAGATCGGCAGCAGGATGAACATCAGGCCAACGGTCTTGATCACGAATTGCACGATGTCGGTGAGGGTCAGCGACCACATGCCGCCGATGGTCGAGTACACCACCACCACGCCACCGCCCAGCAACACCGAGATCCAGAACGGCAGGCCGAACAGCACTTGCAGCACGGTGCCGATGGCCAGGATCGAGGTCACGCCGATCATCAGTGCGTAGGCCAGCATGATCACGGCGCTGGCCTGGCGGGTCATGGGGTTATAGCGTTTTTCCAGTACCTGGGTCACGGTGAAGATCTTCAGCTTCAGCAGCGGCTTGGCCAGGAACAGGTTGAGCGCAATGATGCCCATGCCCAGCGCGGCACACAGCCAGAAGCCCGAGATACCGTGCACATACCCCAGTCGCACGGTGCCGACGGTGGACGCACCGCCCAACACCGTGGCGGCCATGGTGCCCATGTACAGTGACGGGCCGAGGTTGCGCCCGGCTACCAGGTAGTCTTCGTGGGTCTTGGCGCGGCGCATGCCGTAATAACCGAGCACGAGCATGCCGGCGGCGTAGATGAGTACGACGAATAAATCCAAAGCCATGACGGCGAGTCTCCAATTATCTTTTTTATGAGGATCAGGCGGCGGGTTGCAGTGCCGGTTTAACGCGCGCATCCATGCGCCTACTGCGGGGATCCGTCGGCCCGTAGACAGCCGCAGGTTCCGGGAACACCCGCAGCAACGTCAGGTACACCACCGACGCCAGCCCCAGCGTCACCGGCAGGCTGATATCAATCCCATCGGCCAGGTTGCCCAGCGGCCCGACAAACTGCCCCGGCAGGTTGACGAAGCACAGGCCCACCAACGCACTCGGGATCCACGCGCCCAGCCCGCGCCAGTTCCAGCCATGGCTGAACCAGTAGCGGCCGCCGGTTTCACCCCGGGTGAATACTTGCAGGTCATCCGGGCAGTAGAAGCCGCGACGCACGATCAAGCCGATGATCATCATCACCATCCACGGTGTGGTGCAGGTGATGATCAGCACGGCAAAGGTCGACACGCTCTGCACCAGGTTGGCGGCGAAACGTCCGATGAAGATGAAGGCAATCGACATCACCCCGATCAGCAGCGTGGCCTTGACCCGCGACAACAGGCGCGGGAACACACTGGACATGTCCAGCCCGGTGCCATACAGCGAGGTGGTGCCGGTGGACATGCCGCCGATCACCGCGATCAGGCACACCGGCAGGAAGAACCAAGTCGGCGCCACCGCCAGCAAACCGCCCACATAGTTGTTGGTCGCAATGTAGTCCGGTGCCTTGATCGCCACGATGGTCGCGGTGGCCAGGCCGAAAAGAAACGGGATCAACGTCGCGATTTGCGCCAGCACCACCGCCAGCATGATGCGCATTTTTGGCGTCTCACGCGGGATGTAGCGCGACCAGTCACCCAGGAACGCACCGAAGGAAATCGGGTTGCTCATGGCCACCAGCGCGGCGCCGATGAAGGCCGCCCAAAAGCCGGCCTGGCCCATGGCTACAGTGCCCGCGAAGTGGCTGTCGAACGCCGGCGCGAAGGCGAAGATGCCCAGCAAAAACAGCAGGCTCGCGGCCCATACCGCAATGCGGTTGACCCACAGCATGAAGCGAAAGCCGTAGATGCATACGGTGAGGACGAGCAGGGCGAACAGGCCATAGGCCAGGCCCAGGGTCAGGTCAGTTTCCGGCAGGCCGATCAGACGTTTCGCACCGCCCACCAGCGCATCACCCGAACTCCACACCGAGAGTGAGAAGAAGGCAATGGCGGTCAGCAGTGAGAGAAACGAGCCGACAATTCGCCCGTGCACACCGAAGTGCGCGCCGGATGACACCGCGTTGTTGGTGCCATTGATCGGCCCGAACAGGCCCATGGGTGCCAGGATCAGCGCGCCCACCAGCACACCCAGCACAATCGCCCAGGCGCCGGCCTGGAACGACAAGCCGAACAACACCGGAAAGGAGCCCAGCACTGCGGTGGCAAAGGTATTGGCACCGCCGAAGATCAGTCGGAACAGATCCTTGGGGCCGGCGGTACGTTCGTGGTCCGGGATCTGTTCGACCCCGTTGGTTTCTATCTTTCGAATACTTTTATCGTTGTTTTTATTATTCATGATCAGCTCCGATCACATTGGCTAAGGGGGCGGCAGCCCTTCCGGCATAGCGGACAAATGTTCGTGACAGGCCAGCCACAGGCCTTCTTGTTGTTCTGCGCCAAGCCCTTGCCGTTTGAAGACAATGGTCTCGCGTTCCTGGCTATTGAATTGCTCCCCGTTCATGCGCAGCTCGGTGGCCACGTCATGAATAAAAATCGCCACGTCACCCTGCAGGCTGACAAAGGCGTTGCTCGAGGTGCACGAGAGCACCTCGAACCCCTCGTCCCGGCGCCAGTTGTCCCACAACGCCTGGTAGGCATCGCGACTCAGCAGCGGCTGGGGGAGGGTGTAGAACACAAAGCTGGCGTCGGCCGTGAACGCGCCGAAGTAGGCGGCGCGGTCATTGCGGGCGAAGGCCGCCACCAGGTCGGCAGCGGCTTGCAGCACCTCGCGGGTGCTCATCAGCGGTGCGCCACGCCAGGCAGTACGCAGAGCATTTCGTACAGCAGGTTGGCGCCCAGCAGCGAGGTGTTGCCGGTGGTGTCGTAGGGCGGCGAGACTTCTACCAGATCGCAACCAATCAGGTCGAGGCCCTGGCAGCCACGGATGATCTCGATCGCCTGGATGGTGGTCAGCCCGCCGATTTCCGGGGTGCCGGTGCCCGGCGCCCAAGCGGGGTCGATGCCGTCGATGTCAAAGCTCAGGTACACCGGGCCGCCGCCGACTTTTTCACGCACCTCGGCCATCAGCGGCGCGAGGGAGTGGTGCCAGCATTCTTCGGCCTGGACCACACGGAAGCCCTGTTTGCGGCTCCAGTTGAAGTCTTCGGCGGTGTAGCCCTGGGCGCGCAGGCCGATCTGCACCACCCGGTCGCAGTCCAGCAAGCCTTCTTCCACCGCGCGGCGGAAGGTGGTGCCATGGGCGATTTTCTCGCCGAACATGTGGTCGTTCACATCGGCGTGGGCATCGATGTGCACCAGCCCGACCTTGCCGTGTTTCTTGTGGATCGCCCGCAGGATCGGCAGGGTGATGGTGTGGTCGCCGCCCAGCGTCAGGGGGATCACGTCGTGCTCGAGAATCTCGTCGTAGGCTTCTTCGATGATGCGCACGGCGTCGAGCAGGTTGAAGGTGTTGATCGCCACGTCGCCAATGTCCGCGACCGACAGCGAGTCGAACGGTGCGGCACCGGTGGCCATGTTGTAGGGGCGGATCATCACGGATTCGGCGCGGATTTCACGCGGCCCGAAACGGGTGCCGGCGCGCAGCGAGGTGCCGATGTCCAGAGGCACGCCGATAAAGGCGGCATCCAGGCCCTTGGCCGTTTGCAGGTGGGGAAGACGCATCATGGTGGCGATGCCGGCGAAGCGCGGCATTTCGTTGCCGCCCAGTGGTTGGTGGAAAATCTTGTCCACGGGATTGCCTCATCGTTGTTTTGTTTATTAGGGGCCGATTCTGCGAAATACGTAGAAACGAAAGAATCGGCAGGGGCAAATACTTAGTTCAGATTTTTCTAAACTATTGCCTGAGGTAAACTCCTTACCTAGAACCTGGTTCATCTGTAGTCGCTGGCTTGCCTGCGATGGCCTCAACTCGGTGTGCCTGCTGCTCCGAGATGTCCGCATCGCAGGCAAGCCAGCTCCCACAGGTTTTGTATGTGCCTCTGGAGAACCCATGGCCAATGCCTTGCCCGACCTGAAACTCCTGCGCATCTTCGTCAGCGTCGTGCGGCACCAGGGGTTCGCCAATGCCCAGCACGAACTCAACCTGTCGACGTCGGCCATCAGCACGTATATGAGCCAACTGGAATCAGCCTTGGGCCTGGTGCTGTGCCATCGCGGCCGGGGCGGTTTCAGCCTGACCAGCAAGGGCGAGCTGTTCCATCATGAAACCTTGCGGCTATTGGGTGAGCTGGAAAGCTTCGAGCAATACGCTGCCGCCTTGAAAGGCGAGTTGCGCGGCACCCTCAAGCTCGGCGTGCTCGACTCCACCGTCAGCGACAAGGCCTTGCCGTTCGCCGAAGTCATCGGCGCCTACAGCCTGGAGCACCCGGCTGTGCACCTGCATTTGTCGGTGATGAGCCCTTACGAACTGCAACTGGGTGTGCAGGACAACCGCCTCGACCTGGCCATCGGCGCCTTCTCCAACCGCATGAGCGGGCTGATCTACATGCCGCTGTACCGCGAGCAGCACTGGCTGTATTGCAGCACCCGGCACCCGCTGTTCAACGAGCGGCGTATCCCTGAACAAGTCATCACCCAGCAACGCATGGTCGGTCGCGGCTACTGGAGCCAGGCTGAACTGGCGCGCCACGGTTTCAAACACAGCGCGGCGACGGTGGAAAGTATGGAAGCGCAGCTGATCCTGGTGCTTTCTGGCGCCTATATCGGCTACCTGCCCGAACACTACGCCCAGGCCTGGGCTGACAAAGGGGATCTGCGCGTATTGCTGCCGGCCACTTTCGGCTACCAGGCGCCATTCTCGATGATCATGCGCCGTGGTCGCAGCCGTGAACCACTGATCCAGACTTTCCGCGACCTACTCAAAGCCCAGCTCAACCAGGCCTGAAATCACCATGTCCAGACCCCAATGCCCCCGCTGCCTTCGGCCTGCCACCCATTGCTTGTGCGCGCTGATCCCCAGCCTCGAGAGCCGCACCCGTGTGTTGCTGTTGCAGCACCCGAGCGAGGTCAACCACGCGCTTAATACGGCAAGGCTGGCGGCGTTGGGTTTGAATAACGCGCAGCTGGTGGTGGGGGAAGTGTTCGAGGATCTGCCGACGTTGTTGAACCTGCCCGGTTATCAGGCGCGGCTGTTGTTTCCGGCGGACGACGCGCAACCGTTACAGGCCTACGCGCCATCTGACCAACCGTTGTTGCTGGTGGTGCCGGACGGCACTTGGCGCAAGGCGCGCAAGTTGCTGCACCTCAATCCGTTGCTGGCAGCGTTGCCACGGGTAGCGCTGGCGGAGGGCGCTGTTTCCCGCTATCGATTGCGCAAGGCGCCAGGGCCGGGGGCGTTGTCGACAGTTGAAGCCATCGTGCAGGCCTTGCACGTGCTGGAAGCACCTAGGTCATTCGAGCCGTTGCTCAAGCCCTTTGAAGCATTGATCGAAGGGCAGATTGCGGCGATGGGGGCAGAGGTTTTCCAGAAAAATCATGGCGACGGGCGGCTTGGCTAGCAGGCTGACGGAGGCGTGGGCATCGCAGGCAAGCCAGCTCCTACACGCATTTCTAGTGTGGGAGCGGGCTTGCCCGCGATAGCGTCCTCCCAGGCAACAGATTCGCTGCTTATTCCTATAAGCCATAAGCACCGCACTTTGCGTGATATGGCCCGCCAGGCTTTCCCGGTATGATGTTCGCCCCCGCAGTCTGGATTGCGAATACGCCATGACCTTGCAGTACCCTACAATCGCCGATTGCGTCGGCAATACACCCCTGGTCCGCTTGCAACGCATGGCGGGTGAAACCAGCAATACCTTGTTGCTCAAGCTTGAAGGGAACAACCCGGCCGGCTCCGTCAAGGACCGCCCGGCGCTGTCGATGATCACCCGCGCCGAGTTGCGCGGGCAGATCAAGCCCGGCGACACCCTGATCGAAGCCACATCCGGTAACACCGGGATCGCGCTGGCCATGGCCGCGGCGATCAAGGGCTACAAGATGGTGCTGATCATGCCCGACAACGGCAGCGCCGAGCGCAAGGCGGCGATGACTGCCTACGGCGCGGAGCTGGTGCTGGTGACCCAGGAAGAAGGCATGGAAGGTGCCCGCGACCTCGCCGAGCGCATGGCCGCCGACGGCCGTGGCCAGGTGCTGGACCAGTTCGCCAATGGTGACAACCCCGAGGCGCACTACACCACCACCGGTCCGGAAATCTGGCGCCAGACCCAGGGCACCATCACCCATTTCGTCAGTTCCATGGGCACCACCGGTACCATCATGGGCAACTCGCGCTACCTCAAGGAGCAGAACCCGGCGATCCAGATTGTCGGCCTGCAACCAATGGAAGGCGCGGCCATCCCGGGCATCCGGCGCTGGCCCGAAGAGTATCTGCCGAAGATCTACAACGCCACGCGCGTGGACCGCATCATCGACATGGCCCAGCGTGAAGCCGAAGACACCACCCGCCGCCTGGCACGTGAAGAAGGCATCTTCTGCGGCGTGTCCTCCGGTGGCGCCGTGGCGGGCATGTTGCGCCTGTCCAAGGAAGTGGAAAACGCGGTGATCGTCGCGATCATCTGTGACCGAGGCGACCGTTACTTGTCGACCGGCATCTTCGACGCGCCCAACTGATGGCCAAGCACGAGAGAGGCCTGCGCTTCCAACCGACGGGCGGCAGTCGGGCCCCGCAGATACCTGTAGGCAAGAAGCAACGCTTGATCATCGAGCGTCTGGCCAATGATGGCCGTGGCATTGTGTTCTTTGAGGGCCGCACCTGGTTTGTGAATGGCGCGCTGGCCGGCGAAGAGGTCGAAGCGCGGGTGTTGGGCACCCACGGCAAGATCGTCGAGGCGCGCACCGACCGCGTGTTCAAGGCCAGCGAACTGCGCCGTCCGGCGCCGTGCGCGCACTTTGGTCGCTGCGGCGGCTGCAGCGTGCAGCACTTGCCCCACGCCGAACAACTTGCCCTGAAACAGCGCATGCTCGCCGAGCAACTGTCCCGTGTGGCCGGTGTCGAACCGCAAGAGTGGGCCGCACCGTTGAGTGGGCCAGAGTTCGGCTACCGTCGCCGCGCCCGCGTGGCCGTACGCTGGGATGCCAAGGCAAAACATCTGGAAGTCGGTTTCCGCGCCGTGGCCAGCCAGGACATCGTCGCCATCGACGAATGCCCGGTGCTGGTACAGGCCTTGCAACCGATCATGCAGCGCCTGCCGAACATGCTGCGGCGCTTGAGCAAACCTCAGGCCCTGGGGCACGTGGAGCTGTTCAGTGGGACGTCCATCGCCGTATTGCTGCGCCATATGGCGCCGTTGTCGGAGGCGGACCTGCACGTGTTGAAAGAATTCTGCGCTTTCCATGACGCGCAATTGTGGCTGCATGGCGAGGGCCAACCGGAACCGGTCGAGGCTGATTCGGTCTTGGGTTTTCGATTGGAACAGTGGGGTCTGGAGCTGGCTTACCGGCCTGGGGACTTCGTGCAAGTCAATGCCGGGGTCAACGCGGCGATGGTCGCCCAGGCTCTGGAATGGCTGGCGCCACAACCCGATGAGCGGGTGTTGGACCTGTTTTGCGGCCTGGGCAATTTTGCCTTGCCACTCGCTCGCCAGGTGCGCGAAGTGGTGGCGGTGGAAGGCGTGCAGACCATGGTGGACCGGGCGGCCGTGAATGCCGTCAGCAACAATTTGCATAATGCGCAGTTTTTTCAGGCCGATTTGTCCCAGCCTTTGACCGACGCGGAATGGGCCAAACAGGGCTTTTCTGCGGTACTCTTGGACCCACCCCGTGACGGTGCCCTGGAGGTTGTGCGCAAGCTCGCGACCCTCAAGGCCAAGCGTCTGGTGTATGTGTCCTGCAACCCGGCCACGCTGGCGCGGGACACGGTTGAGTTGGTCAAGCAAGGCTACCGGCTAAAACGTGCCGGGATCCTCGACATGTTTCCGCAAACCGCGCATGTCGAGGCCATGGCGTTATTTGAAGCGGGCTAGGATGCCCGTTTAATCCGACTGGCCTGCATTCTCCAAGGCCGTGACCTGCCAGGGAGCGTGTGTAAGCTTTATTAAGGTAAAGCAGGTCAGCGATGATTTTTGACGCATCCAAGGTGCGTCGTAGGGAAGGTAAGCAAGATGGTACAGGTGAGAGCACACCAGCCGATCAACACCGACGGCAGTATCAATCTCGAGGCATGGCTGGATCATGCCATCAGTGTCGACCCGGCACTGGACCGTGAAGCCTTGAAAGCAGCCTGCGAGTTCGCTCGTGAGTCTGAACAGCAAGACAATGCGGCCAAGAACCTGTGGGCCGAAGGCACTTCAAGCTTTCGTACCGGGTTGGAAATCGCCGAGATCCTCGCCGATCTCAAGCTGGACCAGGATTCGCTGATCGCCGCCGTGCTCTATCGCGGCGTGCGTGAAGGGCATATTCCGTTGGCCACCGTTGGCCAGCGTTTTGGCTCGGTGGTGGCCAAGCTGATCGATGGCGTGCTGCGCATGGCTGCGATCAGCGCCAGCCTCAGCCCGCGCCAGTCCATGGTGCTGGGCACCCAGGGCCAGGTCGAGAACCTGCGCAAGATGCTGGTGGCGATGGTCGACGACGTACGCGTCGCCCTGATCAAGCTGGCAGAACGCACCTGCGCGATCCGTGCGGTAAAAACCGCCGACGACGAGAAGCGCAACCGCGTCGCCCGCGAAGTCTTTGACATCTACGCGCCGCTGGCGCACCGCCTGGGCATCGGCCATATCAAGTGGGAGCTGGAGGACTTGTCCTTCCGCTACCTCGAACCCGATCAATACAAACAGATTGCCACGCTGCTGCACGAGCGCCGGCTCGACCGCGAGCGCTTCATCGCCGACGTGATGAACCAACTGCGCTCCGAGTTGCAGGCCACTGGTGTCGAAGCCGACATCAGCGGCCGTGCCAAACACATTTATTCCATCTGGCGCAAAATGCAGCGCAAGGGCCTGGCGTTCAGCCAGATCTACGACGTGCGTGCCGTGCGCGTGCTGGTGCCGGAAATGCGCGACTGCTACACCGCGCTCGGTATCGTCCACACCCTGTGGCGGCACATTCCCAAGGAGTTTGATGACTACATCGCCAACCCTAAGGAGAACGGCTATCGCTCGCTGCACACGGCGGTGATCGGCCCCGAGGGCAAGGTGCTGGAAGTGCAGATCCGCACCCACGCCATGCACGAAGAGGCCGAGCTCGGTGTCTGCGCGCACTGGCGCTACAAGGGCACCGACGTCAAGGCCGGGTCCAACCAGTATGAAGAGAAAATCTCCTGGCTGCGCCAAGTGCTGGAATGGCACGAAGAACTCGGCGACATCGGTGGCCTGGCCGAACAGTTGCGGGTGGATATCGAGCCGGACCGGGTCTATATCTTCACCCCTGACGGTCACGCCATCGACTTGCCCAAGGGTGCTACGCCGCTGGACTTTGCCTACCGCGTGCACACTGAGATCGGCCATAACTGCCGGGGCGCCAAGATCAACGGGCGCATCGTGCCGCTCAACTACAGCCTGCAGACCGGTGAGCAGGTCGAGATCATCACCAGTAAGCACGGTACGCCGAGCCGCGACTGGCTGAACCCGAACCTGGGCTACATCACCACCTCGCGGGCGCGGGCGAAGATCGTCCACTGGTTCAAATTGCAGGCGCGCGACCAGAACGTCGCCGCCGGCAAAACCTTGCTCGAACGCGAACTGGCACGCCTGGGCCTGCCCCAGGTGGACTTCGACAAGCTGGCCGAAAAGGCCAACATGAAGATCGCCGAGGACATGTTCGCCGCCCTGGGTGCCGGCGATTTGCGTCTGGCGCAACTGGTCAACCTGGCCCAACAGCTGGTGGAGCCAGAGCGCGGCAACGAACAACTGGAGCTGATCCCACGCAAGGCCACCGGCTACAAGCCGGGCAAGCGTGGCGATATCCAGATCCAGGGCGTGGGCAACCTGCTCACGCAAATCGCCGGCTGCTGCCAGCCACTGCCGGGGGATGCGATTGTCGGCTACATCACCCAGGGCCGTGGCGTGAGCATTCACCGCCAGGATTGCGCCTCGGTGCTGCAACTGGGCGGGCGTGAGCCGGAGCGCATCATCCAGGTCAGCTGGGGCCCGGTGCCGGTGCTCACCTACCCGGTGGACATCATCATCCGCGCGTACGATCGATCCGGTTTGCTGCGTGACGTGTCGCAAGTGCTGCTCAATGAGCGGATCAACGTGCTGGCGGTCAACACCCGCTCGAATAAAGAGGACAACACCGCGCTGATGTCCCTGACCATCGAGATTCCGGGGTTGGACGCATTGGGACGGTTGCTGGGGCGGATTTCCCAGTTGCCGAATATCATCGAGACACGCCGTAACCGCACCCCATGAATAGCTGGATAAACGCGGAATAAAATGTGGGAGCGGGCTTGCTCGCGAATGCGGTTTGTCAGTGCCGGATGCAGTGGCTGACCTACCGCTTTCGCGAGCAAGCCCGCTCCCACATTTGATCTCTAGCGTTCCCACTTCAGCGGAAAGAGACCGATGTATTCACTAGAAGACCTGCTGCACCTGATGAATCGCCTGCGGGACCCGCAATACGGGTGCCCGTGGGACATCAAGCAAACCTACGCGACCATCGTCCCGCACACCCTGGAAGAAGCCTATGAAGTCGCCGACGCCATCGAGCGCGGCGACTTCGATCACCTGCAAGGTGAGTTGGGCGACCTGCTGTTCCAGGTGGTGTATTACAGCCAGATGGCGCGGGAAGAGGGGCGCTTCGAATTCGCCGGGGTAGTCGACAGCATCACGCGCAAGCTGATCCGCCGCCATCCCCATGTGTTCCCCACTGGCGAGCTGTACGCACCGCTGGATGTCCCGCAGTTGAGCGAAGAGCAGGTCAAGGAGCGTTGGGAGCAGATCAAGGCCGAGGAGCGCGCGGAAAAGTCCGACGCACCCGAGCAGCTCTCCCTACTGGACGATGTGCCCACGGCGCTGCCGTCCTTGTCCCGAGCCGCCAAATTGCAAAAGCGCGCCAGCCAGGTCGGTTTCGACTGGCCTTCTGCCTTGCCGGTGGTGGACAACGTGCGCGAAGAACTGGATGAAGTGCTCGAAGCCATGGCGGACAACGACTCGGCGGCCATCGCAGACGAGGTCGGCGACCTGTTGTTCGCAGCGGTCAACCTGGCCCGCCACCTCAAGGTCGACCCGGAAACCGCGCTGCGTGGCGCCAATGCCAAGTTCGAACGACGTTTCCGATTTATCGAACAGGCATTGCGCGATACGCACCAATCCATAGAAGATTGCACCCTCGAAACGTTGGACGCCCTGTGGGGCGAAGCCAAGCGTCAGGAAAAGAATGTGTCCAGCTGCGGTTGAGCAGTTGCCTAAGTGAGTAAGCACCATGAGCCTTTCCCTTCGCGACCAGTTGCTCAAAGCAGGTCTGGTCAACCAAAAGCAGGCCAAGCAGGTCGGCAAAGAGAAACAGAAGCAGCAGCGCCTGGTCCACAAAGGCCAGATCGAGGCGGATGACACCCAGGCCCGCCTGGCGGCCGAGGCCCAAGCCGAGAAGGTCAAGCGCGACCAGGAACTGAACCGTCAGCAGCAGGAAAAAGCCGAGGCCAAGGCCCGCACAGCTCAGGTCAAGCAATTGATCGAGACCTCGCGCCTGCCCAAGCTGACCACCGAGGACTACTACAACTTCGTGGATGACAAGAAGGTCAAGCGCCTGTCGGTCAACACGTTGATGCGCAACAAGCTGAGCAACGGCTCCTTGGCGATCGTGCACCACGGTGGCGGCTACGAGGTGATCCCGCGTGAAGCGGCGCTGAAGATCCAGGAGCGTGCACCGGAGCGTATCGTGCAGCTCAATATCCTGACGGAGAGCCAGGTGCCGGACGAGGATGATCCATACGCGGCCTACCAGATTCCGGATGATCTGATGTGGTAAGGCTGTAGAAACAACAAACCCCGCTCAAAAGGCGGGGTTTTTGTGTGCAGGCAATCCAGCTGCTGTGTGGGGCTGGATGCCTGCCGAATTTCAGAGTCTCAGGAGCCTTGCGCCTGGCGTCTCATCTCAAGGGCTTCGAGCTCGTTTTTATAATTATGAGCGTCGCTCTCGTTGTGAAACATGCCGACCAACAGGTCTTGTTGGTGTACATCCCAGATGTGAATCCCATGGCCCAGCGCTTCGTGGGACATATGTTCGTCGTCGCGTTCAGTTACTTTTACAGTCATCTGCTTGCTCCAATCTCTGGTGGATCTGCGGCAAGTCGTCGCAGGCCTTTGTTATATGTTTTGTTAGCTTGCTAAGTAAACTGACTTTTTGCACAACAATTCATTGCGGTAAATGCAACAGTGCTACAGGCCACGTAAACCGTGATGTTGCGGCACAGGGGGGGTGAGATTTATGACAAAAGTTTCATGTTGGCGTAAGGCGTCAGCCTCGTATTGACTGGGCCGTCGCTATCGCAGGCAAGCCAGCTCCCACATTTTGAAATGCATTCCAAATGGGCTTGCCTGCGATAGCGGTAGACGCGTCAACACAAAACCTCCAGACGAAAAAAAGCCCCGCATCTGCGAGGCTCTTTATTCCATCTACCGATCAGCTACCTTTGACAGCCTTACCGTCAACCGTACCGTCCTGCAACATGATGTTGTATTCCTTGCCGTCGGTTTCCACTTGGCGCAGGGCAACCAGGATGCCGCCTTGGTCCTTGGCAAACCACATCTGGGTAATACGCTTGCTTTGTGTCGGATCACGCACGCGTTCGACCTTGATCGCATCAATGGAACCGACCTTGGTCTGGACTTTTTCCGGGCCGATCACACGGAAGTCGTAGGTGTCGACATCGGTGCCTTCGACCACGTTGTAGCTCATGCTCTTTTTACCGGCAGCCACGTCGCGCTGCAGGGCCAACTGGTAGGTCGACTTGTCGAGCATGCCGCTTTGCAGGGCCACGTTGACGGCGTCTTTGTTTTCAAAGCCAGTGACTTTCTTCGCGGTCTGGTCGAAGTCCAGGTTGATCTTCTTCGCCTTGCCCAGGCCACCGCGTTCGAAGGTGTAGCTCTTCGGTTGCAGGGTGTCCTTGTCAAACTGGATCACGCTGGTTTCGGTCAGGCTGGCGATCATCATGGAAGCCTTGAAGTTCAAGGTCCAGGAGCCATCGCTATTCTTGGCCAGGCTGCGTTCAGCCGAGCCACTCATGGGCAACTGTTTCCAGTCGGCGGTGTAGCTTACGGAGAAAGGGTGAAGGTCTGCTGCTTGCACGGCAGGCAAGGCGAACAGCGCAAAAGCGAAGAGCAGGGCGCGACGCATAAAATCTCCTAGGTTCGAATCAAGTGGCCGCTGGCCGCAAGTAACTGACCGTCCAATAATGCACCCTGGTCACCGAGAATCAACCGCCCCTCGGCAAACCAGCGAACCGCCAGCGGGTAAATCCTGTGTTCCTGGGTGTGAACCCGTTGCGCAAGGCTCTGCGCCGAGTCGTCAGACTCTACCGGAACCACTGCCTGTACGACCAGAGGCCCGCCATCGAGTTCCTCGGTGACAAAGTGCACGCTGCAGCCATGCTCGCTGTCGCCGGCGTCGAGCGCACGCTGGTGCGTGTGCATGCCTTTGTACTTGGGCAGCAGGGAAGGGTGGATGTTGAGCAGGCGCCCTTCGTAATGCCGCACGAAATCAGCGCTGAGGATGCGCATGAAGCCGGCGAGTACCACGAGTTTGGGGTTGAAGGCGTCGATCAGTTCGATCAGGGCGCTGTCGAAGGCTTCTCGGCCGTCGAATGCCTTGTGGTCCAGGGAGCGGGTGTCGATACCTGCGTCCCTGGCGCGTTGCAGGCCGTAGGCGTCGCTGCGGTTGGAGATCACCGCAGCGATACGCACCGGGCTGTCGCCGGTGCGCGTGCTGTCGATCAAGGCCTGCAAGTTGCTGCCGGTGCCGGAAAGCAGCACCACGACATCACAGGTCTGAGACATCAATGAGCCTTGAGGTTCTTCAGTTCAACCTGGGCCGCGCCTTCCGGAGCGGTTGCGATCTGGCCAATGACCCAAGGCTGCTCGCCGGCTTCACGCAGGACGTTCAGCGCGGTTTCAACATGCTCCTGAGCCACGCAGATGACCATGCCGACGCCGCAGTTCAGCACGCGGTGCATTTCGGTTTCGTCGACGTTGCCTTTCTCTTGCAGCCAGTCGAATACCGCCGGACGCTGCCAGCTGGCCACGTCAACGATGGCCTGGGCGCCTTTTGGCAGCACGCGCGGGATGTTGTCCAGCAGGCCGCCACCGGTGATGTGGGCCATGGCCTTGACGGCGCCAGTGTCCTTGATCAGCTTGAGCAGTGGCTTGACGTAGATGCGGGTCGGTGCCATCAGCAGGTCGGTCAGCGGCTTGCCGTCGAGCTGGGTGTTCTCGATCTCGGCGCCGGATACTTCGATGATCTTGCGGATCAGCGAGTAACCGTTGGAGTGCGGGCCGGAAGATGGCAGGGCCAGCAGGGCGTCACCGGCAGCGACTTTGGAGCCGTCGATGATCTCGGCTTTTTCCACCACACCCACGCAGAAGCCGGCCAGGTCGTAGTCTTCGCCCTCGTACATGCCTGGCATTTCAGCGGTTTCGCCGCCGACCAGGGAGCAACCCGACAGTTCGCAGCCAGCGCCGATGCCGGTGACCACTTGTGCAGCGGTGTCCACGTTCAGCTTGCCGGTAGCGTAGTAGTCGAGGAAGAACAACGGCTCGGCGCCGCATACCACCAGGTCGTTGACGCACATGGCGACCAGGTCGATGCCGATGGTGTCGTGCTTGTTCAGGTTCAGTGCCAGGCGCAGCTTGGTGCCGACACCGTCGGTGCCGGATACCAGGACAGGCTGCTTGTAGCCGGCCGGGATTTCGCAGAGGGCGCCAAAACCGCCCAGGCCGCCCATGACTTCGGGGCGCGCAGTGCGCTTGGCGACGCTCTTGATGCGTTCGACCAATGCTTCACCGGCGTCGATGTCTACACCGGCGTCCTTGTAGCTCAGGGAGGGTTGCTTGCTCATGATCCAGGCCTTTAGGGGGGATTCAGGGGTAACGACCGAGCGGGCAGGCGCTTTTGGTAAAAGCCCCAGCCGTTGACGGTCTGCGAAGGCGCGCGATTTTATCAGGCTTGAGGGGCAGCGGCCATCCTCGGGCCGACGGGCAGGGCCATATAGGCAAAAAAAGCCGGTTAAAAAAATGCTAATCGGCTCGGCTTTGGCGCGTATTAAGGTATAGCCTTTAACCCGCTATCGTTATGACAGTACAAAAACTGCCAAGACCCTGTGAATGTTTTGCCGGTGCCTGTGGTCACAGCCTTGCCAAACCGAGTTCACGCGGTCTGTTCCAGCCGCTAAATTTGTCGTTCGGGAATCTTCCATGCGTCTGTGTAAATTCTTCTTTGTAGGCTGCTTGTCGTTGGTCAGCCTGGCGAGTCATGCCGAAACCCTCAATGGCCTTTATCAAGTACTTGAACCTGTCAGCAGCCAATCGCCGCAAGAGCGCGACCAGGCCACCCAGCGAGCCGTGCAGACCCTGGTGATCCGCCTGACCGGCGACGCCAAGGCCGCCGACGGCCCGGGGCTGGCAGCAGTGCGCAAAGACCCGCAACAAATCATCAGCCAATACGGCTACGACGCCGGCCCGCCGGAAAGCCTGCAAGTGGATTTCGACCCGGTGAGTACTGACCGCGCGCTGCGTGAAGCGGGCCTGTCAATCTGGGGCAGCAACCGCCCATCGATCCTCGGCTGGTGGCTGAACGACTCCACGGAAGGCAGCAGCCTGGTGGGGGATGGCCAAACCGTCGCCCAGGCGCTGCGTCGAGCGGCGCAACACCGTGGCTTGCCGTTGCGTCTGCCGCTGGGGGACCTGGATGAGCAGGTGGTGGCCACCGCGCCGAATCTGGAAAGCGCCGACGCCACGCCACTGCGCGCCGCCTCCGAGCGCTACGGCGCCGATGCCTTGCTGGCCGTGCATGCGCGCCAGGAAGGCAGCCAATGGCAAGCCAAATGGCGCCTGTGGCTGGGTGACAAGAGCGAGCAGGGCACCGCCCAAGGGGCTGATACCGGCGCCGTGGCCGATGCGGTGATGCTGGCGGTCAGTCAGAAATTGGCCCCGCGGTTTGCCGTCAAGCCTGGCGTGAGCACTGAGCAACTGCTCGAAGTGCAAGGCATGACCCTGGAGCGCTATGCCGCGCTGGGTCATCTGCTGGAGCCTTTTGGTGGTCAGCCTCAATTAGTGGATGGCAATCGGATTGTGTATCGCGTCAACGGCAGTGCCGATCAATTGCGCACCCAGTTGAGCCTGGCCAAGCTGCAGGAAATTCCTGCGGGCGAGGCGCCGGTCCAGCAACCGGTAGCAGAGGGTGCCCAGCCGGCTGCGGCACCCGAGCCTCAGGCGCAGCTGCGTTTTCGTTGGTAAACAGTTTCTTTCTATATAGAAGCACATGACAGATGGAGTGGTTTATGGCGGATACGCGTCGTTGGGTGTGGCTTGGCGGGATTGCCCTGCTGTGCGTTTTTGTGTTCTTGCTGCATTCGATCCTGACGCCGTTCCTGGTCGCATTGCTGCTGGCCTACCTGTTCGATCCCGTGGTGGATCGCCTGGAGAAAGCCGGGCTTTCGCGAACCTGGGGCGTGGTGGCGGTCTTCGCGCTGTTTACCCTGATCATCACGGCCTTGGTGTTGGTGCTGGTGCCGATGCTGGCCAAGCAGCTGTTCCGCCTTTATGAGTTGGCGCCGCAGATGCTCGATTGGTTGCAACACACGGCGATGCCATGGGCCCAGGCCAAACTGGGTCTGGCAGATGGCTTCTGGAAGTTCGATAAGGTCAAGGCCGCCATCAGCGAACACATGGGCCAGACCACCGATATCGTCGGGGTGATCCTCAGCCAGGCAACAGCGTCGAGCCTGGCGCTGATCGGCTGGTTGACCAACCTGGTGCTGATCCCGGTAGTGGCGTTCTACCTGCTGCGCGACTGGGACATCATGATGGCCAAGATCCGCAGCCTGCTGCCGCGCAACCGTGAGGAGCGCATCGTCTCGCTGGCTGAAGAATGCCATGAGGTGCTCGGGGCATTCGTGCGCGGGCAGTTGCTGGTGATGCTGGCCCTGGGGATCATCTACGCTGCTGGCCTGATGGCTATCGGCCTGGAGTTGGGCCTGTTGATCGGCCTGATCGCCGGTCTCGCAGCGATCGTGCCGTACATGGGGTTTGTGATTGGTATCGGCGCGGCGCTGGTGGCGGGGCTGTTCCAGTTTGGCGGCGACCTGTACCCGATGCTGGGGATTGTGGCGGTGTTTATGGTCGGCCAGGCCCTGGAAGGCATGGTGCTGACGCCGTTGCTGGTAGGCGATCGGATCGGCCTGCACCCGGTGGCGGTGATCTTTGCGATCCTGGCGGGCGGTGAGCTGTTTGGCTTCACCGGTATCCTGCTGGCGCTGCCGGTAGCGGCGGTGATCATGGTGCTGGTGCGTCACGTGCATGATCTGTACAAGGATTCGGATGCGTATACGGGGGTTGAAGACCCCGACCTGTAACCGTTTCTTCACAAACCCGGCCCAGGCCGGGTTTGTCATTTGTGCAGGTGGGCCGTCAAACAATCTGCACAAATCCAACAAGTTAACGCAAACCTTTGATTTTGCTTGGGGTCTGTTGCATTGTGCGCCCGGCGTCACGGGTATAAACTTTGCAAACTTTACACAGAGGCCACTAACGGTTCGATTGGAGCCGTTCAGTCAGCATGAAACCGATTCAGCTGCCCTTGGGTGTGCGTCTGCGTGATGACGCCACCTTTATCAACTACTACCCAGGCGCCAATGCCGCTGCACTCGGCTATGTCGAGCGGCTTTGCGAAGCCGACGCCGGGTGGACCGAAAGCCTGATCTATCTATGGGGCAAGCACGGCGTAGGGCGTACCCACCTGTTGCAGGCCGCGTGCCTGCGTTTCGAGCAGATGGGCGAACCGGCGGTATACCTGCCGTTGGCGGAATTGATGGATCGCGGTATCGGCATCTTTGACCACCTCGAGCAATACGAGTTGGTGTGCCTTGACGACCTGCAGGCAATTGCCGGCAAGGCGGACTGGGAAGAAGCATTGTTTCACCTGTTCAACCGCTTGCGTGACAGCGGCCGGCGCCTGCTGATTGCCGCGTCGACTTCGCCACGTGAGCTGCCGATCAAGCTGGCCGACCTCAAGTCGCGGCTGACCCTGGCGCTGATCTTCCAGATGCGCCCGCTGTCCGACGAAGACAAATTGCGCGCTTTGCAACTGCGCGCCTCACGTCGCGGCCTGCACCTCACCGACGAAGTCGGGCATTTTATTCTCACCCGTGGCACGCGCAGCATGAGCGCGTTGTTCGATTTGCTCGAACAACTCGACCAGGCGTCTTTGCAGGCCCAGCGCAAGCTGACCATCCCCTTCCTGAAAGAAACCCTCGGCTGGTAGCCAGCCCACTGTTTTCGCAGCTTTCGGCAAATTCCAGGCGCCAGAAAACATGCGTTTTAGCCGGTTTGGCCACGCAAAAGGCAGGTACAGGGTGTTAAGGGCTTAGATGTCATAGTCCAAACAAGAAGTCACATAGATCACGATTGAATTTGCAAATCGATGTGATAGTGGGCATAGTCTCGACTTCTTTACATATCAGCCACGGTCGTGCCCATGCTAAATCGCTTCGCACCCCTCGTGCCTCTCGCACTCGTTACCCTGTTGTTTGGTTGCGCCTCCCACCCTCAGCAGGTGGCAGAACAGCAAAAAACACAGGTTCAAAATCAGGCAAAATTCGTTGCTGCACAGTCTGCTTCTGTTTACGAAGAAGAAGTGGCAACTGAAAAAGAGCTGGCCAACTTCTCTGGCAGCAAGCCTTACCAGCTTCCAGTTCTGGCCGACAGCATCCTCGAACGCGGCATGTCCCTGATCGGTACCCGTTACCGTTTCGGCGGTACCTCTGAAGCCGGTTTCGACTGCAGCGGCTTCATCGGCTATCTGTTTCGTGAAGAAGCTGGCATGAACCTGCCACGCTCCACTCGCGAAATGATCAACGTGAATGCACCGTTGGTCGCGCGCAACAACCTCAAGCCGGGTGATCTGCTTTTCTTCAGTACTGCAGGCCGTGGTCGCGTCAGCCATGCCGGTATCTACCTGGGCGATAACCAGTTTATCCACTCCAGCAGCCGTCGCAGTGGCGGTGTTCGAGTCGACAACCTGGGCGACAGCTACTGGAGCAAAACCTTCATCGAAGCCAAGCGCGCACTCGCCATGGCCCCGACTACGGTTACCGCTAGCAAGTAAACTTAAAGTGATACTTGAAGTTTGACGTGTAAGCGCTAGAATCCCTGGATATTGTTGTAATCCGTTCGCGCGAGCTTTGCTTGCGCGTTCTGGTTTTCAGCGTTCGGCAGCGAAAGCCGCATCCAGACCAGGATTGTTCTGCACATGTCGACCTCGGCCCGCCTTATTCTCATTGTTTGCGCCGCGCTGCTCAGCGCCTGCGCAAGTCGTCCACCGCCTCCCGCTCCTGTAGCGGTGAAACCCAAGCCGGTGTTCAATTATTCCACCCAGAATTTTTCGCCTGCGGCCGAAGATGTGCTCTTCCGCGCGCTGGGCCTGGTCGGCACGCCTTACCGTTGGGGCGGCAACACGCCGGACTCCGGCTTTGATTGCAGCGGCCTGATCGGTTTTGTCTTCCGCGATGCGGCGGGGATCTCCCTACCGCGTACCACCCGCGAACTGATCGTGATGCGCGCGCAGGATGTCAGCGAGCAAAACCTGCAGACCGGCGACCTGCTGTTCTTCGCCACCGGTGGTGGTTCCCAGGTCAGCCACGCCGGGATCTACGTGGGCGAGGGCCGCTTCGTGCACGCGCCGCAAACCGGCGGTACGGTCAAGCTGGATACCCTGTCCAAGGCGTATTGGCAGAATGCCTACCTGAGCGCCAAGCGCGTGCTGCCAGGAAACCTGGCGCGCAACCCCTGACATACCGCTGTGTAGGAGCCGGCTTGCCGGCGATGAGGCCCTTTATGCCGCCATCGCCGGCAAGCCGGCTCCTACCGTTTATTTAGCGGCCGACACGCGCCACACCTTGTTCCCCACATCATCGGCCACCAGCAAATCCCCTTGCTGATCAATCACCACGCCCACCGGCCGGCCCATGGCTTTCTCATCCTTGTCGAGGAACCCCGTCAGCACGTCGACCGGCTGTCCTTTGGGTTGCCCGCCCTCGAACGGCACAAAGATCACCTTGTAGCCACTGTGCGGCTTGCGATTCCACGAACCATGCTGGCCGATAAATGCGCCGTTGCTGAACTGCGCCGGGAGTTTGCTGCCCTCGGCAAACGTCAGCCCCAAGGACGCCGTGTGCGGGCCTACTGCGTAGTCGGGTGCAATTGCCTTGGCCACCAGGTCCAGGTTCTGCGGTGAAACGCGCACATCGACATGCTGGCCGTAGTAGCTGAATGGCCAACCATAGAAGGCGCCATCCTTGACCGAGGTGATGTAGTCCGGCACCAGGTCGCTGCCGATCTCGTCACGCTCATTCACCGCCGTCCACAGCTTGCCGCTCTGGGGTTCCCAGGCCATGCCGTTGGGGTTGCGCAGGCCGGAGGCGAAGATGCGGTGCTCGCCGCTGGCGCGGTCTACTTCCCAGATCGCTGCCCGACCCTCTTCCGCTTCGAGGCCGTTTTCCCCCACATTGCTGTTGGAGCCGACGCTGACGTACAGCTTGCTGCCGTCCTTGCTGGCCACCACGTTCTTGGTCCAGTGGTGGTTGATGCTGCCGCCCGGCAGGTCGACGACCTTGGTGCCGGCTTGCTTGATCGCGGTTTCACCCGGTTGATAGGGAAAGCGCAGCAACTTGTCCGAGTCGGCCACGTACAGGTCGTTGCCGACCAGCGCCATGCCAAACGGTGAACTGAGATTTTCGAGGAACACTGTGCGGGTTTCCGCGACGCCATCGTGGTCGGCGTCACGCAGCAACGTGATGCGATTCGGGCTTGGCACACCGGCACCGGCGCGGCCCATGACTTTTTCCATGACCCAGCCACGAATGCCTTTGGCGTCATCCGGCTTGGGCGGCGCGTTGGTTTCCGCCACCAGCACGTCACCATTGGGCAGCACATACAGCCAGCGCGGGTGGTCCAGGCCGTCGGCAAAGGCCGCCACCTGGGTGCCAGCGGCGGCGGTGGGCTTCGCGCCTTCGGGCCAGCCGATGGCCGGCGCGATATTCACGGTGGGGATCAGCGTCTTGTTCGGTTCCGGCAGCTTGGGCGAGGGGCCGGTGCCGTCGGAGACCTGGAGGGTGGAGCTCTCACCACAGGCGGCGAGGGTGCCGGCGATCATGATGAGTAGGGCGAGTCTGGTTTTATGCATGGTGTTCTCCTTGATACCTGTAAGGGTAGAGGAGGGCGGCAGTGCGATGGTTCAAGTGCAAGGCCAGCTTTAATTGACGCTCCACCCCCAACCCACTAACCTTCGCCGCTTGTTCCAGGTGCTCTGTGACCCATGGGTCGACGGAGTGAAACAGGGAAGCCGGTGAGTGAGCGCACTTGTACACAGTGCTGCCGCGATTCCGGCGCTGCCCCCGCAACGGTAAATGAGTCAAGACGGCGCCTTTTGCCACTGTATCGAGAGCGATATGGGAAGGCGCGCCGTCGGCCTGCCTGCTCGACAAAAGCAAGCGTCACTCATGAGCCCGGAGACCGGCCTGAAACATCCAACAGCATCACGGTGGGCGATGCTTGGCTGTCTTTTATCTTTTTTCCTGCCCGCCGTTTTTGTCCAGCCCCAACGGAGAGCTGCCATGACCGATTCCCCCGACCGCGACGAACGCCACCTGGCGCGCATGCTGCGCAAAAAAGCCGTGATCGACGAGCGCATCGCCAACTCCCCCAACGAATGTGGCTTGCTGCTGGTATTGACCGGCAACGGCAAAGGCAAGAGCAGCTCCGCGTTCGGCATGCTGGCCCGGGCCATGGGCCACGGCATGCAGTGCGGCGTGGTGCAATTCATCAAGGGGCGCAACAGCACTGGCGAAGAGTTGTTCTTCCGCCGCTTCCCCGAGCAAGTGCGCTTCCATGTGATGGGTGAAGGTTTCACTTGGGAGACCCAGGACCGCCAGCGCGATATCGCTGCCGCCGAAGCCGCCTGGGCGGTTTCCCGTGAATTGCTGCAAGACCCGGCCATCGGCCTGGTGGTGCTCGACGAGTTGAACATCGCCCTCAAGCACGGCTACCTCGATTTGGACCAGGTTCTCAGCGACCTGCAAGCCCGCCCGCCGATGCAACATGTGGTGGTCACCGGTCGGGGTGCCAAGCCTGAATTGATCGAAATGGGCGACACCGTCACCGAAATGGGCATGCTCAAGCACGCGTTTCAGGCTGGCATCAAGGCACAGAAGGGCGTCGAACTTTGAATCAGCCCCGTCATTGCCCGGCTGTCCTGATTGCCGCACCGGCGTCCGGCCAGGGCAAAACCACCGTCACCGCCGCACTGGCGCGGCTGCACCGCAACCTGGGGCGCAAGGTGCGCGTGTTCAAATGCGGCCCGGACTTCCTTGATCCGATGATCCACGAGCGTGCCAGCGGTGCGCCGGTTTACCAATTGGACATGTGGATGGTCGGCGAACAGGAAAGTCGCCGCCTGCTGTGGGAAGCGGCGGGGGAGGCGGACCTGATCCTGATCGAAGGCGTGATGGGCCTGTTCGACGGTACACCGTCCAGCGCCGACCTGGCCCGACACTTCGGCGTGCCGGTGCTGGGTGTGATCGACGGCACGGCCATGGCGCAGACGTTCGGCGCCTTGGCGCTGGGCTTGGCGCGTTATCAGCCGGATTTGCCATTCGCTGGCGTACTGGCCAATCGCGTCGGCACCCTGCGCCATGCGCAATTGCTGGAAGGCAGCCTCACCGAAGGCCTGCGCTGGTACGGCGCCTTGTCCCGCGAGACCGGTATCGAATTACCCAGTCGTCACCTCGGCCTGGTGCAGGCCAGCGAACTGAATGACCTCGATGCGCGCCTGGACGCGGCTGCCCAAGCGTTGGGCAGCAGTTGCGAAGTGGCGTTGCCGCCACCGGTGACCTTTGCCGCGCCGCAAGTGATCGACGCCGAGCCATTGCTCAAGGGCGTGCGCATCGCCGTGGCGCGTGACGAAGCCTTCGCCTTTACCTACGGCGCGAGCCTCGACCTGCTGCGGGCAATGGGCGCCGAATTGAGCTTCTTCTCGCCGATCCATGACCGCGAATTGCCTGACGCCGACAGTCTTTATCTGCCTGGTGGCTACCCTGAATTGCACCACCAGGCGCTGTCGCAAAACACCTCGATGCTCGACGCTATCCGTGCCCACCACGCGGCCGGCAAACCCTTGCTCGCCGAGTGCGGTGGCATGCTCTACCTGCTCGACTCGCTGACCGATGTCGACGGCACCCGCGCCGAACTGGTTGGCCTGTTGCAGGGCGATGCCGTGATGCAAAAGAAACTCGCGGCCCTGGCCCTGCAAAGCGTCGAATTGCCGGAAGGTACGCTGCGCGGCCACACCTATCATCACTCCCTGACCAGCACCGAGTGGCAACCGATTGCCCGTGGCCTGAGCCCCAATGGCGGGCGCGGTGCCGAGGCGGTGTATCGGCAGGGGCGGATGACCGCGTCCTATGTGCATTTTTATTTTCCGTCGAATCCGGCTGCGGTGGCCGCGTTGTTTGCGCCGCACCGGGAGGCCGGCATCGCAGGCAAGCCAGCTCCCACATCGACAGTGTTAACAGACCAGCCGGTGGGAGGGGCGGTGCGACGATTCGACTTGCCCGCGAAGAGGCCATGACCGACAACGCCTTCCCCGAGGCCGACCGCCAAGCCGTCTACCGCGCCATTGCCGAACGCCGCGACATGCGCCACTTCAGCGGCGGCACTGTCGCCCCCGAATTGCTGCACCGTCTGCTCCAGGCCGCGCACCAGGCGCCGAGTGTTGGCTTGATGCAACCGTGGCGTTTTATCCGTATCAGCGACCGTGCCTTGCGTGGCCAGATTCAACAACTGGTGGAGCAAGAGCGCATACGCACTGCCGAAGCCCTGGGCGAGCGCTCCGATGAGTTCATGAAGCTCAAGGTCGAAGGCATCCACGACTGCGCCGAAGTGCTGGTGGCGGCGTTGATGGATGACCGTGAGCGGCACATTTTCGGCCGGCGCACCTTGCCGGAAATGGACATGGCGTCGCTGTCCTGCGCGATCCAGAACCTGTGGCTGGCAGCCCGCGTCGAAGGCCTGGGCATGGGCTGGGTCTCGCTGTTCGAACCCCAGGCGCTGGCCGACCTGCTGGGTTTGCCGCCGGGTGCCAAACCCCTGGCCGTACTGTGCCTGGGGCCGGTGGACGAGTTCTATCCGGCACCGATGTTGCAGCTCGAAGGCTGGACCGAGCCTCGGCCATTAAGTGACATGTTGTATGAGAATGTGTGGGGAGTGAGTCAATGAGTGTGGCCTTGCTGTGTGTCGCTGCCGTGGCGCTGGATGCGCTGCTGGGCGAGCCCAGGCGCTGGCATCCGCTGGTGGCGTTCGGCAATTTTGCCGGGCGCATCGAGCAACGTTTCAACAGCGGTGGTCGCGGCTGGCGCAGCCATGGTGTGACCGCGTGGGTTATCGCCGTGGTGCCGTTGACCCTGCTGGCCACGGCCTTGTCGTGGGCGCCGTATATCGGCTGGGTCCTGGAGATCCTGGCGTTGTACTGCGCCCTCGGCATGCGCAGCCTCGGCGAGCATGTGATGCCGGTGGCCCAGGCCCTTCGCAGCGATGACCTGGAGGAAGCGCGCACGCGCGTGAGCTACCTGGTCAGCCGCCAGACCAGCGAGCTGGACCGCACCGAAGTCGCCCGCGCCGCCACCGAATCGGTGCTGGAAAACGGCAGCGATGCGGTATTCGCCGCGATTTTCTGGTTTGTGGTCGCCGGTGTGCCGGGCGTGGTGCTTTACCGCCTGAGCAACACCCTTGACGCCATGTGGGGGTATCGCAACGAACGCTTCGAGCGTTTCGGCTGGGCTGCGGCAAAAATCGACGATGTGCTGAACTACATTCCTGCACGTCTTGTGGCATTGACCTACGCGCTGCTGGGCAAGACGCGGCTGGCGCTCAAATGCTGGCGCACCCAGGGCCCGACCTGGGACAGCCCCAACGCCGGCCCTGTGATGGCTGCCGGTGCAGGTGCCCTGGGCGTGGAGCTGGGTGGTGCGGCGATCTATCACGGTGAAGTGCACCAGCGTCCGCGATTGGGCGAAGGCCCGGCGGCGGATGCCGATTCCATCGAACGGGGCTGGCAACTGGTGCAGCGCGGCGTATGGTTGTGGCTGCTGATCCTATGTGCGGGGGCGCAATTCTATGCTTGAACACGGTGGCCGGCTGCGCAAGGCAGCGATTCAGTACGGGATAGCCGAGGCCGACTGGCTCGACCTGTCCAGCGGCCTCGCGCCTTGGCCTTGGCCGATCCCCGAGGTTCCCCTGCGCGCCTGGGCACGCCTGCCGGAAACCGACGACGGCCTGGAGCAGGCCGCCAGCGAGTATTACGGCGCTGCGCACCTGTTGCCGGTGCCCGGCTCCCAGGCGGCCATCCAGTTGCTGCCGCGCCTGCGCCGTGCCGGCAAGGTCGGCGTGCTGTCGCCGTGCTACGCCGAACACGCCGAAGCCTGGCGCCGCGCCGGTTACGTGGTGCGCGAAGTGCAGGAACAGGAAGTCGACTTCTTCCTTGATGGCCTCGACGTGCTGGTGGTGGTCAACCCCAACAACCCCACCGGCTTGAGCCTCAGCCCACAGCGCTTGCTGGACTGGCACTCGCGGCTGGCCCAGCGCGGCGGCTGGCTGGTGGTGGACGAAGCGTTCATGGACGTGACGCCCCAATTGAGCCTGGCGGGCCACGCGCATCAGGTCGGCCTGATCGTGTTGCGCTCGTTTGGCAAGTTTTTCGGCCTCGCCGGTGTGCGGCTGGGCTTTGTGTTGGCCGAGCGCAAGTTGCTCAAATTGCTCGCCGAACAGGTCGGGCCATGGGCGGTCAGCGGGCCGACGCGGGTGCTGGGCCAAGTGTGCCTGCGCGACACCGCCGGGCAAGCGCGGCAACGCGCACGATGCATCGAGGCGGGCCAGCGTCTGTTCGCTTCGCTTGAGCGCCACGGCTTTCAACCCCAGGGCGGCTGTGCCCTGTTCCAATGGCTGATCACGCCCCACGCCGAACGCATGCATGAATTCATGGCCCAGCGCGGCATCCTGCTGCGCCTGTTTGTCCACGACAGCAGCCTTCGCTTTGGCTTGCCCGATACCGAGGCCGACTGGCAGCGTCTCGACGCAGCCCTGGTCGCCTACAAGGAAGCGACATGAGTACGCTGATGGTGCAAGGCACCACCTCCGACGCCGGCAAGAGCACGCTGGTGACGGCACTGTGCCGCTGGCTGGTACGCCAGGGCGTGGCGGTGGCGCCGTTCAAGCCACAGAACATGGCGCTCAACAGCGCGGTGACGGCCGAAGGCGGCGAGATCGGCCGCGCCCAGGCGGTGCAGGCCCAGGCCGCCAACCTGGCGCCGCACACCGATATGAACCCGGTGCTGCTCAAACCCAACAGCGATACCGGCTCTCAAGTGATCATCCATGGCCGCGCCGTGACCAGCATGAATGCGGTGGCCTATCACGACTACAAAGCCATCGCGATGCAGGCGGTGCTGGCTTCCCATGCACGCTTGAGCCAGGCCTACCCGGTGGTGATGGTCGAAGGCGCGGGCTCCCCGGCGGAGATCAACCTGCGCGCCAACGACATCGCCAACATGGGCTTCGCCGAGGCGGTGGACTGCCCGGTGCTGTTGATCGCCGACATCAATCGTGGCGGCGTTTTTGCTCACTTGGTCGGCACCCTGGAATTGCTCTCGCCCACGGAACAGGCGCGGGTCAAAGGCTTTATCATCAACCGTTTTCGCGGTGACATCGCCTTATTGCAGCCAGGCCTGGACTGGCTGGAAGCGCGCACCGGCAAACCGGTGGTGGGCGTTCTGCCCTACGTAATGGACCTGCACCTGGAAGCCGAGGACGGCATCGACCAGCGCCAGATCGACAAGGCGGCGCAGGTACTCAAGGTGGTGGTGCCGGTGTTGCCGCGTATCAGCAACCACACGGATTTCGACCCACTGCGCCTGCATCCCCAGGTGGATCTGCAGTTCGTTGGTCCTGGCCAGCCGATCCCGGCTGCCGACTTGGTCATCCTCCCAGGCTCGAAAAGCGTGCGCAGCGACTTGGCCTATCTGCGCGCCAACGGTTGGGAAAGCGCCGTGGCGCGGCACTTGCGCTATGGCGGCAAGGTGCTCGGTATCTGTGGCGGCTTGCAGATGCTTGGCGAGCAGGTACATGACCCGTTGGGCCTGGAAGGGCCTGCCGGCTCCAGTGATGGGCTGGGGTTGCTGGCGTTCAGCACCACGCTGGAGGAAGAGAAGCAACTGCGCAATGTGCGCGGGCGGTTGTTACTGGAGGATGTGCACGTCAGTGGTTATGAAATTCATGCGGGCGTGACGACCGGTGCTGCCTTGGCGAACGCCGCTGTTTTGCTGGACGACGGTCGCAGCGATGGCGCCCAGAGTGCTGATGGGCAGATTCTCGGCACCTACCTTCACGGCGTGTTCGAAACACCGGCGGCGTGCAGTGCCTTATTGCGCTGGGCTGGGTTGCAGGATGTGCAGGAGGTTGACTACCACGCCTTGCGCGAGCGCGATATCGAGCGCCTGGCGGACCTGGTGGAGAATCATTTGGATACTGAGTTGTTGCGCAATCTATGTGGGGTTTGAGCGGGGGGACGTGGTCCTCGTGTGGGCGCGGGCTTGCCAGCGAAGGCGGCCATACAGCCGACCACTATTCAACGGACGCACCACGCCCAAAATGTGGGAGCGGGCTTGCTCGCGAACGCGGCCTTACGGTCAACCCATTTCAGCCAATCCAAGGTGCCATCCCATGCTTCAACTGATCCTCGGCGGCGCGCGCTCCGGTAAAAGTCGCCTGGCGGAGAAGCTCGCCAGCGACAGCGCCTTGCCAGTCACTTACATCGCCACCAGCCAACCGCTGGATGGCGAAATGAACGAGCGTGTCGCGCTGCATCGCCAACGTCGCCCGGACCATTGGGGCCTGATCGAAGAGCCGATTGAACTGGCTCGCGTGCTGCGGGACAACGCGGCCCCCGGGCAGTGTCTGCTGGTGGACTGCCTGACCCTGTGGCTGACCAATCTGCTGATGCTCGAAGACGCCGGGCGCTTGGCGTCCGAGCGCGATCAACTGCTGGACGCCCTGGCGTCGTTGCCGGGTGAAATCATTTTTGTCAGCAACGAGACCGGTCTGGGTGTCGTGCCGCTGGGCGAATTGACTCGCCGCTATGTGGACGAAGCCGGTTGGCTCCATCAAGCCTTGGCCGAGCGTTGTCAGCGTGTTGTCCTGACCGTTGCCGGCCTGCCCCTGACTCTGAAAGGTACTGCGTTATGACTGACACCTGGTGGCTCAACCCTTGTAAGGCGATCGACGCTCAAGCGTACGAACAAGCCCTGGCGCGCCAGCAGCAATTGACCAAGCCGGCCGGCTCGCTCGGTCAGTTGGAGGCGCTGGCGGTGCAATTGGCTGGCTTGCAGGGCCAGGTCAAACCGTCGGTGGATTCACTGTGGATCGCCATCTTCGCCGGTGACCATGGCGTGGTCGCCGAAGGCGTGTCGGCGTTTCCCCAGGAAGTCACCGGGCAGATGCTGCAAAACTTTGTCTCCGGCGGCGCGGCCATCAGCGTATTGGCGCGGCAACTGGACGCGCAGCTGGAAGTGGTCGACCTGGGGACAGTAACGCCGTCCTTGAACCTGCCGGGTGTGCGTCACCTGAATATCGGCGCCGGCACCGCCAACTTCGTCAACGCTCCGGCGATGACCGAGGCCCAGGGGCAACTCGCCTTGCAGGCCGGTCGCGACAGTGCGCGACGTGCATTGGCGAACGGTGCGCAACTGTTCATCGGCGGTGAGATGGGCATCGGCAACACCACCGCCGCCAGTGCGCTGGCGTGTGCCTTGCTCGATTGCCAGGTCAGCGACCTCACGGGGCCGGGCACCGGGTTGAATGCCCAGGGTGTCAGCCACAAGGTGGCCGTGATCGAGCGTGCACTGGCGTTGCATGCCGGTCAGCGTGAGGATGCGTTGCAGACCCTGTTCAATCTGGGCGGCTTTGAGATTGCCGCCCTGGTGGGCGCGTATCTGGCGTGTGCCCAGGAAGGCATCGTGGTGCTGGTGGATGGGTTCATCTGCACGGTCGCGGCGCTGGTTGCTACACGTTTGAGCCCGGCGTGCCGTGAGTGGCTGGTGTTCGGCCATCGCGGCGCCGAGCCTGGTCATCGCCATGTGCTGCAGCGCCTCGACGCGCAGCCGTTGCTGGAACTGGGCCTGCGCCTGGGTGAAGGCAGCGGTGCTGCGCTGGCGGTGCCGTTGTTGCGCCTGGCCTGCGCGCTGCACGGGCAGATGGCGACCTTCGCCGAAGCCGCCGTGGCAGATCGCCCGGCATGACCTTGCGCCTTGACCTGCTGCGCCACGGCGAAACCGAATTGGGGGGTGGCTTGCGTGGCAGCCTGGACGACGCACTCACCGCCAAGGGCTGGGCGCAGATGCGCGCGGCGGTGGTGGAGCAGGGGCCGTGGGACCGTTTGGTCAGTTCGCCACTGCAGCGTTGTGCGCGGTTTGCCGAGGAATTGGGCGCTCAGCTCAATCTGCCGGTGACACTGGAGAAGGACCTGCAAGAGCTGCACTTCGGCGCTTGGGAAGGCCAGAGTGCGGCAGCCTTGATGGAGACTGACGCTGAGAGCCTGGGGTTGTTCTGGGCCGATCCCTACAGCTTTACACCACCCGACGGCGAGCCTGTTAGCGTTTTTTCCGACCGCGTTCTGGGCGCAGTCGCACGCTTGCACCAGGCCTACGCCGGTGAGCGTGTGTTGCTGATCAGTCACGGTGGCGTGATGCGTCTTCTGCTGGCACAAGCGCGTGGCTTGCCCCGGGAGCAACTGTTGAATGTCGAAGTGGGCCACGGCGGGCTGTTCAGTGTGCAGGTCGTGGCGGACGGTGTCCTGAAGGAAAGGGTGTAGACATGCTGCCATTCTGGATTGCCCTGCAGTTTCTCAGCAGCCTGCCGATTCGCTTGCCGGGCATGCCGCAGCCTCAGGAATTGGGACGCTCGTTGCTGTTCTATCCCGTCGTCGGGCTATTGTTCGGTGTGCTGTTGTGGGCCCTGAACACCGTCTTGATGGGGGCACCGTTGTTGCTGCACGCCGCACTGTTGCTGACGGCCTGGGTGTTGCTCAGTGGCGGTCTGCACCTGGACGGCCTGGCGGACAGCGCCGATGCCTGGCTGGGTGGCTTCGGCGACCGCGAGCGTACGCTCACGATCATGAAAGACCCGCGCAGCGGGCCGATTGCCGTGGTTACGCTGGGGTTGGTGCTGCTGCTCAAATTCACCGCGCTGGTGGCCTTGATCGAGCAACATAACGGCGCAGCGCTGATCCTGGCACCGCTGATTGGACGCGCGTCGATGCTGGCGTTGTTCCTCTGCACACGCTATGTGCGTGCCGGAGGATTGGGCCAGGCTTTGTCGGACCATTTACCGAGGATTGTCGGCCAACAGGTATTGATCCTCAGTGGCCTGGCCTGCGTGCTGATCGGCGGTGTCAGCGGCGGGATGGCCGTATTGCTCGCGGCGATCTGCTTCATGGGCCTGCGCCAATTGATGGTCAATCGCCTGGGCGGTACCACGGGGGATACCGCAGGCGCCATGCTTGAACTGCTGGAAGTCGCGGTCGTGGTCGGTCTGGCGCTGTAACACTTTCTTGCATTTCCTTAATCGCGGGTATATACACGTTCCATGCTTGCCTCCCAATGTTTGTGTACCAACCTGCGACGTGCCGCACGTGGCGTCAGCAGGCATTACGACGGCGCCCTTGATGGCTTCGGGATCAACGTCGCCCAGTATTCTCTGCTGTGCAACCTGCAGCGCCTCGACCAGCCAAGCATTTCCAGCCTGGCGGAAGCGATGGGCCTGGATCGCAGCACCTTGGGGCGCAACCTGCGGGTGCTGGAAGGCGAGGGCTTGGTGCAGTTGGTTGAGGGTGACGACCTGCGTAACCGCCTGGTGAAGTTGACCGAGGACGGTGAAGCGCGACTCGCCGCCGCATTACCCGCCTGGGAAGCGGCACAGCAGAAACTGATCGATCAACTCGGCGCGGAAAAACGCGAAACCTTGTTGGCCTTGCTAGACGAACTCGCCTGAGCGCGGGTTTGTCCGACTATAAGCGGGTATATACCCGCGAGCGGAGAATAAGAAATGAACTCGATGTGGCGCACCAGTGGCTGGATTCTTGTGGGGAGTGCGCTGATCCTGGCGCTGTCGTTGGGCGTGCGGCACGGCTTCGGCTTGTTCCTCGCACCGATGAGCAGCGAGTTCGGCTGGGGACGTGAGACCTTCGCCTTTGCCATCGCTTTGCAAAACCTGATCTGGGGCCTGGCGCAGCCGTTTACCGGTGCGCTGGCCGACCGGTTTGGCGCCACCAAAGCGGTCTTCGTTGGTGGCGTCCTGTACGCCGCAGGCCTGGTGTTGATGGGCATGTCCGATTCGGCATGGTCGCTGTCCCTCAGTGCGGGCCTGCTGATCGGTATCGGTCTGTCCGGTACGTCGTTCTCGGTGATCCTCGGCGTGGTCGGCCGTGCGGTGGCCCCGGAAAAACGCAGCATGGCGATGGGGATTGCCAGTGCCGCAGGTTCATTTGGACAGTTTGCGATGGTGCCGGGCACCCTGGGCCTGATCAGTTGGCTCGGCTGGTCTGCCGCACTGCTGGCGTTGGGCTTGATGGTGGCGCTGATTTTGCCGCTGGTCGCGATGCTCAAGGATAAGCCACTGCCGGTGATGGCCGGCCAGCAAACCCTGCGTGAAGCCTTGAAGGAAGCCTGCTCCCATTCCGGTTTCTGGCTGTTGGCCTTTGGCTTTTTTGTCTGCGGTTTCCAAGTGGTGTTCATCGGTGTGCATTTGCCGGCCTACCTGGTGGACCAGCACTTGCCGGCCACCGTCGGCACCACAGTGTTGGCGCTGATTGGCTTGTTCAATATCTTCGGGACCTACACTGCCGGGTGGCTAGGCGGGCGCATGTCCAAGCCACGTTTGCTGACCGGCTTGTACCTGCTGCGCGCTGTGGTGATCGTGCTGTTTCTGTGGGCACCGGTCACCGAAGTCACGGCCTACCTGTTTGGCATGGCCATGGGCTTTTTGTGGCTGTCCACCGTGCCGCTGACCAACGGCACCGTCGCGACACTGTTTGGTGTGCGAAATCTCTCCATGCTCGGTGGGATCGTGTTCCTGTTCCACCAACTCGGTTCGTTCCTGGGCGGCTGGTTGGGTGGGGTGGTCTATGATCGAACGGGCAACTACGATTTGATCTGGCAGGTGGCAATTCTGTTGAGCCTGCTCGCCGCGGCCCTGAACTGGCCGGTGCGTGAGCGGCCAGTGGCGCGATTGCAGGCGCAGATGGAGGCAGCATGAGTCTGGCGGTACGCGGTGTGATACTTGCGGCAGGGTTGGTCCTGGTGCTACTGGCCTGGTGGGGCTGGCAACACGGTGGGCTGGCGTTGATGCAACTGGGTATGTCGATCTGTTAAGTTCGTAGCCTGAATATTTTCAAGGACACACGACATGCAGATGCGCTGGCTCGCTGTACCCGTCCTGATGGCCATTGGCGGTGCCGCCCTGGCCGCCAGTTGCCCGCCGTTGTTGGAAGGCCAATTACCCAAGCTGCGCGCCAAGGAATCCATCGACCTGTGCCAGCGTTTTGCTGGCAAGCCCTTGGTGGTTGTCAACACCGCGAGCTTCTGCGGGTTCGCTCCACAGTTCAAAGGCCTGGAAGCTTTGTATCAGCGCTACAAGGGCGAAGGGTTGGAAGTGATCGGCGTGCCGTCCGATGACTTCAAGCAGGAAGCCAAGACTGGCGAAGAGACCGCCAAGGTCTGTTACGTGAACTACGGCGTGACGTTCACCATGACCGAGCCGCAGAAGGTCAAGGGGCCGGATGCGGTGCACCTGTTCAAGGTGTTGGCGCAGCAGACTGACGCGCCGCCGAAGTGGAATTTCTATAAATATGTGGTCGACCGCCAAGGCAAGGTAATCGCCAATTTCTCCAGCCTGACCAAGCCGGACAGTCCGGAATTGATCAAGGCCGTGGAGGCGGCGATAGCCTCCAAGCCTTGAGAGTCAGCCATTAAAAAGCCCCGCCTCCTTTGCAGGAGAGCGGGGCTTTTTCACACCCGTCTGAATCAGAAGGTGTAGGTCATGCCCAGGCCGAAACCGTTGGCACTGTTTTCATATTTGGCGCGGTAGCTGGCGGTAGAAGGAGCGGCAGCGGTCTGGTTGACCTTGACGTCCTCTTCCTTCAAGTACGAGTAAGCCAGGTCGATGGTCATGTTATCCATGACTTTGTAGCCCAGGCCCAGGCTGAAGATCGTGCGGTCGCCCGTAGGGATACGCGGCGAGCGGTTGGTGTTGTTAGTGGGCGACTGGTCGAAGGTCAAGCCGGTGCGCAGCACCACTTGTTTAGTCAACTGGTAAGAAGTACCCACGGCGTAGGCCCAGGTATCGTGCCAGTTTTGCTCTTCAGTGATAGCGCTGAGTTGGCTGGGTGCCAATGCACCGCCTGCCGCGGTCACACCTTTGTTGTTGACGGTGATCTCTTTCAGGCGACTCCAGCGCGTCCAGGTAGCACCGCCATACAGTTTCCAGGCGTCAGTCAGGTCTTGTGTGACCGACAGGTCGTAGGACTCAGGGGTATCGATTTTCAGCGACGCGTCGTAACGGTTGTTACGCAGGAAAGGTTGAGTGGCTGCGGGGCCGCTGACGGTGGTATGGCCGTCCAGCTTGTACTTGACCTTGGAGTGGTAGGTCAGGCCCACACGTGTGGTATCGGTCGCCTGGACCAATACACCGACGTTGAAGCCCAGTGCAGTGTCATCACCCTTGATTTTGACGTTGGTATCGCTGACGGCAGGGTTGAGGGTCTTGTCTGACTCCAGCACACCAGAGATCCGGTTGATGGTCGGACCAAAGCCAACGGATACCCGATCATTGAAGGCATAGCTGACAGTTGGCTGGAAGGTGATGACCTTCACTTCGCTCTTGCTGCCGAAACCTTTGCCCTGGAAGCCGCTTTCATAGTCGGTTACCAAGCCAAACGGTGCGTACACACCGAAGCCGATAGCCCACTGGTCGTTAAGTTTGTTGGTGTAGAAACCAAATGGCACCGCGGTGAATGGAACCATGTCACCTTTGTTGGAGCCGCGCGAGTTACCGCCAGTATCGCTGAGATCAGTCGAGGCATCGATTGCCGCAACGCCGCCCGTGATCTGCTGGCCATTCAGGCGAGCCATACCGGCAGGGTTACCGTAAACAGTGCTTGCATCATCGGCAGAAGAAGAGCGGCCTGCGAAACCCGTACCCATCCCGCTGACGCTCTGTTCGTTCAGTGCGAAACCGCTTGCAAACAGTTGGGAGGATGCCATAGCAACGGCGAGGCTAAGTGTGGTCTTGAGCATTACTTTTTTCATTATTAGAACTCCGTGGTGATCACCGCTGCGGAAAGTAACAATAAATTTAAGATCGCGCTATAGGCTGTAATGCAGGAGATAGAGCGGTTTTGTAGGACAATCCGACCAAAATTCAGGGTTTTTGCCGAATCTTGCAAATTGCCCGGTCAGCAAACCACGTGATTCATGGGTGAAACACAGGTTTGCCAGGCTTGAGTGAAATCGCGCAGTCGTCCGTGTGGGTGAAAAATTTCTTTCCAGATACGCGCCATGGCCAGTACATCTCCAGGCGGTGGCAGTGCGGGGGTGTGTTGTTCGACCAAAAGCCAGGCGATTGCCGTGGCGTAACGCAGGTTTACCGTCAGCTCCAGTTGTGGCGCGCTGAGGAAGGCATGCTGGCTGGCCAACCCGCGTACCAGGCTGGCACGTTCGGGGTCGAGTGCCAGGTAGTCATCCCACAAGGCGCGGTGGCGCGGTTCGGTGATGCTGTACAAGCCATGCCCACGGCGATCGTGCAACGCGGAGCCGAGTTCCGACTGGCTGGCGGCAATGCCCAGCAGCAAGGACTCGGCCGTCGGGTTATGGCGGCCGAGATACATCAAGGTCGGCCGGATCACATAACGACACAATTCGCTGGCGGCGATACCCATACAAGCCTCAATCCGTGAAAGTGGTCGACGAGGCCTGAGAAGGTGGGGGCTTGGCAGCAGTGAATCGGATCTCAGGCTCGCCGGAAGCGGATCATGCCGCTTGAGTTGAAGTGTAGTGTCATATTTGTGATGTAAAGGACTGTTTTTAAAACATCTTCTTCATTTAGTTATAACGTTTATATCTATTTGAACTGAGTGCCATCGCCTGTGCATAAAAGCCAGGCAATAAAAAACCCTGCTTTTTAAACAGGGTTTTTGTGTTTCAGCGACTCGGGTCGATCAGGCAGTCAGTGCCTGACGGGTACGCTCGATCACGGCCTGCAGCGGTTCTGCGCTGGAGTATTGATCGGGGTACAGGCGTTCGCTGTGACGAGCGATGCCGTGTTCGTTGACCAGGGTGAAGCTGAAGCAGCCTTTGCGAGCGGCCATGATCAGGCAGTTCATTGGGGCAAAAGCGTTAGTGAGGGTGCGAATGGCATCCTGAGTGTGGATTTGAGCGTTCATATTATTGGTGTTCCTACAAATGACACGGATTAAGAACCGTGCAACGTTAAAACGTTCCAGTAACGTTGATCACCATTGATCAAACGAAGAACCCGACTGGAACAAAGCAGCCAGTTTGAAGCGCTAATAAGTTAGGCGCGCTTGGGCTGGCAGGTAGGTACTTAGGAGGGCAGGCAGCACAACAGGGGCAAAGGTTCTGGGCCCAGGGTGAAGATCCTGATCAATTTGCAGGCTGGTTCGGTCAGAGTATTGAAACTTCGCGACACCCTTTGCGTGTTCAAAGGCAGTGTCGTCACAAGCGATACCTGGAAACCATCGAGGTGGTCGATCCCGTGTTGGACAGGGGAGTTGTTCGACCAGAATTGACTTTCAGCTTGGTACTAACGCCGCGGATAGTAACGGATTGAATCGGGTAAGGGAAGTGTGATAGCAAAAAAACTTCAATCAGCCGCCCAGCAGGCCGCGATAGACCAATACTGTCATCGCGGCTGCCAGCGAGCAGCCCAGCGCGTAGGCGGCGAGCGTCAGTCGCAGGGACTGGCCAGTCTCCACCACCGTCATCACATCGCCCATGTCATTGATTCGACCTTCACCCAGCTCAATGCACAGGCTGACCGCCGTAAACGCGGCCGACAGCAAGATAGCGATGGCAAACAACGCCCCATCCGGTGACGGCAGTGCGGCATTGATTCCCAGGGAAATGGCGCAGATGGCCAGTAGCAACACGGCGAACAACAGAATTCCTTTCATCGACCCTACTACCATCGCGCTGTAGGTCCGGGAGTGTGGCGAGCCAGGAAAGATTTGAAAAGTCCCAGGTTTGTCCCGGCGGTAACATTTATGACGCGTGTCGCTTCAAAAAAAGCCGCTGATATAACCATCAGATGGGTACTTGTGCACATTAGTTGCGGGGTGTGTAACCGCGCTGTCATCTGCCCTGCGGGGTTGCCATTTGCCTGCAATGGAAATTTAAGTCAATGAAAAATCTGGCTTTTTTTTATTGGTGAAAAAATCGTCAGTTTGACTGCGGCCCCCATTCCATGCGGCTTTGAGCGAGTTAAAGGGGGGTTGTCCACTGAGTTATCCACAGCTTCTGTGGATTGTCCCGAGCGCTTGCTCTAGAACGGGCGTGCAGAGTTTTTTCAGCTTTACCTGTACGAAAAAAAGAGTAGAGTGGCGCGCCTTCCGATCTGTCCCACAGTGCTTTATGAAGTTTCGCTCAGTATCACCTTCTGTTACCGACGCCCCTCAAACTGTTACCGCCCCCAAGCGCTTCTCCTTGAAAGTTGCCTTGTGGTTGCTCGACAGTCCGCGCCTGGGTCACAACACCAACGTCAAACACTTCGCTGGGCGTTTGCTCAAGCAGCCGGCCCGTGAAGGCGTGGTCGCTGCCCAAAGCCGCCTGGGCCAACTGATGTGTCGTGAATGCGGCAATGCCCGCGACCGCCGCATCGGCCACGACCTGCTGCGCCTCGCGGCCCGCGCCGGTGACCGCCGCGCCCAACGTGAACTGGGCCAGGTCGAAGACTGAGCTGTCCTCAGGCCCTGCGCTCCGCTAACCTTGTTTTTTTTCGGTGATGGCAGACATGTCTATGGCTTTTGACTGGACCAGCATTGCCCTGGGCCTCGCTGGCGCTGCCGTGCCTTTATTGGCTGTGTGCTGGCAGCTTCAGCGCCGCTTGACCGCGCGCATGACCGGCTGGGAGCTGCTCGAAGAGCGCCTGGCCACTGCACAATTGGCCCAGGAGGGCCTCGCCGCCCAGTTGGATGCCAGTCGTGATGAAATCAGCGACCTGAGCCAAGCCAATGCCGCCAAGCAGGCCGACCTCGCTGCCGTGCGCCGTGAAGTCGAATTGCTGCAGATCGACCGCGACAATGCCCGCGACGCGGCCCACGCCTGGAACCTCGACCGCAGCGCCAAGGAGGCCGAACTGCGCCGGCTTGATGCGTTGGCGGCGGCCTTGCGTGCCGAACTGCGCGAGCAACAGGACAGCCATCAACAGCGCCTCACCGACCTGCAAGGCTCGCGCGATGAGCTGCGCGCGCAATTTGCCGAGCTGGCCGGCAAGATTTTCGATGAGCGTGAACAGCGTTTCGCCGAGACCAGCCAGGAACGCCTGGGCCAGTTGCTCGACCCGCTGAAAGAGCGCATTCAATCGTTCGAAAAACGCGTGGAAGAAAGCTACCAGAACGAGGCGCGTGAGCGGTTTTCCCTGGCCAAGGAGCTTGAACGCCTGCAGCAACTGAACCTGCGTCTGTCAGACGAGGCCACCAACCTCACCCGTGCGCTCAAGGGCCAGAAAACCCAAGGCAACTGGGGTGAACTGATCCTTGAGCGGGTACTTGAGCATGCGGGCCTGGAGAAGGGGCGCGAGTACCAGACCCAAGTCAGCCTCAAAGGCCCGGACGGCGAGCGGTTCCAGCCGGACGTGCTGATCATGCTGCCCGGCGACAAGCAGGTGGTGGTGGACTCCAAGGTCAGCCTCACTGCATATCAACAGTACGTGGCCGCTGAGGACGACGTGATCGGCCAGGCGGCCTTGAAGCAACACGTGCTGTCGCTGCGCAATCACGTCAAAGGCTTGGCCGGCAAGGATTACAAGCGCCTGGAAGGCCTGCACAGCCTGGATTTCGTGTTGCTGTTCGTGCCTATCGAGGCGGCGTTTTCCGCCGCACTGCAAGCCGAACCTAACCTGTTCCAGGAAGCGTTCGACCGCCATATCGTTATCGTCAGCCCCACCACCTTGCTCGCCACCCTGCGGGTGATCGACAGCCTGTGGAAGCAGGAGCGCCAGAGCCAGAACGCCCGCGAAATCGCCGAGCGTGCGGGCTGGCTGTACGACAAATTCGTGCTGTTTATCCAGGACCTGGATGAAGTGGGCAACCGTTTGCAGCAGTTGGATAAGGCTTACAGCGCAGCACGGAACAAGCTGACAGATGGACGCGGAAATCTGGTCAGCCGCACCGAGCAATTGAAGTTGCTCGGTGCGCGCGCCAGTAAAAGCTTGCCGACGGATTTGCTGGAGCGGGCGATGACCGATTCCGATGGTGTAGCGCACCTGCCCGAATAAACGCGGCCATTGTAGGAGCCGGCTTGCCGGGGATGGCGTCGGTACAATCGGCGCCATTCCCAAGGCCCTCATCGCCGGCAAGCAGGCTCCTACAGATGACCTACAGCGGTAGGTGCCGGCTCAGCAACGCCCGCAACGCCGCCGGCTTCACCGGCTTGGCCAAGTAATCCAACCCGGCCGCATGCACCTCGGCCACCATCTCCGGGCGGCCGTCGGCGCTGATTACCACGCCGGGAATCGGCTCGGCCAATTGCGCGCGCAGCCACCCCATCAATTCAGTACCGGTTTCACCGTGGTCCAGGTGGTAGTCCACCAGGGCCAGCTGCGGGCGCACGCCCTCGGCCAGCAACGCCGCGCACTGCGCCTGGTCGGTGGCGGTCCACACTTCGCAGCCCCAGCGCGTCAACAGGCTGCGCATGCCGATCAGGATGCTTTCTTCGTTATCCACGCACAGCACCTGCGCGCCGCTCAACGGCAGGCCGGTTTCCTGGGGTGTCTTGATCTGCGGGCTGGCCTGGTTGCGTGCCAGCGGCACGCGCACACTGAATACGCTGCCCTTGCCCGGCCACGAGCGCACGCTCAGGCGGTGGCCCAGCACGCGGCACAGGCCGTCGGCGATCGCCAGGCCCAGCCCCAGGCCTTTCTCCGCGCGGGTCTGGTGGCTGTCCAGGCGCTTGAATTCTTCAAAGATCACCTTTTGTTTATCCTGCGGTATCCCCGGGCCACGGTCCCACACTTCCAGGCACAACTCGCCCTTGCGGCGACGTACGCCGAGCAGCACCGGGCCGTCGGCATAACGGAAGGCGTTGGTGAGAAAGTTCTGCAGAATCCGGCGGAGCAACTTGATGTCACTGTCCACGCGTAAATGGCTGCCGCGCAGGCGAAAGCGCAGGCCTTGCTCCTGGGCCAGCGCCTTGAACTCCGCGCCCAAGGTGTCGAACAGCTCATTGAGCACAAAGGGCTGGCGCTGTGGAGTGATCTTGCCGTTTTCCAGGCGCGAGATGTCCAGCAAATCGCTGATCAGGTCTTCGGCAGAACGCAGCGAGCTGTCCAGGTGCTGCACCAATTGCCGGGCTTCGCTGGACAGGCCGTCGTTCTGGTGGGAGAGGGCGGCCGAGAACAGGCGTGCCGCGTTCAGCGGTTGCATCAAGTCATGGCTGACGGCTGCCAGGAAGCGTGTCTTCGACTGGCTGGCGGACTCGGCCACACCCTTGGCGTCGGTGAGCGCTACGTTAAGCTGGGACAGCTCGTGGGTGCGCTCGGTGACCCGCTGCTCCAGGCCTTCGTTGGCTTCGGTGAGTGCCTGTTCAGCTTCGCGGAACGCGGTAATGTCGGTGAAGCTCATGACGAAACCGCCACCGGGCATCGGGTTGCCGATCAGTTCGATCACGCGGCCATTGGGGAATAAACGTTCGGAGGTGTGTGCACGACCCTGGCGCATCCAGTGCAGGCGGCGCGCCACATGCACTTCGGCCTCGCCCGGGCCGCACAGCCCGCGCTCGGCGTTGTAGCGGATGATGTCGGCAATCGGCCGGCCCACGCTGATCAGCCCGTCCGGGTAGTTGAACAGTTCCAGGTAGCGCCGGTTCCAGGCCACCAGCTTGAGCGACTGGTCGACCACGCTGATGCCCTGGGTAATGTTCTCGATCGCGCCTTGCAGCAGCGCGCGGTTGAACTGCAGCACTTCCGACGCTTCGTCGGCAATGCGTACTACATCCTCCAGCTGCATTTCCCGCCCTTCGATGGCGGCTTTCACCACCGCACGGGTCGAGGAAGCCCCGAGTACACCGGCCAGCAAGCGCTCCGTGTGAGCGATCCAATCGTTGTCGGCATTCTGGTTGGGGTTGAAGCCCTTGCCTTGGCGATAGGCGAAGCGGATAAAGCTTTGCTGGGCCCGTTCCTCGCCCACAAAGCGCGCAGCCAGGCTGAGCAAGTCGCTGATCTGCACCGACAACATCGAGCGGGCACTGGCGCGCTGGCTGATTTCCTGGCCGATAAAGCGCCCGGCTTGCCAGTGCTCGGACACCCGCGTGCGCGAGAGCATCGACACCCACACAAACAATGTGAAGTTACCCGCCAGTGAGAACACGGTGCCCAAGGTCAACGAGGTGACGGACAGCCCCAGTGGGTGGGAATGCATCCACGTCAGCCCTGGGAAAAGGCTGAGCGACCAACCCAGGCTTTTCGCCGTCACCGGTAAGACCAAGGTGTAGAACCACAGGAAGGTACCCGCCGCCAGCCCGGCAAATACGCCGCGTCGGTTTGCCTGTTTCCAATACAGCGCACCCAGCATCGCCGGTGCCAATTGGGTCACGGCGGCAAAGGCGATCTGGCCAATGGTCGCCAGGCTCGCAGACGAGCCCAGCAGGCGGTAACTGACGTAGGCCAGCAGCAGGATAATCACGATGCTGACCCGGCGTACCGACAGCATCCAGTGGCGGAACACTTCGAACGGCCGCTCGGCACTGGAGCGACGCAACAACCACGGCAGCAGCATGTCGTTGGAGACCATGGTCGACAGCGCGATGCTTGCCACGATCACCATGCCGGTAGCCGCTGAAGCACCGCCGATAAACGCCAGTACGGCCAGCGCCGGGTGGGCTTCAGCCATGGGCAGGCTGATCACGTAGGAATCCGGCAGTACCGAGCCAGGCAGCATCATCTTGCCGCCCAGGGCGATCGGGACGACAAACAGTGCGGCAAGAATCAGGTAAGCAGGAAACACCCATTTGGCCAGGCGCAGGTCCTGTGGGTCGATGTTCTCGACCACCGTGACATGGAACTGCCGGGGCAGGCAGATAATCGCCATCATGGCCACGCCGGTCTGCACCACCATCGACGGCCAGTTGACGGTCTCCTTCCAGTACTCCTCCAACCTTGGCGCCAGCATGGCTTGGCTGAACAGGTCGCCGAAACCGTCGTACAGGCCGAAGGTCACGAATGCGCCGACAGCCAGAAACGCGAACAGCTTGACCAGGGATTCGAACGCAATCGCCAGCACCATGCCACGGTGGTGTTCCGTGGCGTCGAGGTTGCGCGTACCGAACACAATGGTGAACAGCGCCAGCACCAGCGACACGATCAGCGCGGTGTCCTGGGCGCGGGTACCGGTGGTGTCGGCGCCTGCGCCGATCAGCAGGTTGACCCCCAGCACGATGCCTTTGAGTTGCAGGGCGATATAGGGGAGCACGCCGACCAGGCAGATCAGCGCGACCACCACGGCCAGGGACTGGGATTTGCCGTAGCGCGCCGCGATAAAGTCGGCGATGGAGGTGATGTTTTCCTGCTTGCTGATCAGAATCATCTTCTGCAGCACCCAGGGTGCCAGCACCAGCAGCAGCACGGGGCCTAGGTAGATCGGTAAAAATGCCCACAGCTGTTCGGCGGCTTGGCCCACGGCGCCGAAGAAGGTCCAGCTGGTGCAATAAACCGCCAGCGACAGGCTATACACCCAGGCACGCACGCGCGGCGGTAACGGCGCTCGGCGACGGTCACCGTAGAAGGCGATGGCAAACATAATGGCCATATAGGCCAGGGCAACGGCGGCGATCAGCCCGCTGGACAGCGTCATGGTAACTCCGAGCATGGGAACACCCGGGCATTCCAGGCCCGGTTGGACAGTCTCGCATGATGCCTGGGGTTAGTCAGTGTCGACCAAGGTCGTGTGGGATCGAATGTCGCAGGGGCGTTTAGCGCGGTGGCAGGGTTTTCTGGCGCAGGATGTAGATCGTCACCAGCACGGCACTGGTCAGCATGAAGCCACGCGCCCAGGGCAGCGGCACTAGATAGCAGGACACGCTGATGCTCAGCCACATTAAACCGATGGCGTAGACCTTGCCTTTGAGGGGGATACCGTTGCCGTCCAGGTAATCGCGGATCCACGGGCCCAGGCGCGGGTGTTGCACCAGCCAGTGGTAGAAGCGCGGGGAGCTTCGGGCGAAGCAGGCGGCGGCGAGCAGCAGGAAGGGCGTGGTCGGCAATACCGGTAGGAAAATGCCGATCACCCCCAACGCTACGCTCAACCAGCCGATGGCCAGCAGCACGTAGCGCAGGAGCAGCGAACGATTGCCCATGGGTGTCACGGGCAAGCGACTCAGTGGTGACGTGGCTTGAGGATCGCAGGTTTTTCGTCAGGGGCGTTGCACAGCAGGTACAGGGCGGTGAGGGCTTCCGGGATCTGTACGATCATGTCGTCCATCAGGTTGGCGTCGGCGGCGATGTCGGAGAACTCCGGCTGGTCGTCGAACAGGCCCGAACCGACCATGATCGGCAGCAGCATTTCGCTGACTTCTTCCTCGGCGGTTTCGAACCAGGCGGCTTCGCGCAGGAACACGCCTTCCATGAAGCCGATGCACCAGCCGCGCAGGTCGGAGTCATCCGGCTCTTCACCCAGGTCCAGCTCGCATGGCAGCTCGAATTCTTCGTCGGAGGCCAGTTGGCGACCGATGTGGGCCTTGAGGGCCAGCAGGGTGGATTCGATTTCTTCGCGTTGGGCGGCGTCGGCGTAGTGCGGCTCCTCGGCGAACAGTGCGTCGATCCATTCACGGTCGGGCACGACCTCGGAGCAGATCGACAGGGCGGTCAGGTAGCCGTGGGCGGCCACGTAGTCCAGCGCCTCGTCATGCAGCTCATCGGCGTCGAGGAAGGCTTGCAGGCGGGTTAGTTGCTCAGCGAAGGACATTGAAGGACTACCTTGGGAATAAACGATGCTGAATTCTAGGCCTTCTTGAGCGCCCAGGCCAGCCACACTGCATATTTGCCAGGTTTTAGATAGCGTTCGCTGTTCGTCAGTGGCGCCCTTTGCCGCGTATCGCTCGGGTATACTGCCGCGTTTTGTGATGCCCTTGCAGGCCAAGCGCCAGTCCGAGAAAACTTCGCTTACGGATTATTTCCCGTGAACGCGCATTTTTTCGGCCAGCCTGTACAGAGGGATTTCGGCACTATTTTGGAGTTTTACATGCTCGAGCAGGCACAACGCGTCCTCAAGGACATCTTCGGCTACGACAGTTTTCGTGGCCGCCAGGGTGCGATCATTGAGCGCGTGGCCAGTGGCGGTGACGCACTGGTACTGATGCCTACCGGTGGCGGCAAGTCGTTGTGCTTCCAGGTGCCGGCGCTGTTGCGCAATGGCTTGGCTGTGGTGGTGTCGCCGCTGATCGCGCTGATGGACGATCAGGTCGCCACCCTCGAAGAGCTGGGCGTTGCCGCGGCGTCCTTGAACTCCACCCTCAGCGCCGAGCAGCAACGCGACCTGGCCGCGCGGATCAAGCGCGGTGAAGTGAAGATGCTCTATCTGGCCCCCGAGCGCTTGGTGCAGCCGCGCATGCTGGCCTTTTTGCAGAGCCTGGAAATTGCCCTGTTCGCCATCGACGAAGCCCACTGCGTGTCGCAATGGGGACACGATTTTCGCCGCGAATACCTGCAGCTCGGCCAACTGGCAGAGCTGTTTCCCGATGTGCCGCGCATTGCCCTGACCGCCACCGCCGACAAGCGCACCCGCGAAGAAATCGTCGAGCGCCTGCATCTGCAGAACGCCGAGCGCTTCCTGTCGAGTTTTGACCGGCCGAATATCTTCTACCGCATCGTGCCCAAGGAGCAGCCGCGCAAGCAATTGCTGGCGTTCCTCTCCGAGCGGCGCAGCGATGCGGGCATTGTCTATTGCCTGTCGCGCAAGAAGGTCGATGAAGTGGCCGCGTTCCTCTGCGAGCAGGGCTACCCGGCGCTGCCGTACCACGCCGGCCTGCCCAACGAAACGCGTTCGGCTCACCAGAAGCGCTTCCTCAACGAGGAAGGCCTGATCATGGTGGCTACCATCGCGTTCGGCATGGGCATCGACAAATCCAACGTGCGTTTCGTGGCGCACATGGATTTGCCCAAATCCCTGGAGGCGTACTACCAGGAAACCGGTCGCGCCGGCCGGGATGGCCTGCCTGCGGATGCCTGGATGGTCTACGGCCTGCAGGATGTAGTGATGCTCAAGCAGATGTTGCAGAACTCCGAAGGCGACGAGCGTCACAAGCGCCTTGAGCAGCACAAGCTCGATGCGATGCTCTCGCTGTGCGAGGAAACCCGTTGCCGCCGCCAGACCTTGCTGGCCTACTTCGACGAAGACATGCCTGAACCTTGTGGTCATTGCGATAACTGCGTCGACGGTGTGCAGACCTGGGATGCCACCGAGCCGGCGCGTCAGGGCTTGTCCGCCATCTACCGCACCGGCCAGCGTTATGGTGTCGGTCACCTGGTGGATGTACTGCTGGGCAAGGACAACGAGAAAGTCCGCAGCTTCGGCCACGAGAAACTCTCGGTCTACGGCGTCGGCAAGGCCCGCGCTGAAGGCGAGTGGCGCTCGCTGTTCCGGCAGATGGTCGCGCGCGGCCTGGTGGACATCGACATCGAGGGCTACGGCGGGTTGCGCTTGAATGACAGTTGCCGGCCGTTGCTCAAGGGCGAAGTCAGCCTGGAACTGCGCCGCGACCTCAAGCCGCAGACCACCGCCAAGAGCAGCACCAGCCAAGCCAGCCAACTGGTGCGTGGCGAAGAGCGCGAGCAGTGGGAAGCCTTGCGCACCCTGCGGCGCAAACTGGCGCAGGAACACAGCGTGCCGCCGTACGTTATTTTCCCCGACTCCACCCTGCTGGAGATGCTGCGCGAGCAACCCACCACCATGGCCGAGATGGCGCGCGTCAGCGGCGTGGGTGCGCGCAAGCTGGAGCGTTACGGCCAGGCCTTCCTCGAAGTGCTCGGCGGCCAGGCCGAAGCGCCGAAGGAAGTCGCCGATATCCGCCACGAACTGATCAGCCTGGCACGTGCCGGCATGACCCCGATCCAGATCGCGGGTCAACTGCAATGCTCGGAGAAAAACGTCTACACCTTGCTCGCCGAATCCATCGGCAAGCAGCAACTCTCGTTGGAGCAGGCGCTTGATTTGCCGGAGGATTTGCTCGGCGAAATCCAGGACGCGTTCCTCGACGGAGAAGGCGAATTGCCACCGGTGGCGGAGATTGCGCCGCTGTTTACGGGTCGCGTTCCGGAGGGGGTTTTGTACTGCGTAAGGGCGGCTTTGCAGTCCGAATTCGAAATTTAGTGCGTCAATTAGGACAATGTAACGAATCAGTACATAGCAACTCTTGCCTATGGGCAAAGCTCATGCTTAGCTGACTAATAATTAGCCACACTTTATTTTCAGTCTAAAACATGAGTTTTTTATGCCGTTAACCGATCAACACCGATTTGGCATGCAACTGGCGCAAATGTCCCGAGGTTGGCGTGCCGAACTGGACCGTCGCCTGGCCGGGCTAGGCCTGTCCCAGGCGCGCTGGCTGGTGCTGCTGCACCTCGCTCGTTTTGAAGAAGCACCCACCCAGCGTGAGCTGGCGCAAAGCGTCGGCGTCGAAGGGCCAACCCTGGCCCGCCTGCTGGACAGCCTTGAAGGCCAGGGCCTGGTGCAACGCCAAGCCGTGGTGGAAGACCGCCGTGCCAAGCGCATCCTGCTGTGCGATACCGCCCGGCCGCTGATCGAACAAATCGAAACCATCGCCACCGCCCTGCGCCATGAGCTGTTTGTAGGCGTGGACGAAGCCGACTTGAGCGTGTGCATGCGCGTGCATGGGCACATCCTGGCTAACTTGGAAAAATCCTGACCTTGCATACGCCGCAGGTCGAAAATGTGGGAGCTGGCTTGCCTGCGATAGCATCACCTCGAAGCAACTGAAAAAATCGAGGTGCCTGCATCGCAGGCAAGCCAGCTCCCACATTAGTTTTGCGAACGCCCTTTTTAGAACGTCTGCCCCAGGTTCAGGTACACCGCCTTCTGATTGTCATCGTTGAACCCATAACTGAAATTCAGCGGCCCCAACGGTGTATCAAAGCCCAGGAAAATACTCGCCGCGTTGATGTAGCCGCTGTCGAATTCATTGTCGTTGTTCCACGCCCGGCCGCGTTCCAGTGACGCACCCAGGTACAGCGGGAAGTCCAGCGGCAGGTACGAACGTGGTGTGAGCCGGCGGTAGTACACGGCCCGCATCAGGCTGATGTTCTGGCCCGAGATTGCATCCTGGCGAAAGCCCGACAGCTGCCGCGCACCGCCCAGCAGGAAGCTGGAAATCACCACGTCCGAATCATCCAGGGTGCGCCCGTAGCGGCCACCCAGCACCAGGTTGTCCGGGCCGTGGCTCATGGCCTTGTCCAGCTTGAATTCCCATTGGCGGTAGCGTTGGTCCGAACCCAGCCCCGGTTCGAATTCGCGGTAGGCCAGGCCGATGTCTTCGCCGGTATGGGGGAAGTACACGTTGTCCAGGGAATCGAAGGAGTACTTCAATTCGTAGAAGCCTTCGCTGAAACTCACGCTGGGCAGGTCGCGGTCGCCGATGCGCACATCCGCCTTGCCCCAGGCTTCACCGACGCCAAAGCGGATCTCGCCGCTGTTGCCAATCTGGCGGCCGACGTTCAAGCCAAAACCGTAGCGTTCCAGGCGGTATTCGGAGATGGGGTCGTTGTCCAGGATCAGCTCGACGTTCTGTGCCTGGGCACTGATGTAGGGGGCGACAAAGTAGCGCGAGCCGGTGTCCATCGGCTGGTAGAACTCGCTGTACAGCTCTTGCCGATCACCGATCTGCACCCGCGTCAGCCATTCGGCGCCCAGGCGGTTGATGCCGTTCATGCGGTAGCTGGCGCCGAGGTTGAAGGCGCTGTCGCCGCGCATGTCATCCGACAGGTTCAGGCCCAGGCGCAGGTAATCGGTGCCGCTGCGTTTGCCGCGCGCGCTGATCACCAGGGTGTTGTCCTGGCCTTTCTTGACCACGCGGTACTGCACCTGCTCGAAGTAGTCCAGGCCGTACAAGGTGCCCATGTCTGACTGCAGGCGGCCCAGGTTCAACGGCTCGCCCAGGGGTTGGCGGATGTAGTAGCGAATCACGTCGTCGCTGACTTTCGAATCGTTTTCCACGTTGATGGCGGTGATCACTGGCGTGCGCTCGCCCGGAGTGCGGGCCGCCACCAGTTGCGGGTCGATCGGTTCGGTGGGGCGCAGGTGGGCCAGGCGTGCATCAAGGGCGCGGGTGGCGCGGTAGCCGGCGTCGATCATGTCCTTGGCGCGGCCGAAGTCGGTCACGCCATAGGCGGCGAGGGGCGGCTGGATCAGCACGTCCTTGGGGTGCAGATCCTTGAGCTGTTCCTCGGAGTTGCGCCGGGTCATCAAGGTGATGGACTGGTTGAGCACGTCCACCACCGTCGCCAGTTGCTTGCGCGAGCGCAGTGGGGTGCCGATGTCGACGACGATGGCGATATCCACGCCCATTTCCCGCGCCACATCCAGCGGGATGTTGTCGGTCATGCCGCCGTCCACCAGCAGCCGGCCATCCAGTTCTACCGGGGCAAATACCGCCGGGATCGACATGCTGGCGCGGATTACCTGGGGCAGGTGGCCCTTGCGGAACACCACCTTCTCGCCGGTGGTGATGTCGGTTGCCACCGCGCGGAAGGGGATAGGCAGCTTGTCGAAGTTACGCGTGTCGCTGCTGTGGGCGAACATGCTTTCCAGCAGCAGCGCCAGGTTCTGACCCTGGATCACCCCCAGTGGCAGGCCCAGGCTGCCGTCGTCGCGGAAGCTGAGTTTCTGTTTGACCAGGAAATCCCGGTCATCCTGCTTGCGCCGGAACGGCACATCTTCCCGAGGCGGCGCGTCGGACAGGGCCTGTTGCCAATCAATATTGAGCGCCAGTTTTTCCAGCTCGTCGATCTTGTACCCCGACGCGTACAGCCCACCGATCACCGCGCCCATGCTGGTGCCGGCAATCGCATCGATCTGGATGCCTTGCTCTTCCAGCGCCTTGAGCACGCCGATATGGGCCAGCCCACGGGCGGCGCCGCCGGACAGCACCAGGCCGATTTTCGGGCGTGGCGGTTCGACGGCGTCGGCAACAAAAGGAAGTAGGCACAGAAACAGGCAGGACAGCAGACGGCGCATCATGAATCTCGAGGCTGGGCGATAAAGGCCGGTATTATAGCCACTCGATCCACCGAGCCCGTTATGCCAGGAGCCTCTCTAATTATGTCGTCGATTAAACCCGAGATCGTCATTACCTATTGCACCCAGTGCCAGTGGCTGCTGCGCGCGGCGTGGCTGGCGCAGGAACTGCTGAGTACGTTTGCCGATGACTTGGGCAAGGTGTCGCTGGCGCCGGCCACCGGTGGCACGTTTCGTATCACTTGTGATGGCGTGCAGATTTGGGAGCGCAAGGCCGACGGTGGCTTCCCGGAAGCCAAGGTGCTCAAGCAGCGCGTACGTGACCAGATCGACCCGCAGCGTGACCTGGGGCACAACGACCGTACGCAGTAGACGTCACCGCCGTGTGAGGGCGGTGACCCTGCAGGGTGGAATTATTTGGCGGCCATCTTTTGCTTGATGAAACCAACCAGCCAAGTCAGTACCAGCCCGCCGACACCACCGCCGACAATGTTGCTGCCGACCGCCGCCACATCCAGCGCTTCACCACCGGAGGTGCCAGTGAATAGCGCCAGGATTTGGCCCAGGATCAGCCCGCCAATACCACCGATAAACGTATTGAGACCCGTACCCAGGCTTTGTTTGGTCATGCCGGCCAAATTGCCGCCGACGGCACCGCTGATGATCTGCACCAACAAGTTTATGAGCATTTCCATAGTGAAACCCCTGCATGCGTTAATGGAGTGACCACTCGCTTGCAGCAACTTCAACTGGCATGGCTGTCGTCGAGGAGTCTGTATCCGTTGAACGACGACAAACTGTTGCGGATGTTCAAAGTGTAGATCAAGCCGTTGCAGCGGGTTGTTTGGCCTGGCTGGCACCGCCCATCAACCCGGAAAGCACGATTGCGACGATGATCAGCACGCCGCCCAACAGCATGCGCAGTGTCGGGGTTTCGGCGAACAGCAACCAGGCCGCGGTGATGCCGTAGACCGGCTCCATGGCAAACACCACCGAGGCGGTGCGCGCCTTGATCACCGCGAGGCTGGCGACAAACAGGCTGTGGGCCAGGCCGGTGCAGAACACGCCGAGCAAGCCGATCCACAGCCAGTCGATTGCGCGCACCTCGGTCAGCCCTGGTGCCGCCACGGGCAGCAGGCACAAGGCGACCACCACGTTCTGGCACAACGCCGCTTGCACCGCCGGGATGCGTCCGGAACTGGCACGGTTGTTCAGCGACAACAGCGAAAACAGCAGCCCCGAGGCGATCCCCCAGAGCAACCCACCGGTGGCTTCGCTGGCGAGGTTGAAGTCCGGGGTCACCAACACCAGGCCGATGCTGACCAGCACCACCAGCAGCACTTCGTTGGCGCGGATGCGCTCGCGGAATATCAGCCCTTCGAGGATCACGGTAAAGGCCGGGAATGCGGTAAAGCCCAGGGTTGCGACGGCCACGCCGGCAACTTTTACCGCAATAAAGAAGGTGACCCAGTGTGCCGCCAGCAAGACACCGCTGAGCAGCAGCCGGCGCCAGTCGCGCAGTTCCAGCTTTTTCCACGCCGTGTTGCTGGCGAACCGGGCAAAGACCGCCAGGGCCACCACGGCAAACACCGCGCGACCAAACACGATGATGGCTGGCGAGGCGGCCGCCAGTTTGCCGAACACGCCGGTGAGGCCAAACATCAATGCGCCGATATGCAGGGCGCCGAGGGCTGAGCGGGGAGTCATTGCGGTCCTTGAGTCAGGCGGGTGACAGAAGCGCAGTCTAGTGGCTCCGTCGTGCAGGCGTCTGTCGTCCGGCTCGCGATTTTTATCGCAAGGCTCTTACTGCGCGTTGCGCCGCAATGCGCCTGGCGAGGCGCCAAACTCACGCAGCATCGCGGCAGCAAAGGCACTTTGCGAGGTGTAGCCGACGCGGTCGGCGATTTCACCAATGGGCAAAGGGGTTTTGCGCAGCAGGTCCAGGGCCATTTGCAGGCGGCGACTGCGGATATAGTCCATGGGCGTTTGCCCGCATTCGGTCACGAAGCGTGCGTGTAAACGCGCCACCGACAGGTCGGCGATACGCGCCAGGTCTGCCACCTGCAACGGGTGCGCAACATGGCGCTCGATGTGCGCATTGAACGCCGCATACGGCAGGCGTCGCCCCGGCAGTGGTTGAGCCAGCGGATGATTGAGGCTGGCCAGTAACAGCACCGCGCCCTGCTGGACGATCAGCGGGTCATCCACCGGGCTCTGCGCCAGCCAGTGCACCAACTGGCTTTGCCGCGTGTCCAGGGCCAACCGCGTGGGTTGGTCGAGCAGGCGGCGACTGGCCTCGGCATGTTCGCCCAAGGATTGCAGCACCCAGTGCTCGGTGGGCACGTCCAGCACCAGGCAGCGGCTGCCATCGCGACTGCCGCACGCATGGTGGGCGGAGAAGGGCAGCACCATCACGCTGCTTTCGCGCACTTGGCTGCCACGCCCATCGACTTCCAGGTCCAAATGCCCGGACAGGCCGAACACCAACTGCGCATGGTCATGGCTGTGGGCGAGCGGCGCTTCGGTGTAGTGGCGTAGCGTGAGAGTGGGGCTCATCGCGGTCTCCTTGGGTGCTGGCGCCAGTCTACAACGCTTCGCGGTCTGCGGGCGCTGTCATCAGACTGACGCACTTCTGTCATGGGCTATTAATCGCCAGGGCGCAAGCTCGCGAAAACACCGTCGAGGGACGCCCATGACCAGTGCCGAATTCACCAAGCCCAGCCGCAAGCAACGGGTTCGTACCCTGTGGATTTCCGATGTGCACCTGGGCACCCGGGATTGCCAGGCCGAACATTTGTCGCAGTTCCTCAAGGGGTACCACGCGGACAAGGTCTACCTGGTCGGCGACATCATTGATGGCTGGAAGCTGCGCGGCGGGATGTATTGGCCCCAAGCCCACACCAACGTGATCCGTCGCCTGCTGACCATGGCCAAGCGCGGCACCGAGGTGATCTACGTCACCGGCAACCACGACGAGTTCCTGCGCCGCTATTCCAAGCTGATCCTGGGCAATATCCAGTTGGTGGACGAGGCCGTGCACGTGACTGCCGATGGCCGGCATTTGTTGGTGATCCACGGCGATCAGTTTGATGTGATCACCCGCTACCACCGCTGGCTGGCGTTCCTTGGCGACTCAGCCTACGAGTTCACCCTCACGCTGAACCGTTGGCTGAACCATTGGCGTGCGCGCTATGGCTATGGCTATTGGTCGCTGTCGGCGTACCTCAAGCACAAGGTCAAGACAGCGGTGAACTTCATCAGTGATTTCGAAGAAGCCATCGCCCACGAAGTGACCAAGCGCGAGTTGCACGGCGTGGTGTGCGGGCATATCCACCATGCGGAGATTCGCAAGGTGGGCGAGGTGGATTACCTCAACTGCGGGGATTGGGTGGAGTCGTGCACGGCATTGATCGAGCACTGGGATGGGAGTATCGAGTTGTATCGGTTGGCGGATGCGCAGGCCAAAGAGGCTCTGCTGAAAGCAGAAATGGTCGCAGGTTAAAGGATTCACAAGGTCAAACTGTGGGAGCAGGCAAGCCAGCTCCCACAGTTTTGATTCGGTTTCTTCAGTTGGAGACGTCGGCGATGGCTTGAGCCAGCAACGCCAATCGCGTCGCATCTATCCCCGCCACGTTGGCCCGCCCCGAACTCACCATGTACACGCTGTGCTTCTCCCGCAGTTGCTTCACCTGCTCGGCACTCAAGCCGGTGTAGGAGAACATCCCACGCTGCGCCCCGATGTGTGCAAACCGCTCCGACAGGCCATGGGGTGCCAACGCTTCCACCAGTCCGGAGCGCAGGTGTGCAATGCGCGAGCGCATGGCTTCGACCTCGTCGCTCCATAGCGTTTTCAGCTCGGCATCGCCCAGGATGGTCGCCACCACTGCGGCGCCATGATCCGGTGGCGTCGACCACAGGTTACGTGCCGTGTTAGCCAGCTGGCTGCGCACATCCGTCAGCTTCTCGGCATCCGCCGCGCACACGATCAATGCGCCGACACGGTCGCTGTACAGGCCGAAGTTCTTCGAGCAGGAACTGGTGACCAGCACTTCCGGCAACTCGGCCGCAAACAGCCGCACCGCCCAGGCGTCCTGCTCCAGGCCGTCGCCAAAGCCCTGGTAGGCAAAGTCGATCAGCGGCAGCAAATGGCGTTCGCGCACGATCTGCAGCACTTGGCGCCAGTCATCCTGTGACAGGTCGAAACCGGTCGGGTTGTGGCAGCAGGCGTGCAATAGCACGACGTCGCCCTTGGGCACAGTGGACAGGGTGGCGAGCATCGCCGCCACGTCCAGGCGGTTATCAGCGCCCACGTAAGGATAATGGCTGACCGGAATGCCGGCCTTGGCGAAGATGGTTTCGTGGATCGGCCAGGTCGGGTTGCTCAGCCATACGCCGCGACCAGGCAGGTTTTGCGCGATGAAGTCGGCGCTCAGGCGCAGGGCGCCGGTGCCGCCTGGGGTCTGGGTGGCGCCGGCACGGCGTTCGCGGATCAGCGCGGAGTCCGCGCCGAGTACCAGCTCGCTGATCAGCTTGCCGAACGCGGCGTTGCCGTGGCCGCCGATGTAGGTCTTGGTGGCCTGGGTATCGACCAGGCGCTGCTCGGCCAGCTTGACCGAGTGCGGAATGGGCGTCAGGCCTTGGTCATCCTTGTAGACGCCAACACCCAGATCGAATTTGTTCGGGTTGGTGTCCTGGGCATACAGGTCCATCAGCCCGAGGATCGGGTCGCCGGGTACGCGGCCAATGGCATCGAAATGCATTACTTGCGGCCCTCGGCGTCCTTGGCCACTTCGTCGGTGCGCGCGGCCATGATGAAGTCGTTGCGGTGCAGGCCCTTGATGGAGTGGCTCCACCAGGTCACGGTGACTTTGCCCCACTCGGTGAGCAGGCCTGGGTGATGGCCTTCGGCCTCGGAGATTTCACCCATGGCGTTGGTGAAGGCCAGGGCAAATTTGAAGTTCTTGAACAGGAAGACCTTTTCCAATTGCATCACACCGTCACGGACTTCGATGTTCCAGTCGGGGATCTGCTTGAGCAGTACCGGCAGTTCTTCGTCGCTGACTTGAGGGGCATCGGCACGGCAGGCTTCGCAGTGGGCTTGGTTCAAGGTGGTCATGGGGGTGTCCTGAATTCGAATGTTGAAGGTCAGTAGCGTCACCCTAAAGCAACGCGGGGCCAGGGAACAGACTCACCTGGCCTCAAGATGTAAGGTTCAAGCCGCTTTGGGTTTGGGTGGAAACTTTGGAGCGTGAAGACCCAGCTGCATGCCGCGCTCGACCATGCCCATGATGTCTTCTTGGGCCACTTCGAACAGCCGCTTGAGGTTGGGCAGCACGAAGTACAAAGGTTGCAGAATGTCGATGCGATAGGGCGTGCGCATCGCCTCCAGCGGGTCGAACAGCTGATGTTCAGGCTCGGACGACAGGCTGTACACCGTCTCCTTGGGCGACGACAAAATGCCGCCACCGTAGATGCGCCGACCTTCGGGGGTGTCCACCAGGCCGAACTCGATGGTCATCCAATACAGGCGCGCCAGGTACACCCGCTGCTCCTTGCTGGCCGCCAGGCCGAGCTTGCCGTAGGTGTGGGTAAATTCGGCGAACCATGGGTTGGTCAGCAGCGGGCAGTGGCCAAAGATCTCGTGGAAAATGTCCGGCTCTTGCAGGTAGTCCAATTCTTCGCGGGTACGGATAAACGTTGCCACCGGAAATTGCTTGTTGGCGAGCAATTCGAAGAAGGTCTGGAAGGGGATCAGTGCTGGCACGCGGGCGACTTGCCATCCCGTGGTCTCGGCCAGCACTTTGTTGATTTCGCCCAGTTGCGGAATCCGGTCCATGGGCAGGCCGAGCTTATCGATGCCGTCCAGGTATTCCTGGCAGGCGCGACCCTCGATCACTTTCAACTGGCGAGTGATCAGGGTATTCCACACCGCGTGTTCTTCTGGCGGGTAGTGGATAAAACCTTGCGCGTCGGGCTCGCGGGCCACGTACTGCGTCTGCTTCATACGGCTCTCCTGCTAGGCATTCGTTCTTGTTATGTCCTGCGATGAGCTTATTGATAACCCGTGCGCGGCCGGATTCCACCCGTTTAAAACGGCGCTGCGTAGGAAAACTTACCATTTTTCGTAAAGTATTCGTTACGCTTGTGAGGCTGGCCGCTGCATTGGGCTGGGAAAAGCCTGCAAGCTGTCACATAATCTTGACGACTATCTGCGCCCAGCGACAAAAAGACGCGGCGCCTCCCCACTTTTCGGGCCTCTTCATGCGTATCAAAGTGCACTGCCAGAACCGCATCGGCATCCTGCGGGACATCCTCAACCTGTTGGTGGAATACGGTGTCAACGTCGCCAAGGGCGAGGTCGGCGGTGAGCATGGCAATGCCATCTACCTGTTTTGCCCGAATCTGGTGAACATGCAGTTCCAGGCGCTGCGCCCGCAGTTCGAGGCGATTGCCGGGGTGTTCGGGGTCAAAAGGGTAGGGCTGATGCCCAGTGAGCGTCGGCATATGGAGCTCAATGCACTGCTCGGCGCGCTGGAGTTCCCGGTACTGTCCATCGATATGGGCGGCTCTATCGTCGCCGCCAACCGCGCGGCGGCGCAGTTGCTCGGGGTGCGGGTGGATGAGGTGCCGGGCATTCCGTTGTCGCGGTATGCCGAGGACTTCGACTTGCCGGAGCTGGTGCGCGCCAGTAAATCGCGGATCAACGGCCTGCGGGTCAAGGTCAAGGGTGACGTGTTCCTGGCGGACATCGCGCCGCTGCAATCCTCCGAGCATGATGACAGCGAGGCCATGGCCGGCGCCGTGTTGACCCTGCACCGCGCCGACCGCGTGGGTGAGCGCATCTACAACGTGCGTAAGCAGGAGTTGCGTGGCTTCGACAGCATCTTCCAAAGCTCCAAAGTCATGGCCGCCGTGGTGCGCGAAGCCCGGCGCATGGCGCCGCTGGATGCGCCTCTATTAATAGAAGGCGAAACCGGCACCGGCAAGGAACTGCTGGCGCGCGCCTGTCACTTGGCCAGCCCGCGTGGGCAATCGCCGTTGATGGCGCTTAATTGCGCGGGCTTGCCAGAGTCGATGGCCGAGACCGAGCTGTTCGGCTACGGTCCCGGCGCGTTCGAAGGCGCACGGGCCGAAGGCAAGTTGGGGCTATTGGAACTGACGGCGGGCGGTACGCTGTTTCTCGATGGTGTCGGGGAGATGAGCGCGCGGCTACAGGTGAAGTTGCTGCGTTTTTTGCAGGATGGATGCTTCCGACGTGTAGGCAGTGATGAAGAGGTGTACCTGGACGTGCGCGTGATCTGCGCGACCCAGGTGGACTTGTCCGAGCTGTGTGCCCGTGGCGAATTCCGCCAGGACCTCTACCACCGCCTCAATGTGTTGTCCCTGCATATCCCGCCGCTGCGCGAATGCCTTGACGGCCTGGGGCCTTTGGTCGAGCACTTTCTCGACCAGGCCAGCCGGCAAATCGGCTGCCCGCTGCCGAAGCTGGCTCCCGCCGCGATGGATCGCCTGAGTCACTACCACTGGCCAGGCAACGTGCGGCAGCTGGAAAACGTGCTGTTCCAGGCGGTGTCGTTGTGCGACGGCGGTATGGTCAAGGTTGAGCATATCCGCTTGCCCGATTATGGCGTGCGTCAGCCGCTTGGCGACTTCTCCCTGGAAGGTGGCCTGGAAGACATCGTCGGGCGGTTTGAGAAAGCGGTGTTGGAAGCCTTGTACGCCGAGCATTCCAGCAGCCGGCAGTTGGGTAAGCGACTGGGGGTATCCCACACCACCATCGCCAATAAACTGCGCGATTACGAAATCCTGAAGAGCGATAAATAACCCAAGGTGGGAGGGGGCAAGCCCCCTCCCACATTTGATCTTTGTCGTTTTCAAGGACGGCGTTTGCCGCAGGCGGCAGTAGTCCGCCGTTTTTTCGACTCGCGCTCAACCCGGCATTCCTCACGCCTCGCCGCAAACCCCCGCCCCGCCTGCACTTCTCGTTCTTTTCAAAAGTTGGTTCGCAAATTGCTTAAGCCTCATCAGTACAGCGGTGGGCGGCAAGCGTCCGTCAGAAAGAGGAAAGAGCGTGGACAAGTACCTTTATGTGGCAATGACCGGCGCCAGCCAGAATGCTCTGGCGCAGAAGGCCCATGCCAACAACCTGGCGAACATTTCCACCAACGGTTTTCAACGTGACCTGGAACAGGCGCGTTCGATGCCGGTGTTCGGTGACAGCTTTCCGGCGCGGGCGTTTGCCATGACCGAGCGCCCAGCCACCGACTTCACCCCTGGCGCCATGATCGAAACCGGTCGGGACCTGGACGTGGCCATCAACGGCAATGGCTGGATGGCCGTGCAGACCCCGGATGGCAGCGAAGCCTACGTGCGCAGCGCGAGCATGAACGTCGACGCATTGGGCGTGCTGCGTGCCGGCAACGGCATGCCGATCATGGGCAACGGTGGTCCGATTGCCGTGCCGCCACAGCAGAAAATCGAAGTGGGTTCCGACGGCACCATCAGCATCCGCGCCATGGGCGAAGGCCCGCGGGTGATGGCTGAAGTGGACCGCATCAAGCTGGTCCAGCCGGACCTGAAGAACATGAACAAAGGCTTGGACGGCACCATCCACACCAAGGATGGCCAGCCAGCCCAGGCTGACGCGAACGTTACGCTGACCTCGGGTTTCCTGCAGGCGAGCAACGTCAATGCCGTGGAAGAAATGACCGCGGTGCTGGCGCTTTCCAAGCAGTTCGAGCTGCACATCAAGATGATGAACAGCGCCAAGGAAGACGACCAGGCCATGACGCGCGTCATGCAGATGAGCTGATCGCCGCGTCACTGACCCACTACTAATTTTGCAGCGCAGCGCCAACAAACAGGCGCACGAAGGAGAACAGCATGCTTCCGGCTCTATGGGTTGCCAAAACAGGCCTGTCCGCCCAGGACACCAACCTGACCACCATTTCCAACAACTTGGCCAACGTGTCGACCACGGGCTTCAAACGTGACCGTGCCGAGTTCCAGGACTTGCTCTATCAGATCAAGAAGCAGCCGGGCGCCCAGTCGACCCAGGACAGCGAACTGCCGTCGGGCCTGCAATTGGGTACCGGTGTGCAGATCGTCGGCACCCAGAAGAACTTCAGCGCCGGTAACCTGCAGCAGACCGGCCAGCCGCTGGACATGGCCATCAACGGCCGTGGCTTCTTCCAGATCCTGCAACCGGATGGCACCACTTCCTACACCCGTGACGGTACGTTCCACTTGGACTCCAATGGCCAGATCGTCACCGCCAACGGGTTTGCCCTGGAACCGGCCGTGGTCGTCCCCGCCGACGCCAAGACCTTCACCGTCGGCAACGACGGCACCGTGTCCATCACCGTGGCCGGCAACCCGGCGTCGCAAGTGATCGGCAACCTGCAAACCGCCGACTTCATCAACCCGGCCGGCCTGCAGGCGATGGGCAACAACCTGTTCCTGGAAACCGCCTCCAGCGGCGCGCCGCAGATCGGCACCCCTGGCCTGAATGGTTTCGGCACCACGCTGCAAAGCACCCTGGAAACTTCCAACGTGAGCACCGTTGAGGAGATGGTCAACATGATCACCACCCAGCGCGCCTACGAGATGAACTCCAAGGTGATTTCCACCGCCGACCAGATGCTTTCGTTCGTAACGCAGAATCTGTAATCAAGTCTATGAGGCGCTCTTGAGGGCGCCTGCAACACCGTGAGGTAAGGGTCATGAATCGCTATGTTTCTGTTCTGGCATTGAGTGGGATTGCCGTGCTCGCGGGCTGTGTCGCCCCGACGCCAAAACCCAATGACCCGTACTACGCGCCGGTGTTGCCACGCACGCCGTTGCCGGCGGCTGCCAATAATGGCTCGATCTACCAGGCCGGTTTCGAACAGAACCTGTACAGCGACCGTAAGGCGTTCCGGGTCGGTGACATCATCACCATCACCCTGAACGAGCGCACCCAGGCCAGCAAGAACGCTAACTCGCAGATCGGCAAGACCAGCAAGGCCAACCTCGGCCTGACCTCGTTGTTCGGCGCGGTGCCCAACACCAATAATCCATTGGGTGACGGCGACCTCAGCCTCAGCGCCGGCTACAGCGGCGATCGTGCCACCAACGGCAAGAGCGCGGCAGGGCAGGGCAACAGCCTGACCGGTTCGATCACGGTGACCGTGGCCGACGTATTGCCCAACGGCATCATCGCCGTGCGCGGTGAAAAGTGGATGACCCTTAACACCGGCGATGAGCTGGTGCGCATTGCCGGCATGGTCCGCGCCGATGACATCTCCACCGACAACACCGTGCCGTCCACACGGATTGCCGATGCGCGCATTACCTACTCGGGTACGGGTTCGTTTGCTGATGCGAGTCAGCCGGGCTGGTTCGACCGTTTCTTCCTTAGCCCGCTGTTCCCTTTCTAGGTGGCCACTTTGAACTTCAAACAGCTGATGGCGGCCGCACTCCTGCTTTCCTTGAGCGCTGTCGCCCAGGCCGAACGCCTGAAGGACATCGCCAGCATTTCCGGCGTGCGTTCCAACCAGTTGATCGGCTATGGCCTGGTGGTGGGGCTCAACGGTACGGGTGACCAGACCACCCAGACCCCGTTCACCCTGCAGACCTTCAACAACATGCTCTCGCAGTTCGGCATCAAGGTGCCGGCGGGGTCGGGCAACGTGCAGCTGAAAAACGTCGCGGCAGTGTCGATCAGCGCCGACCTGCCGGCGTTCTCCAAACCGGGTCAGATGGTGGACATCACCGTGTCGTCCATTGGTAACTCGAAAAGCCTGCGCGGCGGCACCTTGCTGATGACGCCGCTCAAGGGTATCGACGGCAACGTCTACGCCATCGCCCAGGGCAACCTGGTGGTCGGCGGGTTCGACGCCGAAGGTCGCGACGGTTCGAAGATCACCGTCAACGTGCCGTCGGCCGGGCGTATCCCGGGCGGCGCCACGGTTGAACGTACCGTGCCAAGTGGTTTCAACCAGGGCAACAGCCTGACCCTGAACCTCAACCGCTCCGACTTCACCACCGCCAAGCGCGTGGTCGACAAGATCAACGACATGCTCGGCCCGGGCGTGGCCCAGGCCATCGACGGCGGCTCGATCCGTGTGACGGCGCCGCTGGACCCGAGCCAGCGCGTCGATTACCTGTCGATCCTGGAAAACCTTGAAGTCGACCCTGGCCAGGCCGTGGCCAAAGTCATCATCAACTCGCGCACCGGCACCATCGTGATCGGCCAGAACGTCAAGGTCTCGCCTGCGGCCGTGACCCACGGCAGCCTGACCGTGACCATCACCGAAGACCCGATCGTCAGCCAGCCTGGCCCGTTGTCCAACGGCCAGACGGCGGTGGTGCCGCGTTCGCGGGTGAATGCCCAGCAAGAAGCCAAGCCGATGTTCAAGTTCGGCCCTGGCACTACCCTGGACGAGATTGTCCGCGCGGTGAACCAGGTGGGCGCAGCGCCTGGCGACTTGATGGCGATCCTCGAAGCATTGAAACAGGCCGGCGCCTTGCAAGCCGACCTGATCGTGATCTGAGGCCATGGTCATGGATATGCGCAAGAGCGGGATCAGCAGCACGGCGGATTCGGGGTCTTACTCCGACCTGAACCGGCTTAACCAGCTCAAGGTCGGTGCCGACAAGAACAGCGAAGGCAACATGCGCAAGGTCGCGCAGGAGTTCGAATCGCTGTTCTTGAGCGAGATGCTCAAGTCCATGCGTTCGGCTACCGAGGCGCTGGGTAAAGACAACCCGATGAACACGCCGGCCGCCAAGCAATACCAGGAAATGTACGACCAGCAGCTGGCCGTCTCGATGTCCCGCGAGGGCGGTGGTATCGGCCTGGCCGACGTGCTGATGCGCCAGATGCAGAAGAACAAGCCGGTGGAGGCCCAGGCCGCCACCTTGCAGGGCCCGGCAGGTACCACGCCTGAGAAGAAAGTCGATGTGCCGACCGAGATTGCGGCCGGCACCCAGGCCGAAGGGCCGCTGGGCCGCTCCAATGGCCAGCGTCCGTTGTGGGCGTACCGAGTGGCTGAGCCGCAGGCCGGCGCCGCGGCGTCCCACAGCAACGACATGGAGCTGATGAACCAGCGTCGCATCGCCTTGCCGAGCAAGCTGACCGATCGCCTGCTGGCCGGCATCGTGCCGAACGCGCCCGTTGCTATCGATGCCAAAAGCGCGCCGCTGCGTAACAGCGTGGCCGATGACAACGTGATCAACAGCAGCGCGCGCACCTTCGCCGTGCCGAGCGGGCGCATGCAGGTCTACGGTCGCGCCGTGGCCCAGCCACCCTTGGCGCCGGCGAAGAAGGCCTTCAGCTCACAGGATGAATTTGTCGCCACCATGTTGCCGATGGCCAAGGCGGCCGCCGCGCGCATCGGTGTCGATCCGAAGTACCTGGTGGCCCAGGCCGCCCTGGAAACCGGTTGGGGTAAATCGGTGATGCGCGCCGAAGACGGCAGCAGCAGCCACAACCTGTTCGGCATCAAGGCCGGCCAGAGTTGGCAGGGCGGCCAGGCACGTGCGATCACCAGCGAGTTCCGGGATGGGGCGATGGTCAAGGAAACGGCGCAGTTCCGTTCCTACGCCTCATACCAGGACAGCTTCCACGACCTGGTGACCTTGCTGCAAAGCAATGATCGCTATAAAGAAGTCATCAAATCGGCCGACAACCCGGAACAGTTTGTACGCGAGTTGCAGAAAGCCGGTTACGCCACCGACCCGGCCTATGCCAGCAAGATTTCGCAGATCGCCAAAACGATGGACAGTTACCAGAATTACGCTGCCGCTGGCGCAACCACACATTTATAAGGTCTGAACCATGAGTTTGCTCAGTATCGGGATGTCAGGGCTCAATGCCTCTCAAGGATCGCTGTCGGTCTTGAGTAATAACATTGCCAACGCCAATACTCCGGGTTATTCGCGTCAGCAGACCACCCAGAACGCCAGTGCGGCCAACCAGTACGGTGGTGTGTACATCGGCAGCGGTACCACCCTGGCCGATGTGCGCCGGGTGTATAACGAGTTCCTCGACGCGGCCTACCAGAACAGCACCTCGCTCAACAGCGATGCCAAGGCTTACCTCGACCAGGTCAGCGCTGTCGACAAGACCCTGTCGGACAAGACCACCGGTATGTCGGCTGTGCTCAGTGAGTTCTTCTCGGCCGTGCAGACTGCCTCGGCCAACCCGAGCGATGTCTCGGCCCGCCAGGTGTTGATCACCAAGGCGCAGGCGCTGAGCAATCGCTTCAACTCGATCTCTACACAGTTGGGCCAGCAGAAAGAAACCATCAACAGCCAGCTGTCGTCGATGAGTGACCAGGTCAACAAGCTGACGTCGTCCATTGCCTCGCTCAACAAGCAGATCGCCCAGGTGCAGGGTTCGTCGAACACGGCCCCGGCCAACCTGCTGGACGCGCGTGCCGAAGCCGTGCGTTCGCTGAACGAATTGGTCGGCGTGACCGCCACCGAGAAGAATGGCATCTTCAGCGTCAGCACCGGTTCCGGCCAGTCGCTGGTATTGGGTGACCAGTTCAACACCATCTCCGCCGTACCGAGCAAGAACGACACCAGCCAGTTCACCATCCAGCTCAACGTGGGCGGCGGTGAGTCGCTCGATCTGGGCAACGTGCTCAGCGGCGGTAGCATCGGTGGTCTGTTGCGTTATCGCAGCGATGTCCTGATGCCTGCCATCAATGACCTGGGGCGCATCGCCATCGCCACCGCAGACACCATCAACAACCAGTTGGGCCAGGGCCTGGACCTCAACGGCCAGTTCGGCAGCTCGCTGTTCAAGGACATCAACAGCGCCGCGGCCATTGCCCAGCGCAGCCAGGCTTCGGGTGGCAACAGCGCGGGTTCCGGCAACCTGAACGTGTCGATCAAGGACAGCAGCAAGCTGACCAATTTCGATTACAAGGTCACCTTCAACGACAGCGCCAACCCGAACAACGTCACCGTGGTGCGTTCCGATGGCAAGGCCATGGGGACGTTTGACGTCACCGCCACGCCACCGGCCGTGATCGATGGTTTCACGTTGGCGCTCGACGGCAAGGGGCCGATGGCTACCGGGGACAGCTTCAAGGTCAGCCCGACCGCCAATGGTGCCAAGGACATTGGCACCGTGATGACGGATCCGAACAAGATCGCTTTTGCCGCGCCACTATCCGGGCAGGCCAGTAAGACCAACGAAGGTACCGGCACGTTTACCCCGCCGACCCTGACGGTGCCTTTGGATATCCAGGGCGGCGCCGCCACTGCCCAGTTGCGCACGGGGATTGAACATTCGATGCCGGTGAAGATGGTATTCGGCAAGCCGGCAGCCGACGGCACCCAGCCGTACACACTCAATGATGCCCAGGGCAACCCGATCGGCACCGGCAGCATTGTTCCGGGGCAGGGCAACAAGGTCACGATCAACGTGCCGATGCGCGATGCCAACGGTGCCCTGGTGGTGCCGGCCAAGAGCTTCAGTTTCGACACCACGGTGGGCGGTTCGCCGGCCAACGGCGACAGCACGACGTTCTCGTTCAATGCCTCCGGCAAGTCCGACAATCGCAACGCCCAGCAACTGATCAACCTGCAGACCAAGGCGACTGTAGGCACGGCGGCCGATGGCAGCGGCGGCACCAGCCTGGTGGGGGCCAACAGCAAGTTGGTCTCGACGGTCGGCGCCAAGGCCGCTTCGGCCGGTACCGACAGCACGGCCACCGGGGCGCTGCTGACCGCCAACAAGAATGCGCGCAACTCGGTCTCCCAGGTCAACCTGGATGAAGAGGCGGGCGACATGATCAAGTTTCAGCAGTACTACACCGCGTCGTCGCAGATTATCAAAGCTGCGCAAGAAACCTTCAGCACACTGATCAATGCCCTTTAAAGGAGTCTGGGACGATGCGTATTTCTACACAGCAGTATTTTGAAACCAGCTCCGCCAAGTACACGGAGAACTACTCCGGTGTGGTTAAGGCTCAGGATCAGGCGAGTTCCGGCGTACGCGTGCAAACTGCTGCGGATGATCCGGTTGCAGCGGCGCGCCTGCTGATGTTGCAGCAGCAGAAGGACATGCTGGGTCAGTTCAATGGCAACATCACCAGCTTGAAAAACTCGCTGACAAACGAGCAAAGTGTGCTTGATGCAATCAACGACGCCATGCAGCGCGCCAGTGAGTTGGCGCTCCGTGCGGGCGGTTCAGTCAGTGACGCCGATCGCAAGTCCATTGCCAGTGAAGTCGGTGCCATCGAGGATCAGGTATTAGGTCTGCTCAACAGCAAGGACTCGTCTGGCAACTATATATTTTCCGGGTCAACGACTCAGACACCGCCGTATTCTCGTAACAGCGATGGTACTTACAGTTATCAAGGCGACGAAACGCCCTTGAGCCTGCAAGTGTCTGACACCCTGAACGTCGCTGCAGGTGACACCGGTAAAAATGTCCTGGAAGGTGCGGTCAACTCTGGGCGTACGCAAGCCAAGTGGATTCAGCCGGCTACTGTCCCGCCGGCTCCGCCAGCGGTCAATGACAACAAGGTTTCGCTGTCCGCTGGGTTGGTCACCTCGGGCACTGACTACACCCGCAAATTTGCTGATGGCCAACCCTACAAGCTGACCTTTACCAGCAGTACCCAGTACAAGGTGTCGGACAAAGATGGCAACGATGTCACATCTGAAATTCCCGGCAACGGCACATTCGACTCCACCAAAGAGGGCAGTTCCACTGTTGCGCTGCGTGGTGTGAAGTTTGAAATCTCCTTGAACCTCAAAGGTGTCACGCCTGGTGCGGAATCTGATGCGTTGGTCAAGGATCGTGCCTTTACCCTGGAGACCAAGCCGGATACCTTCAGTGTTTCACGAACCCCGAGCAACCTCTCAACCGTCCAGTTGACAGGTGCCCGAGTCAGTAGTCAGGCAGACTATGCCAGCACTTTCCCTAATAGCGGTGCGGTGATCAAATTCACCAGTTCCACCGCCTATGAAGTGTATGCCCAGCCCTACACAACCAACAGCAAGGCGATTGCCAGCGGTGACACCGGAGGGGCGACCACCGTTACTGCAGCCGGCATCACGTTTGATATAAGTGGCGGCACTCCTCTAGGAACGCCGTCTGCCGGCGATCAGTTCGCTGTGGGGGCCAGCACCAAAAAAACACAGAGTGCCTTGGATACCCTCAGCCAATTGCGCCAGGCCCTGGAAGAGCCGGCGGACGGTAACCCGGCTGCACAAGTCAAGCTCAAGGACACTCTGGATGCTTCTTTGAGCAACCTTGCCAACTCCCGCACACAATTGGATAACGTGCGCGGCTCCATCGGTGCGCGCATGAACGCACTGGATATCCAATCTGCGGAAAACACCAGTATTGGCACGGCCAACAAGAGCACCATGAGCGACCTGGCCAACATCGACATGGGCGAAGCAGCGATCAACCTGGCATTGCAGCAAACCATGCTCCAAGCCTCTCAGCTGGCTTTTGTGAAAATCGCCCAGTTGAGCCTCTTCAACAAGATGTAAGTGGCACTACATCAAGCGGCCCGCCCTGGAAACAGGGCGGGCCGTTGTCGTTTCTGGGATTTAATTGTTTGAAGGTTTTGCATAAAGCACACAAAATTGAGTGACCTGTGAGTCATAAAGCGCATCTTCACTGTATCGTGTGAAAAGGATAAGTCGTCACAGGGTCCTTGCGAGGCGGCTTTCAGCGAGATTTTTATGGGGTTATCCCCTTTATTGTCAGCACTCCGGGCGTGGCCCAGGGGTGTTCTCCAGCTATTTAGTATTGGGAAGCCACAATGATTGGCATAAAAAGCATCGCCAGTTACGTGCCGGCAGACGGGATCGATAACTACGCCCAGGGTGCCAAATTCGCCAAGGATGAAGAATTCATCATTGGCAAGATCGGCTCGGCGTTCCTGCCGCGCAAGGATGCCGCGCAGGAAACCTCCGATCTGTGTGTCGAGGCGGTCAACGCTTTGTTTGCCAATAACCCGGATTTGAAGCGCGAGTCCATCGATGCGCTGATCGTCGTCACCCAGAACGGTGATGAAGAAGGGCTGCCGCACACGGCCGCCATCGTCCAGGACAAGCTCGGCTTGCCGACCCACGTCGCGGCCTTTGATATTTCCCTGGGCTGCTCCGGCTACGTCTACGGGATCTACGCAATGAAGGGCTTCATGGAAGCTGCCGGCCTGAAAAACGGCCTGCTGATCACTGCCGACCCGTATTCGAAGATCGTCGACCCGGAAGATCGCAACACCACCATGCTGTTCGGCGATGCCGCCACCGCCACCTGGATGGGCGAAGACGCGTCTTGGTTGCTGGGCAAATCCAAATTTGGCACCGACGGTTCCGGTGCGCCGCACCTGAAGGTCAGCGACGGCGTGTTCTTCATGAACGGTCGCCAGGTCTTCAACTTCGCCTTGCTCAAGGTGCCGGCGCACTTGCACGAGTTGCTCGATGAGTCGCAGCTCAAGGCGGACGAGATCGATGCCTTCTGCATTCACCAGGGCAGTGCGGCGATTGTCGATGCCGTGGCGCGTCGTTTTGAAGATGCGCCGGTGGACAAGTTCATCAAGGACATGGTCGAGACCGGCAACACCGTGTCGTCGAGCATTCCGTTGCTGCTGGAAAAGCACGTGATGGACGCCACCTGGAAGCGGGTGGCTATCAGCGGTTTTGGTGTGGGCCTGTCGTGGGGCTCGGCAATTCTCTATCGCCCTTGATGCCTTGATAGCGTCCACAAAAAACGCCGATGATCGAAAGATCATCGGCGTTTTTTATTTGGCGCCAAAAAACCCAATGAAATCGGGCTTTGGAGCTCGCGTAAACCCTTGAATTGCAAGGGGTGGCACGACGCCAGCAAAAAAAACAAAAAAAATCCTCAAGCAACCGGCTACCACGACGATAACTATTACGTAGGTTCTCAGGCCACACCCGGCGGTTGCCAGGGCCGGAAGCCGCAGTATCCATCCAACGAGGATTTCGTCATGGCTTTAACAGTAAACACCAACATTGCTTCGATCACTACTCAGGGCAACCTGAACAAAGCTGGCGGCTCCCTGGCCACTTCCATGCAGCGCCTGTCTTCCGGTCTGCGTATCAACAGCGCCAAAGATGATGCTGCCGGCCTGCAGATCTCCAACCGCCTGACCAGCCAAATCAACGGTCTGGGTCAAGCAGTTAAAAACGCCAACGATGGTATCTCCATCGCGCAGACCGCTGAAGGCGCAATGCAGGCTTCGACCGACATTCTGCAAAAAATGCGTACCCTGGCTCTGTCCTCGGCAACCGGCTCCCTGAGCCCTGACGACCGTAAGTCGAACAACGACGAATACCAGGCCCTGACTTCGGAACTGACCCGTATCGCCCAGACCACTACTTTCGGTGGCCAGAAGCTGCTGGACGGTTCGTACGGTACCAAAGCTATTCAGGTTGGCGCCAACGCTAACGAAACCATCAACCTGAGCCTGGACAACGTTGCAGCGAACAACATCGGTTCGCAGCAAATCAAGTCCGGCACCATCCTGGCTGTAGCTGGCAAAATCACCGTGACCGGTAACGGTCAAACCGCAGACGTTGACGTTGCTGCCAACGCTTCGGCTAAAGACATCGCCAAAGGCATGAACGGCGCGATCGGTGGCCTGACCGCTACTGCCAGCACTGAAGCTCAGTTCAAGGTCGACAAGACTGCCGCTACTGCTGCTCCTGCTACTTTCACCATGGATGTGGGTGGCCAGAAGGTCGACTTCATCGGTGTTACCAGCAACGCCAACCTGGCTGACCAACTGAAGTCCAACGCTGCCAAGCTTGGCATCAGCGTTAGCTACGATCAGTCCAAAGATGTACTGACTGTAAAATCCGACTCGGGTGAGAACATCGCGTTCAGCGCTGTGACTGCTGGTGCTTCGGTGACTGTCGCTACCAAAGATGGTTCGGGCAAGTTCGGTGCCGACGTGGCGGTTGCCAACGCCGTGATCGCTACTGGTGCTGTCAACCTGGATTCGGCCAGCGGCTATTCGCTGACCGGCACAAGCGCCGCCGGTGTGTTCGGTGCCGTTACCGCATCGACCAAAACCAGCGTTGCTCAGACTGACGTCACCAGCTCTACCAACGCTCAGAATGCCCTGGCTGTTATCGACAAAGCCATCGGCACCATCGACGGCGTGCGTTCCGGTCTGGGTGCTACCCAGAACCGTCTGACCACTACTGTAGATAACCTGCAGAACATTCAGAAGAACTCCACCGCTGCACGTTCCACTGTTCAGGACGTCGACTTCGCTGCTGAAACCGCCGAACTGACTAAGCAACAAACTCTGCAGTCGGCTTCCACTGCGATCCTGTCGCAGGCTAACCAACTGCCATCCGCTGTACTGAAACTGCTTCAGTAATCAGCGCGCTTGGTAACTGACGGAAGGGCGCGTTTACGTGCCCTTTCGTCTTTTCAGTTGTAGAGGAGATTGGACATGGACATGAGTGTGAAGTTGAACCAGTCTTATCCACCGGTTGCACCTCAGAGTGCAGTGGCACATGTCATTGCGGCTGACAAAGAGAAGGCAAAAGTAGGGGCGGTAGCACCATCTGGAGGCGAGCCTGAGCGAGCCGATCTGGAAAAAGCGGTGACCGACATACGCGAATTCGTACAAGCGGCCCAGCGTAAACTGGATTTTACCATTGATGATTCCACCCATCGGGTTGTGGTCAAGGTCATTGCCACTGAAAGCGGTGAAGTGATCCGCCAGATACCCTCGGAAACAGCATTGAAACTGGCTCAGAGCTTGTCCAGTGCAAGCCATGTGTTGTTTGATGACAAAGCCTGAGCTGGCATGAAACTTGTTGCTGTCGAGGCTTGAAGTGTTGTTAGTCAAGAAAACGGCAGCCACCGATTAGGAGAAAGATGATGGCGGGTTCAACGGTTAGCGGTATTGGTTCGAATATCGATACGCAAGCGATTGTGAAGTCCTTGGTGGACTCCGAGAGAGCACCCAAGCAGACTCAGATCAATACCCAAACGCAGAAAGCGACCACCACGCTGTCTTCGATCGGCAAAATTCAGGCTGCTCTGGATGCTTTCCGCGGCGCTCTAGACACAATGACCAATAGTGCCAGCTTTACTGGTCTTACCGGCTCATCTTCGGATGAAAAGGTCGCCACCATGAAGGCGAGTAATACTGCCTCCAACGGTAGTTTCAGGCTGGTAGTCGATAACCTGGCAGTGGCTTCCAAGTTGTCAAGCAAGACGTTTGCAGCGGGCCCTCAATCGGTCGTCAATGCAAGTGATCAGGCGACAACGCTGACGATCACGCAGTCGGGCAAGAAGTTCGATGTGAGTGTGCCGCCAGGAGCGACCCTGCAACAAGTGCGTGATTCCATCAACACTCAATTCGCGACGGCAGGCTTGAGTGCCAACGTCCTGACTGACTCCAGTGGCTCGCGTCTGATCTTGACGTCCACCACCATGGGGGTTGGGTCGGACCTGACATTGTCCGGTAATTCCGGCCTGGACGTCGGCTCCACGGTGGTTGATACGCCAAAAGACGCCAAATACAGCATCGACGGTATTCCAGCGACGTCCAAGACCAACGACATCTCCGATGCGTTAAGTGGTGTAAGCATCAAATTGCTCTCGCCGTCTCCGTTCCCGACAACCGGTGATACAAGCAAACCTATTGCTACGCTGATCACGGTGAGTACTAACACTGCGACACTCAAGTCTGGGGTCAAAGGGTTTGTCGACACCTACAATGCCTTGCTGACGGCGATGACGGCAGAGACTAAAGTTACGAAAAACCCGGATGGCACAACCACGGCGTCAACACTCACCGGCGATTCGACGATGCGTACCCTGCAGACAGCGCTGCGCAATGAATTCAATTCGCTGGGAGGGACTGGGGCGTTGAAATCCCTGGCTCAATTTGGCATCAGTACCAACTCGACCACTGGCCAGTTGGTGATGGATGACAAAAAGTGGGACGCTGCCATGGTCAATAACGCAGCCGATATCAACAGTATCTTCACTGGCAAGACCGGCCTGCTCGCTCGCCTGAAGACGGCAACCGATGATTACGCCAAGCCTGCAACGGGTATTCTTGCTACTCGTTCGACGAGCTTGTCCGACAGTCTGAAAGACTTGGTGACCCAGCAGTCGGCTTTGGATGAGCGGATGACTGCTTTGCAAAAGAGTTTGCAAGACAAGTACAACGCCATGGACACCCTGGTTGCGCAAATTCGCCAGCAAAGTAACAACATCCTTGGGACGCTCAACGCTTTGAACAACCAGAAGAACAATTGATATTGCTCCGGAGTCATTAGCATCGCTTAGAGAGCCACCTAAAGCTTTTTATGCTCCGGACGACATATTGGTAACAGAAAACTTTTTCGATATGCCTGTCACGAGGTAGATACATGAATCCCATGAGAGCCCTTCGCCAATACCAGAAGGTCAATTCCCATGCCCAGATCTCTGAGGCTAGTCCGCATCGCCTGGTGCAAATGCTGATGGAAGGCGGCCTTGACCGCATGGCGCAGGCTAAAGGTGCATTGGCTCGTGGAGATGTTGCGCAGAAGGGCCTGATGCTTGGCAAAGCTGTGGACATTATTATTGGCTTGCGCGACGGACTGGATGCCGAAAAAAGCGAAAACCCAGCCTATGTCCAGCAACTGGAAAGTCTGTACGCGTACATGACCAACCGTTTGATGGAAGCCAATTTGCACAACGACGCCGACATGATCGACGAAGTCGCGCGTTTGCTGATCACCGTGAAAGAAGGCTGGGATGCCATCGGCGCGCCACAGACCGCCGCACAATAAGGCCATCGGCCTTGAGGAACACGTCATGAGCCAAGCATTGCAACGCATTGATGAAACCCGTGAGGCGCTGATCGGCGCGCTGGCGGACCGTAACTGGGACGCCATTGGCGAACTGGACCTGGGCTGTCGTCATGTCATCGACGAGGTGCTCAGTGAAGCGCCGGTCGATGAGGATGCGTTGCGCGAAAAGCTTGAAAGCCTGCTGGCGGTGTACCAGCAATTGCTTGAGGTGACGACTGGCGAGCGCCAGGCGATTTTCGAAGAGATGTCGCAGATCAACCAAGCTAAAAACGCGTCAAAGGTTTACCATCTGTTCGGCTGAATGGGCTCAGTTAGTCCGAACGGCGCGTCATATATTTGACTGTGCCAGCATTTTTGACTTAACTAGTGCTGTTTTCAGATTTCAGACGTCTAGTAAGGTACAAAGTCTTACAGGCGTCTCGATTGCCCTCACATCGGGGCAGGAAGTTTTACTAGGGAAGTTGCTATTGCATGTGGCGTGAAACCAAAATTCTGCTGATTGATGACGATAGCGTCCGCCGCCGCGATTTAGCGGTGATTTTGAATTTTCTTGGCGAAGAAAATTTGCCCTGCGGCAGCCATGACTGGCAGCAGGCGGTCAGCTCATTGTCATCGAGCCGTGAAGTCATTTGTGTGCTGATCGGGACGGTGAACGCTCCTGGCGCTGTTTTGGGCTTGTTAAAGACACTGTCCACCTGGGATGAGTTCCTTCCCGTGTTGCTAATGGGCGATATTTCTTCTGTCGACCTGCCGGAAGACCAGCGCCGCCGAGTGCTTTCCACCCTGGAAATGCCCCCCAGCTACAGCAAATTGCTCGACTCCCTGCACCGTGCCCAGGTCTATCGCGAGATGTACGACCAAGCCCGCGAGCGCGGTCGCCATCGCGAACCCAACCTGTTCCGCAGCCTGGTCGGCACCAGCCGTGCCATCCAGCACGTGCGCCAGATGATGCAGCAAGTGGCCGATACTGACGCCAGCGTGCTGATCCTCGGCGAGTCCGGCACTGGCAAGGAGGTGGTCGCGCGCAACCTGCACTATCACTCCAAGCGCCGCGACGGGCCCTTTGTGCCGGTCAACTGCGGGGCGATTCCGGCAGAGCTGCTTGAAAGCGAATTGTTCGGCCACGAGAAGGGCGCCTTTACCGGGGCGATCACCAGCCGTGCCGGGCGTTTTGAGCTGGCCAACGGCGGCACCCTGTTCCTCGACGAGATCGGCGACATGCCGCTGCCGATGCAGGTCAAGCTGCTGCGCGTGTTGCAGGAGCGTACGTTCGAGCGCGTGGGCAGTAACAAGACCCAGAGCGTCGACGTGCGCATCATCGCGGCGACCCACAAGAACCTCGAGAGCATGATCGAGGTCGGCAGCTTCCGCGAAGACCTGTACTACCGCCTCAACGTATTCCCGATCGAGATGGCCCCGCTGCGTGAGCGCGTGGAAGACATCCCGTTGCTGATGAACGAGCTGATCTCGCGCATGGAGCACGAAAAGCGCGGTTCGATCCGCTTCAATTCCGCCGCGATCATGTCCTTGTGCCGCCACGGCTGGCCGGGCAACGTGCGCGAGCTGGCCAACCTGGTGGAGCGCATGGCGATCATGCACCCCTACGGTGTGATCGGCGTGGTCGAGCTGCCGAAGAAATTCCGCTACGTCGACGACGAAGACGAGCAACTGGTCGACAGCCTGCGCAGCGACATGGAAGAGCGGGTGGCCATCAACGGCCATACCCCGGACTTCGGTTCGACCGCCATGCTGCCGCCCGAAGGCCTGGACCTGAAGGACTACCTCGGCAACCTGGAGCAAGGCCTGATCCAGCAGGCTCTGGACGACGCCAACGGCATTGTCGCCCGTGCCGCCGAGCGCCTGCGCATTCGTCGAACCACCCTGGTGGAGAAGATGCGCAAGTACGGCATGAGCCGCAAAGAAGGTGACGAACAGGCGGAAGATTGACGCCTGTTTTTTAAATCACTGAAACTTCAGTGGTTTTTTTTCGGCACGGGTATTGCTACAGCCCTCGCAACGTTCCGTTTAACTGACGGTCAGCCAGCGAGAGAGCATGATGCCCCACGCCGCCCAACACGCTTCCAGTCCTGCCATTGCAGGGCTGGTTCCCTCTGTAGAACAGCAAAGCCGCCAAGGCCTGGAACAGGCTTTTTCGCTGTTCAACCAGATGTCCAGTCAATTGACCGACTCCTACAGCCTGCTCGAAGCCCGTGTGTCCGAGCTTAAAGGCGAGTTGGCCGTGGTCAGTGCCCAGCGCATGGAAGAGTTGGCCGAGAAGGAACGCCTGGCCAACCGTCTGCAAAACCTGCTGTCGCTGCTGCCCGGTGGCGTGATTGTCATCGACGAAGAAGGCCGCGTGCGCGAAGCCAACCCGGCGGCCTGCGACATGCTGGGCCTGCCGCTGGAAGGCGAACTGTGGCGGCATGTCATCACCCGCTGCTTTGCGCCGCGTGAAGACGACGGTCACGAAATTTCCCTGAAAGACGGCCGCCGTTTGTCCATCGCCACCCGTTCCCTGGACGCAGAGCCGGGCCAGTTGGTGTTGCTCAATGACCTGACTGAAACCCGTCACCTGCAAGACCAGTTGGCGCGGCACGAGCGTCTGTCGTCGCTGGGGCGCATGGTCGCTTCTCTGGCGCATCAGATCCGCACGCCGCTGTCGGCGGCGCTGATCTACGCCAGTCATTTGACTGACGAACAATTGCCTGCCGCCACCCACCAGCAGTTTGCCGGGCGGCTCAAGGAGCGCCTGCACGAGTTGGAGCATCAGGTGCGCGACATGCTGGTGTTTGCCCGTGGCGAATTGCCGCTGACCGACCGCATTACGCCGGCCGAGTTGATGCAGGCGCTGCAGGCGGCGGCCGCCACTCATATTCAAGACGTGCACGTGCGTTGGCAGTGCGATAGCCACCTTGGTGAACTGCTGTGCAACCGTGACACCCTCGTCGGCTCGCTGCTCAACCTGATCGAGAACGCCACCCAAGCCAGCGGTCCCGGTGCGCGGCTCAAGGTGCACCTGTACAACCGCGAGCAAAACCTGCGCCTGTGCATCAGTGACAGCGGCAGCGGTATCGAGCCCGCCGTGTTGCAGCGTCTGGGCGAACCTTTTTTCACCACCAAGACCAACGGCACCGGCCTGGGCCTGACCGTGGTCAAGGCAGTGGCGCGTGCTCATCAGGGAGAATTGCAGTTGCACTCCCGGGTTGGGCGGGGCACCTGTGCATTGATGACCTTGCCGCTGTTTTCATGCGCGGCAAGCGCGGAGTAGGAAGGCTATGGCAATCAAGGTTCTGTTGGTGGAAGACGATCGCGCCCTGCGTGAAGCATTGGCTGACACGCTGCTGTTGGCGGGCCATGACTACCGGGCGGTCGGTTCTGCCGAAGACGCCTTGGAGGCGGTGGAGCAGGAGTCCTTCAGCCTGGTGGTCAGCGATGTGAACATGCCCGGCATGGACGGGCACCAGTTGCTCGGCCTGCTGCGCGCGCGTCAGCCGCAGTTGCCGGTATTGCTGATGACCGCCCATGGCGCCGTTGAGCGTGCGGTCGATGCCATGCGCCAGGGTGCGGCGGATTACCTGGTCAAACCCTTCGAACCCAAAGCTTTGATCGAACTGGTCGCACGGCATGCGCTGGGCGTGATCCCGGCCAGCGACGGCGAAGGTCCGATTGCCTTCGAGCCGGCCAGCGCGCAATTGCTGGAGTTGGCGGCCCGTGTGGCGCGCAGCGATTCCACCGTATTGATTTCCGGCGAGTCCGGCACGGGCAAAGAGGTGCTGGCACGTTACATCCATCAGCAATCGACCCGCGCCAAGCAGCCGTTTATCGCCATCAACTGCGCGGCGATCCCCGACAACATGCTCGAAGCCACGCTGTTCGGCCACGAAAAAGGCTCCTTTACCGGCGCCATCGCGGCCCAGGCGGGCAAGTTCGAGCAGGCTGACGGCGGCACCATTCTGCTCGATGAGATTTCGGAAATGCCCCTGGGCCTGCAAGCCAAGTTACTGCGGGTGCTGCAGGAACGTGAAGTGGAGCGCGTCGGCGCCCGCAAGCCGATCCAGCTGGATATTCGTGTGGTTGCTACGACTAACCGTGACCTGGCGGGCGAAGTGGCGGCGGGGCGTTTTCGCGAAGACCTGTTCTACCGTCTGTCGGTATTCCCCCTGGCCTGGCGCCCGTTGCGCGAACGCCCGGCGGACATCATCCCGCTGGCCGAGCGCCTGCTGAACAACCACGTCAAAAAAATGAAGCACGCCCAGGCGCGGCTGTCGGCTGAGGCCCAGGCCTGCCTGATCGCCTACCCGTGGCCAGGAAATGTGCGGGAGCTCGACAACGCCATCCAGCGTGCGCTGATCCTGCAACAGGGCGGCCTGATCCAGCCCCAGGATTTCTGCCTGGCCATGGGCAGCGGGGCCGCGCCGCTGCCAACCTTGGCGCCGGCGCCCGTGGTGGCCGACACCGAAACCGCCGGTGCGCTGGGCGACGACCTGCGTCGCCGCGAATTCCAGATGATCATCGACACCCTGCGCGCCGAGCGTGGCCGTCGCAAAGAGGCCGCCGAGCGCCTGGGCATCAGCCCGCGCACCTTGCGCTACAAGCTGGCGCAGATGCGTGACGCGGGGATGGATGTCGAGGCGTATCTGTTCGCCACCTGATTAGTATCGAGGCCGACAAGGTTTGTCGCCTTTTCTTACGAGTTGAACCAGAGCTGGCACCCTTGTTGCTACCTCCCCTAGTAAGTGCGGCGTAGCGTCAAAAAAAATGCGGGTTGTCGGAGAGAGAAGTTCATGAGCCAGGGTATTGAGTTCAATCGGTTGATGTTGGATATGCGCTCCATGCAAATGGATGCCATGGCTCAACCGAAATCCGTCGCGCCAGCGCCGGAATTGGGCCAAAGCAGCTTCGCCGACATGCTCGGCCAGGCCATCAACAAAGTCAGTGACACCCAGCAAGCTTCCAGCCAGTTGGCCAACGCGTTCGAGATCGGCAAGAGCGGCGTGGACCTCACCGACGTGATGGTCGCCTCGCAAAAGGCCAGCGTTTCGTTCCAGGCGTTGACCCAGGTGCGTAACAAGCTGGTTCAGGCTTACCAAGACATCATGCAGATGCCGGTTTAAGGACGAGATTTAAGTCATGGCAGAAGCAGTCGTGGACAACGTACCCGCCAAGGCAGACGGCAAACCGCCGCTGTTTGGCCTGTCGTTCCTGGAAAACCTCTCCGAAATGACCATGTTGCGTCAGGTGGGCCTGATGGTCGGCCTGGCTGCCAGCGTGGCGATTGGTTTTGCCGTGGTGCTGTGGTCGCAGCAACCCGATTACCGGCCGCTGTATGGCAGCCTGGCGGGCATGGATTCCAAGCAGATCATGGAAACCCTGGCCGCCGCCGACATCGCCTACACCGTAGAGCCCAACTCCGGGGCGCTGCTGGTCAAGGCCGACGATGTGGCCCGTGCGCGCATGAAACTCGCCGCCGCCGGCGTAACCCCGTCCGACAGCAACATCGGTTTTGAGATCCTCGACAAGGACCAGGGCCTGGGCACCAGCCAGTTCATGGAAGCCACCCGCTACCGTCGTGGCCTGGAAGGCGAACTGGCACGCACCATCTCCAGCCTGAACAACGTCAAGGGTGCCCGCGTGCACCTGGCCATTCCGAAAAGCTCGGTGTTTGTGCGCGACGAGCGCAAGCCAAGTGCCTCGGTCTTGGTAGAACTGTTTGCGGGCCGCTCCCTGGAGCCTGGCCAGGTCCTGGCGATCGTCAACCTGGTCGCCACTAGCGTGCCTGAACTGAGCAAATCGCAGATCACCGTGGTGGACCAGAAGGGCAACCTGCTGTCCGACCAGGCGGAAAACTCCGCGTTGACCCAGGCCGGCAAGCAGTTCGACTACAGCCGCCGCGTCGAAAGCATGCTTACCCAGCGTGTACACAACATTCTGCAACCGGTGCTCGGCAACGACCGCTACAAGGCGGAAGTGTCCGCAGACGTGGACTTCAGCGCCGTCGAGTCGACCTCCGAGCAATTCAACCCAGACCAGCCCGCCTTGCGCAGCGAGCAGTCCACCAGCGAACAACGCACCGCCGCCAATGGCCCGCCGCAAGGTGTGCCAGGCGCATTGAGCAACCAGCCGCCGGCCCCGGCCTCTGCGCCGCAGACCACCGGTGGCGCTACCGCCAGCGCTGGCGCGATTCAGCCAGGCCAGCCACTGCTGGATGCCAACGGCCAGCAGATCATGGACCCGGCCACCGGCCAGCCGATGCTCGCCCCGTACCCGGCGGACAAGCGTAACCAGTCCACCAAGAACTTCGAGCTCGACCGTTCCATCAGCCACACCAAGCAGCAACAAGGCCGCGTCAATCGCCTGTCGGTGTCGGTGGTGGTGGATGACCAGGTCAAGGTCAATGCCGCGGATGGCGCCGTCACCCGTGCTCCTTGGAGCGCCGACGAATTGGCGCGCTTCACGCGCCTGGTGCAGGACGCCGTCGGTTTCGACGCGAGCCGTGGTGACAGTGTCAGCGTGATCAATATGCCGTTCTCCGCCGAGCGTGGCGAAGTGATCGCCGAGCCGGCGTTCTACTCGCAGCCGTGGTTCTGGGACATCGTCAAGCAAGTACTGGGTGTGTTGTTTATCCTGGTGCTGGTGTTCGGCGTGCTGCGCCCGGTGCTCAACAACATCACCGGCAACGGCAAGAAACAGCTTGCCCTGGCAGGCGGCGACGTCGAGTTGGGTGGCATGGGCGGCCTGGACGGCGAACTGGCCAACGACCGCGTCAGCCTCGGTGGCCCGCAAAGTATCCTGTTGCCAAGCCCGAGCGAAGGCTATGACGCTCAGCTGAATGCAATCAAGAGTCTGGTGGCAGAAGACCCGGGCCGTGTGGCCCAGGTCGTGAAAGAGTGGATCAACGCAGATGAGTGATAATCGAGCCGCTGTTGCCAAGCTCACCAAGGTCGACAAAGCCGCAGTCCTGCTGCTGTCCCTGGGTGAAACCGACGCCGCCCAAGTGCTGCGCCACATGGGCCCCAAAGAGGTTCAACGGGTGGGCGTGGCCATGGCGCAGATGCGCAATGTGCACCGCGAGCAAGTCGAGCAGGTGATGAGCGAGTTCGTCGAGATCGTCGGCGACCAGACCAGCCTGGGCGTCGGCTCCGACAGCTACATCCGCAAGATGCTCACCTCGGCCCTGGGCGAAGACAAAGCCAACGGCCTGATCGACCGCATCCTGCTCGGTGGCAACACCAGCGGCCTCGACAGCCTCAAATGGATGGAGCCGCGTGCCGTTGCCGACGTGATCCGCTACGAACACCCGCAGATCCAGGCGATCGTGGTGGCCTACCTTGACCCGGACCAGGCCGGTGAAGTGCTCGGCCACTTCGACCATAAGGTGCGCCTGGATATCATCCTGCGCGTGTCGTCGCTGAACACCGTGCAACCGGCGGCCCTGAAAGAACTCAACACGATCCTGGAGAAGCAGTTCTCTGGCAACTCGAATGCCTCGCGTACCACCCTGGGCGGTATCAAGCGCGCGGCCGACATCATGAACTTCCTCGACAGCTCGGTCGAAGGCCAGTTGATGGACTCGATCCGCGAGATCGACGACACCCTGTCCGGCCAGATCGAAGACCTCATGTTCGTGTTCAACAACCTCTCCGATGTCGACGACCGTGGCATCCAGGCGTTGCTGCGCGAAGTGTCCTCGGACGTGCTGGTGCTGGCCCTCAAGGGCTCGGACGAAAACGTCAAAGAGAAGATCTTCAAGAACATGTCCAAGCGTGCCTCGGAACTGTTGCGCGACGACCTGGAGGCCAAAGGCCCGGTGCGCGTCAGCGACGTGGAAACCGCGCAGAAAGAAATCCTCACCATTGCCCGCCGTATGGCCGAAGCCGGAGAAATCGTTCTCGGCGGGAAGGGCGGCGAAGAAATGATCTAAGGCGCCTTTCATGTCGAACAAAGATGAGGCGCCCAGCGATCTGATTCGCGCGCGGGACGTCGGTGGGTTCGACATCTGGTCGTTGCCCAGCTTCGACCCACATTTGCCCGAGCCTGAGCCGGAGCCGGTTGAAGAGCCTCCGGCGGAGATGGAAGAAGTGCCGCTGGATGAAGTCCAGCCACTGACCCTGGAAGAGTTGGAAGCCATCCGCCAGGAGGCCTACAACGAGGGCTTCGCGGCGGGTGAAAAAGACGGTTTTCGCAGCACCACCCTCAAGGTGCGCCAGGAAGCGGAGGAGGCGCTGAGCGTCAAGCTCGCCAGCCTGGAACGCTTGATGGGGGTGTTGTTCGACCCGATCGCCGAGCAGGATTCACAGATCGAAAAAGCCATGGTCGACCTGGTGCAGCACATCGCCCGGCAGGTGATCCAGCGCGAGCTGGTGCTGGACTCCAGCCATATTGAAAGCGTCATGCGCGAAGCCCTCAAACTGCTGCCACTGGGTGTCGGCAATGTGCGGCTGTACATCAACCCGCAGGATTTCGAACAGGTCAAAGCCCTGCGCGAGCGCCACGAAGAAACCTGGCGCATCGTCGAGGACGCCTCGTTGCAGCCCGGTGGTTGCCGCGTCGAAACCGAACACAGCCGCATCGATGCCACGGTCGAAACCCGCATCAGCCAGATCATGGCCAAGTTGCTGGATCAAGCCCACGAGCAGGTGTTGAACCCGGCTGAGCCCGACCTGAGCGTGGACCTGGACGCCCCCGATGCGCCTTGATCGCACCAGCTTCGCCAAGCGCTTGAGCGGTTATGCCGAGGCCGCCGAGTTGCCTGGCCAGCCGATCCTCGAAGGACGCTTGCTGCGCATGGTTGGCCTGACCCTCGAAGCCGAAGGCCTGCGTGCCGCCATGGGCAGTCGCTGCATGGTGATCAACGACGACAGCTACCACCCGGTGCAGGTCGAAGCCGAAGTGATGGGCTTCTCCGGCAGCAAGATCTTCCTGATGCCCGTGGGCAGCCTGGCGGGCATTGCCCCCGGCGCCCGCGTGGTGCCATTGGCTGACACCGGCCGCCTGCCAATGGGCATGAGCATGCTTGGTCGCGTGCTCGACGGTGCCGGTCGCGCACTGGATGGCAAGGGCGGCATGAAGGCCGAGGACTGGGTGCCGATGGATGGCCCTACCATCAACCCGCTCAACCGTAACCCGATCAGCGTGCCGCTGGACGTGGGCATTCGCAGTATCAACGGATTATTGACGGTCGGCCGCGGCCAGCGTCTGGGCCTGTTCGCCGGTACCGGCGTGGGTAAGTCGGTGTTGCTGGGCATGATGACCCGCTTTACCGAGGCCGACATCATCGTGGTGGGGCTGATCGGCGAGCGGGGCCGCGAGGTGAAGGAATTCATCGAGCACAGTCTCGGCGAAGAAGGCCTCAAGCGCTCGGTGGTGGTTGCATCCCCAGCGGACGATGCGCCGCTGATGCGTTTGCGCGCCGCCATGTACTGCACGCGCATCGCCGAATATTTCCGCGACAAGGGCAAGAACGTCCTGTTGCTGATGGACTCGCTCACGCGTTTCGCCCAGGCCCAGCGGGAAATTGCCCTGGCCATCGGCGAACCGCCGGCCACCAAGGGGTATCCGCCGTCGGTGTTCGCCAAGCTGCCCAAGTTGGTGGAGCGCGCCGGTAACGCCGAAGCCGGTGGTGGCTCGATCACCGCGTTCTACACTGTATTGTCCGAAGGCGATGACCAGCAGGACCCGATTGCCGACTCGGCGCGGGGCGTGCTCGACGGCCACATCGTGCTGTCACGGCGCCTGGCGGAAGAAGGGCACTACCCGGCCATCGACATCGAAGCGTCCATCAGCCGGGTGATGCCGGCGGTGGTTACGCCGGAACACATGGCCCGCGCCCAGCATTTCAAACAACTGTGGTCACGCTACCAACAGAGCCGCGATTTGATCAGCGTTGGCGCCTACGTGGCCGGCGGTGATCGCGACACCGACCTGGCCATCGCCCTGCAACCGCAGTTGGTGACCTACCTGCGCCAGGGCCTCAACGACAAGATCAGCATGGGCGAGAGCGAAGCACACTTGCAGACGATCTTCGCCCCCGCGCCGGGCGGCTAAGCCATGGCCAACAGCCGCGCCGCACGCCTGGCTCCGGTGGTGGACATGGCCGAAAAGGCCGAGAAAACCGCCGTTCAGCGCCTGGGTTATTTCCAGGGGCAGGTGCGCTTGGCCGAAAGCAAACTGGGCGACCTGGAGCGTTTCCGGGGTGAGTACCAGCAGCAGTGGATCGAGCGCGGCAGCAAAGGCGTATCGGGCCAGTGGTTGATGGGCTACCAGGGCTTTCTCAATCAGTTGGAAACGGCTGTCGGCCAGCAGCGCCAGAGCCTGGCGTGGCACCAGAACAACCTCGATAAAGCCCGCGAGAGCTGGCAAGCGGCGTTTGCCCGGGTCGAAGGTTTGCGCAAATTGGTGCAGCGTTATATCGACGAAGCACGCGCGCTTGAAGACAAGCGCGAGCAAAAGCTGCTCGACGAACTGTCCCAGCGCCTCCCACGCCAGTCCCAGTTCTAAATGTGCTCGCGAATGCGCTGGGTCAGTCACAGATATATCAACTGACACACCGTATTCGCGAGCAAGCCCGCTCCCACAGTTGATGTGTGGTGTTGCTCAGATCGGGTTCGCCTGCTAAACCTTGTCTCATTGCCAAAGACAAGGAAGCAGTCGCATGTCAGTCGAGTCGGAAGTATCCCTGGATGGGACGAAGTTGACGATCGCGGTCAAGGGCCGGTTTGATTTCGGCAGCCATCAAGCGTTTCGTGATGCTTACGAGCGTTTCTATAAAGTGCCTGAGTTGTACGTCGTCGACTTGAAGGAAGCCACCTACATGGACAGCTCCGCCCTGGGTATGCTCCTGCTGTTGCGTGACCATGCCGGTGGCGATAATGCCGAAGTGCAGGTGATCAACAGCAACTCCGATGTGCGCAAGATCCTCGCCATCTCCAACTTCGACAAACTGTTCGACATCAGTTGAGCGCCCTGGCCCCGGTCCTTGAGCCGCTGACGATCCTGATCGCCGAAGACAGCGCCGCCGACCTGCTGTTGCTGTCGACCATCGTACGGCGCCAAGGGCACCAGGTGCTCACGGCCACCAATGGTGCCGAAGCGGTCGAGGTGTTTATCCGCGAGCGCCCGCAACTGGTGTTGATGGACGCACTGATGCCGGTGATGGACGGCTTTGAGGCGGCGCGCCGGATCAAGCAACTGGCGGGTGAAGAGTTGGTGCCGCTGATCTTCCTTACCTCCCTGCGCGAGAGCGAAGCGCTGGCGCAGTGCCTGGATGCGGGCGGCGATGACTTTTTACCCAAGCCCTACAACCAGCTTATTCTCGCCGCTAAGATCAACGCCATGGACCGCCTGCGGCGGTTGCAGGCCACGGTCTTGCAGCAGCGCGACCTGATTGCCAAGCATCATGACTACCTTCTGCATGAACAGCGGGTGGCCAAGGCGGTATTCGATAAGGTCGCGCATTCCGGTTGCATCAATGCCGCACCGAACATTCGCTACCTGCAATCGCCCTATGCGTTGTTCAACGGCGACCTGCTGCTGGCCGCCTACACACCGTCCGGCGATATGCACGTGCTGCTCGGCGACTTTACCGGCCATGGCTTGCCGGCGGCGGTGGGCGCCATGCCCCTGGCGGAAGTGTTCTATGGCATGACCGCCAAGGGTTACGGCCTGGCACAGACCCTGCGCGAGATGAACGCCAAGCTCAAGCGCATCCTGCCGGTGGACATGTTCTGCTGCGCCACCCTGTTGTGCCTGAGCACGCAGCGGCGCGTGGTGGAAGTGTGGAACGGCGGCATGCCCGAAGGCTATGTGCATGAAGTCGCCAGCGGCAAGCGTACACCGCTGGCGTCGCGGCATTTGCCGTTGGGGGTGTTGTCGGCCGAAGCATTTGATGACCGCACCGAAGTCTGGCCGATGGCGTTGGGTGACCGGGTGTTCCTGCTGTCTGATGGTGTGTTGGATACCGCCGATGCCAATGATCAGCTGTTCGGCGCCGAACGCTTGCAGCAGGTATTCGCTGCCAACCGTGAGCCGGATCGTCTGTTTGAAGACATTGAACAGGCCTTGGCGGCGTTTCGGGGTGAGGCGCGAGATGACGTGAGCATGGTGGAGATCACCCTGCAAGCGGGCCAGCAACTGCGTGCCAGCGGGCCGTTGTATGCTGACAGCGGCCAGTCGTGCCCGCTGGACTGGTCGGTGAGTTTTGAATTCCGCGCAGAGACCTTGAAGCGTTACAACCCATTGCCGTACTTGCTGCAATTGTTGCTGGAGATCCATGGCCTGCGGGAGCAGAGCGGGGCGCTCTACAGCGTGATGGCCGAGTTGTATTCCAATGCCCTGGAACACGGGGTGTTGGGCCTGGATTCGCGGCTCAAGCGCGATGCCCAGGGGTTTGCCGAGTATTACCGCCAGCGCAATGACCGCCTGGTGCAGCTCAACAGCGGCTACATACGCGTGCATGTGCAAGTGCTGCCGACCGCGGCGGGCGGCCGCATGACCCTGCGCGTCGAGGACAGCGGGCCTGGTTTTGACGTGGAACAGGTGCTGGCGCGGCCGCTGGATATTGACCGTCTGTCTGGCCGGGGTTTGAGCCTGGTGCGTCAGTTGAGCAGCGATGTACGCTGGTCTGATGGCGGGCGCAGTGTCTGCGTGGAGTTTTGCTGGGAGGCTCTGGCATAATCCGCCGATTCTTGATCAAGGAGCGAGCAAGTGGTTGATCTACATCTGGACCCGGAGGTGTTGTCGGGTCTGCAGGAAGTCATGGAAGGCGAGTATCCCAAGTTGCTTGATACCTTTCTCGATGATTCCCAGAAGCGCGTCGAAGCGTTGCGCAAGGCCAGGGATGATGCGAAGGCGTTGGGGCGCATTGCGCATAGCTTCAAGGGGAGCAGTGGGAACCTTGGGGCGGTGAGGTTGGCGCAGTTGTGTCAGCGGTTGGAGGTTGAGTCCGTTGGGCCTGTGGTTGGGGATCTGGGGGAGTTGGTGGATCAGATTGATCGGGAGTTTGCGTTGGTGAAGCCGTTGTATGAGACGGAGCGGCAGCGGTTTCAGATCTGATTGAGTACATATCCGTTATTTAGGTAACGGCGGGTATTGGTTCCGCCCTTACGGCGGCTCACTTTTGAAAAGCGCAAAAGTAAGCAAAACGCTCTTGCCCCAACACTCGGCACCTCGCTTAGGCTCGGTGTGCCCTCACTCCGGCTTTGGAGCGTGGGCCGCCGCGATGGGCCATCCTTGGCCCAGCGCGGCTAACCCGGCGTCCTGCCGGGTTACCCACGCTCCAAAGCCTGCGTTCGGCCAGCGTGTTTGACGGGGCGCCTAAGATCAAGATCAAGAGCGACTCGCTTCGCATCGTGGATACGCGGTCCATTGTAGGAGCCGGCTTGCCGGCGAAAAACGTGAGATCGCCGCGTTTATCCAGATGTACCCCCATCATCGTTAACGACCATCGCCGGCAAGCCGGCTCCTACAGGACCGCGTTGGCTTTTGCCTTTGCTTCACACCACTCAAGCCGGCTGTCAGGCCGCTGTGCTTTTGCTTTTGATTTTGATCTTAGGCGCCCCGTCAAACACGCTGGCCGGAATCTGACAGGGATTTGGGGGGTAAACCGGCAGGGATGCCGGTTTAGCCGCCCCGCGCCATGGATGGCGCGTGGCGGCGGCCCCACAAATCACTGTCGGATTACGGGCATACCGAGCCTAGGCGAGGTACCGAGTGTTGGGGCAAGAGCCTTTTGGTTACTTTTGGGCTCTTTTCAAAAGTGACCCGCCGTAAGGGCGGAACCAATATCAGCCGTTACCTAAAAAACGGATATGTACTCAATAAAACCAACCGCCCCCAAACCTGGCCCGACTCTTGCTCTACCTCCCAATACTGCATCCCCGACCCCCATGCAGTGGAGACCTTTACCTATGCCAGTCGCCCCGAATTCGCTCCTTCAGGCTGCCCCCGCGGCCAAGCCTAAAGCGCCCGCCGCCAATCCACCGGCAGTGGCTGCGGACCCACGGGACAAGGGCCCTGGCTTCGCTCAAGTGTTCGCCAACCAGGCTTCCAAACCCACGGCCAAGGCCGACGACAATTCGCCCAAGCCCACCGCCGGCAAGTCTTCCGACGCCAGTGCCAAGCCAGCGGCAAGCAGCGACAAACCTGCCGCCAGCACGCCAGCGGTTGCCGATAGCGGCAATACCTTGCCTGCCAAGCCACCGGCCAACACCGACGACAGTGCCAGCAAGGACGACGACGCGCCTGCCGACCCATCCCTGGTACAGCAGCCCCCGACAGACCCGGTGGTCGATCCGGCACTGATTGCCACCGTCACCCCGGTGGCCGTGCCAGTGCCGGTTGAAACCCCAGCGCCTGTCACCACCGCCAAGGACGACAAAACCCAGCCGGTGGTGGCAGCGCCGGTCGCCGCGACCGAGGAGGCCAAGCCGGCCTTCGATCCGGAGGCCGATCCCCTCGACGCTATGCCGACCGTGCGCCTGGCGATGGAGCAGGGTGGCCACGTGTCGGCCAGCAGCCAGGCCTCGGCCAAAACCGCGCCGGCACCGACCCAGGATCAGCCGACCGCCGCGCAGAACTTCGCCGCTGGCCTGGCCAATATGGTTGACCAACAAGCCACCAAGGACAGCACCGACCAGGGCGGCGACAAGGCCTTCAGCGGGCTGATCGACGACGGCCTCAAGGACCTGAAGAATGCCAGCAGCGACACCCGTGTCGATGACTTCGCCAACCGCCTGGCCGCGTTGACGCAAGCGGCCACGCCGAAAACCGCCAATGCCTTGCCGCCGGTGACCAATGCGCCGTTGGCCATGCACCAGAGCGGCTGGACCGACGAAATCGTCAACCGTGTGATGTACCTGTCCAGCGCCAACCTCAAGTCGGCCGAGATCCAGTTGCAGCCGGCTGAACTCGGTCGCTTGGATATCAAGGTCAACATGACCGCCGACCAACAGGCCCAGGTCAATTTCATGAGCGCCCACCCGGTGGTGCGTGAAGCGTTGGAAAGCCAATCCGGCCGCCTGCGGGAGATGTTCGCCCAGCAGGGCATGGGCCAGGTGGACGTCAACGTCTCCGACCAGTCCCGTGGCCAGGAACAGCAGCAACAACAGGCCCAGACCCGTGGCGTGAGCAGCAGCGGCGGACGTGGCGGTGATAATGGCGACAGCGGCAATCATATTGATGTAGCTGAAGCGGTGACGCCCGTGACCTCAACCGTGATCGGTTCCAGCGCGGTCGACTACTACGCCTGATTCAAGCCTTGCACAGGCCCAGATGTGGGGGCGGGCTTGCTCGCGAATGCGGTGGATCAGTCAGCACTTCTATCGCTGACCTAGCGCTTTCGCGAGCAAGCCCGCTCCCACAGGGATCAGTTGCAAGGCAGATTGCAGGGTGTTCTTCCCAATCTGCCAGACAACTCTGGCATAACACTTGCTCTTGCCATTCCGTAGATCTATGAATCCCCGAATAGTGACGGATTATTGGCATGGCGAAGAGCGACGACGCAGCAAAAGCACCCGCAGGCAAAGGTAAGCTCAAGCTTATCCTGCTGATAGTCCTGGGCCTGCTCCTGGCCATCGGCGCGTCGGTGGGTGGCACCTGGTACATCATGCACAGCAGTGCAAGCAAACCGGCACCCGCCGCCGAAACCGCCACTAACGTCAAGCAACCGGCAATCTTCGAGCCGATGCTCCCGGCCTTTGTCGCCAACTTCAATCAGAACGGTCGTCAGCGCTACCTGCAAGTGAGCATCACCTTGCTGGCCCGCAACGCGTCGGACCTGGACGCCCTCAAGGTGCACATGCCAGTGATCCGCAACAACCTGGTGATGCTGTTCTCCAGCCAGAGCTTCGACACACTCGCCACCCCGGTGGGCCAGGAAATGCTGCGCCAGAAGGTCACGGCCAGCGTGCAGGAAGTGGCCCAGAAGGAACTCGGCAAAGTCGTGGTCGAGCAGGCGCTCTTCACTAACTTCGTATTGCAGTAGGATCACGACATGGCCGTGCAAGACCTGCTGTCCCAGGATGAAATCGACGCGCTGCTGCATGGCGTCGACGATGGTCTGGTACAGACCGAAATGGCTGCCGAGCCCGGCAGCGTCAAAAGTTATGACCTCACCAGCCAGGATCGTATCGTCCGTGGACGCATGCCGACCCTGGAGATGATCAATGAGCGTTTTGCCCGCTACACCCGGATCAGCATGTTCAACATGCTGCGCCGCTCGGCGGACGTGGCGGTAGGCGGCGTGCAGGTGATGAAGTTCGGCGAGTACGTGCACTCGCTGTACGTGCCCACCAGCCTCAACCTGGTCAAGATCAAGCCGCTGCGCGGCACCGCGCTGTTCATCCTCGACGCCAAGCTGGTGTTCAAGCTGGTGGACAACTTCTTTGGTGGCGACGGCCGCCACGCCAAGATCGAAGGGCGTGAATTCACCCCGACCGAGCTGCGCGTGGTGCGCATGGTGCTGGAGCAGGCCTTCATCGACTTGAAGGAAGCCTGGCAGGCGATCATGGAAGTCAATTTCGAGTACATCAACTCGGAAGTGAACCCGGCCATGGCCAACATCGTCGGCCCCAGCGAGGCCATTGTGGTGTCGACCTTCCACATCGAACTCGATGGCGGTGGTGGCGACCTGCACGTGACCATGCCGTACTCGATGATCGAACCGGTGCGCGAGATGCTCGACGCCGGTTTCCAGTCCGACCTGGACGACCAGGATGAACGCTGGGTCAAGGCCCTGCGCGAAGACCTGCTGGACGTCGACGTGCCCCTGAGCGCCACCGTGGCCCGTCGCCAGTTGCGTTTGCGCGATATTTTGCACATGCAGCCGGGGGATGTGATTCCCGTCGAACTGCCGGAAGAAATGATCATGCGCGCCAACGGCGTGCCGTCGTTCAAGGTCAAGCTCGGCTCTCACAAAGGCAACCTGGCGTTGCAAGTGATTGAACCGATCAACCGTCGCTGATCCACATTAATTTCTGCTCCGCCGAGGACATGTAATGGCTACCGAACACGAAAACACTTCCGCCGAAGACCAGGCACTGGCTGACGAATGGGCGGCAGCCCTGGAAGAAACCGGCGATGTTGGCCAGGACGATATCGATGCGCTGTTGGCCGCTGACGCTGCCACCGCGCCGGCCGGCAACCGCCTGCCGATGGAAGAATTCGGCAGCGTGCCGAAAAACAACGACCCGGTGACCCTCGACGGCCCGAACCTGGATGTGATCCTCGACATCCCGGTGTCGATTTCCATGGAAGTGGGCAGCACCGAAATCAACATCCGCAACCTGCTGCAACTCAACCAGGGTTCGGTGATCGAGCTGGACCGCCTGGCCGGTGAGCCGCTGGACGTGCTGGTCAACGGTACCCTGATCGCCCACGGCGAAGTGGTGGTGGTCAACGAGAAGTTTGGCATCCGCCTGACGGACGTGATCAGCCCAAGCGAACGCATCAAGAAGTTGCGCTGATATGAAGTATTCGATGGCGGGACTGTTTCTGGCGCTGCCATTGAGCGCCCTCGCGGCTGAGCCGGTCGCGCAAGCGGCTGCGACGGCAGCGCCGGTGGTGAGCAGCGGCATCGGCGGGCAACTGACCCAGCTGGTACTGGGCCTGTTGCTGGTGGTGGGTTTGATCTTTGCGCTGGCCTGGCTGATGCGCCGCGTGCAGCGCGTGGGCCCGGGCAACGGCCAGGTGATCGAGATGATCGGTTCGCGCGCCCTCGGCCCGCGTGATCGGCTGGTGCTGGTGCAAGTGGGCGAGGAGCAGATCCTGCTCGGCATCACGCCCGGTCGCATCACCCCGCTGCATGTGCTCAAGACCCCGGTGAGCGTGGATCAGAGCCAGTCCGCCACGCCAGAATTCGCCCAGCGCCTGATGGAGTTGCTGGGCAAGGATCAGAAGGATAAGAAGTAATGCGCGTTTTATTGACGCTCATGCTGCTGCTGGCGGCGCCATTGGCGTTCGGCGCCGACCCGTTGTCGATCCCGGCGATTACGCTGGGGACCAACGCGGCGGGTGCGCAGGAGTATTCGGTCAGCCTGCAGATCCTGCTGATCATGACCGCGCTGAGTTTTATCCCGGCGTTCGTCATGCTGATGACCAGCTTCACGCGGATCATTATCGTGTTCTCGATCCTGCGCCAGGCCCTGGGCCTGCAGCAGACGCCGTCGAACCAGATCCTCACCGGCATGGCTTTGTTCTTGACGTTGTTCATCATGGCGCCGGTGTTCGACAAGGTGAACCAGCAAGCCCTGCAACCCTACCTGGCGGAGAAAATGACCGCCCAGGACGCGATCGACAAGGCCCAGGGCCCGATCAAGGATTTCATGCTGTCGCAGACCCGTTCCAGCGACCTTGAGCTGTTCATGCGCTTGTCCAAGCGCACCGACATCGCCACCCCGGACCAGGCGCCACTGACCATCCTGGTGCCGGCGTTCGTCACCTCCGAATTGAAAACCGCGTTCCAGATCGGCTTCATGATCTTTATCCCGTTCCTGATCATCGACCTGGTGGTGGCGAGCGTGTTGATGGCCATGGGTATGATGATGCTGTCACCGTTGATCATCTCGTTGCCGTTCAAGATCATGCTGTTTGTGCTGGTGGACGGTTGGGCGCTGATTATCGGCACCCTGGCCGGCAGTTTCGGCGGGGTATAGCGCAATGACGCCAGAAGTCGCCGTCGACCTGTTCCGTGAAGCGCTGTGGCTGACCACCGTGATGGTCGCCGTGCTGGTGGTGCCAAGCCTGTTGGTGGGCTTGCTGGTGGCGATGTTCCAAGCCGCGACCCAGATCAACGAACAGACCTTGAGCTTCCTGCCGCGCCTGCTGGTGATGCTGGTCACCCTGATCGTGGCTGGCCCGTGGCTGGTGCAGACCTTCATGGAATACATCCTGCAGTTGTACGGCAGTATTCCGCAGTTGATCGGCTGACCCGATGCAGTCCTTGCTGGCATTGACCGACACCCAGATCAGCACCTGGGTGGCGTCCTTCATCCTGCCGCTGTTCCGGGTGACAGCGATGTTGATGGCCATGCCGGTGTTCGGCACGACCCTGGTGCCACGCCGGATACGCCTGTACTTTGCGGTGGCGATCACCGTGGTGATCGTGCCTGGGTTGCCGCCGATGCCGGCGGTGAACGCGATCGATCTGAGTGCATTGCTGCTGATTGCCGAGCAGATCCTGATCGGCGCGCTGATGGGGTTTTCCCTCTCACTGTTTTTCCAGGCGTTTGTGATTGCCGGGCAAATCATCTCGACCCAGATGGGTATGGGCTTCGCGTCCATGGTCGACCCTACCAACGGTGTGTCGGCCGCGGTGATCGGGCAATTCCTGACCATGCTGGTGACCTTGCTGTTCCTGGCCATGAACGGCCATCTGGTGGCCTTCGAAGTGATGACCGAAAGCTTCACCACCTTGCCAGTGGGCTCGGGGTTGGTGGTCAATCACTTCTGGGAAGTGGTGGGGCGCCTCGGCTGGGTGCTGGGGGCTTCGCTGTTGCTGGTGCTGCCGGCGATCACCGCGTTGCTGGTGGTCAACATCGCCTTTGGCGTCATGACCCGTGCAGCGCCGCAACTGAACATTTTCTCGATTGGTTTCCCATTGACCCTGGTGTTGGGCATGGGGATTTTCTGGGTCGGCCTGGCCGACATTCTCAATCAGTATCAACCGCTGGCGACCGACGCCTTGCAGTTTTTACGTGATCTGGCACGGGCGCGCTGAGCCATGGCCGAGAGCGAGAGTGGTCAGGACAAGACAGAAGACCCCACGGAGAAACGTAAAAAGGACTCCAGGGAAAAGGGCGAGATTGCGCGCTCCAAAGAGCTCAATACCGTCGCCACCATGATGGCCGGTGCCGGCGCCTTGCTGATCTATGGCGGCGGGCTGGCGTTGGACTTGATGGAGTTGATGAAGCATAACTTCGCCTTGCCCCGCGAAGTGCTGCTCAACCCTGATGCCATGGGCCAGTACCTGCTGCACTCGGGTAAGATCGCGATCCTGGCGGTGCAACCGATCCTCATCACCTTGCTGCTGGCCGCGCTGATCGGCCCGGTCGCCCTGGGTGGCTGGCTGTTCGCTGCCAGCAGCATGGCGCCCAAGTTCAGCCGCATGAACCCGGCTGCCGGGCTCAAGCGCATGTTTTCCACCAAGGCCCTGGTGGAGTTGCTCAAGGCATTGGCCAAATTCATCCTGATTCTGTTTGTGGCGCTGATGGTGTTGTCGTCCGACATCGACGACCTGCTGCGCATCGCCCATGAACCGTTGGAGTCAGCAATCATCCATAGCGTGCAGGTGGTGGGCTGGAGCGCGCTGTGGATGGCCGCCGGGCTGATCATCATCGCCGCCGTGGATGCCCCGATCCAGCTGTGGGAAAGCCACAAGAAACTGCTGATGACCAAGCAGGAAGTGCGCGACGAGCACAAGGACCAAGAGGGCCGCCCCGAGGTCAAGCAGCGCATTCGCCAACTGCAGCGGGAAATGTCCCAGCGCAAGATGATGGCCTCGGTGCCCGACGCCGACGTGGTCATCACCAACCCGACCCACTACGCCGTCGCCCTCAAATACGACCCGGAGAAGGGCGGCGCGCCGATGCTGCTGGCCAAGGGCAGTGACTTTACCGCGTTGAAGATCCGCGAGATCGCGGTGGCCAACGACATCCTGTTGCTGGAGTCGCCGGAGCTGGCGCGGTCGATTTTCTATTCCACCGACCTCGACCAGGAGATCCCCGCCGGGCTCTATCTGGCCGTCGCGCAGGTGTTGGCGTACGTTTATCAGATTCGCCAGTACCGCGCGGGCAAGGGTAAGCGCCCGGACCCGCTCAAAGACCTACCCATTCCCCCAGAACTGCGCCGCGATACTTAATCCGGGGGCGGTGTAAAACCTCAATGCATGAAGCAAAGGTTTGACGCTGTTGGGCGTCTTGCAGGCGGTATTGCAAGACGCCTTCCAACTATTGCTTGATGGGAATACCGGTGGGTATTTCTATTGGGGGTCAACACCTAACGAGCCTGATGTGGCTAATATCAGCGAGCCATCTAGCGACTGAAAGCCCGCTCCACATTTGAACCTTTAAATAGGTCGTATATTCGCCGCATGAAGACCTTTTGGTCCTTGTACTACGTCAAATTCTACTCTTTGGCCTTCATTTAGGCTTTTGTACCCATCTGACGTAACTGCCGAGTAATGGGCAAAAACGTCCGCACTCCCATCATCCGGGGCAATAAAACCAAACCCCTTCTCCGCGTTAAACCACTTCACTGTGCCTGTTGCCACTGCCGCTCTCCTTTACACCTCTGGACCCGTCTCGGTATCGTTATGCGCACGAATGGGAAGCGCATAAACGCCCTGGGGTTTATGGACCATTTGGAACATTATCGGCTCACCAATCGACAGCGCAGCCCATTGCCAGTCGCTCCAATCGATGAAGACGATTTCTTCTCCGTCGTCCAACGCAATCAACCACTCACCACGGGTCAATTCATAGGATTTGACAATACCTCTACTCACCTTCAATACCGCTCTCCTGCATCTCGTTTACTACATGCGCGAAGTGCATGGCGTGTAATAAACAACGGGAAGCACCCTGTGACTACTGTCAAAGTTGACAGGTCAAGCACAGTTTACGACGAACGGCAGACCCACCTGCTGTAGGAACTGGCTTGCCAGCGATGGTCGTTAACAATACGCAGGCAGACAGGCTGAACGCGACGCCCTTGGTTTTTTTGCCGGCAAGCCGGCGGGTGGGACGTTTCTTTCTGTTCAGTCAGACTTGATAGTGTGGTTTTCCTTTAATGCTGCTGTTGTGGGTCGGTGATTGGGGTGTTTATTCGTTGTATGTAATTTCTTGAATTTTATGGGTCGGAACTTGGAGGGGGATTATCCCACTCAATCAAGGCTGCATCTTATGCTGTGTTTTTTTAAATGAAACACTCAATGAATCGCTCTCTGAGGGACTATGAATAATGGATATTGCATCTCGGCACTTATCTATGCCTGCCCATCATCGTGAAGAACAGTGTGGTGATAGATTTGGAAGGGAGAAACATTTATATAAAGCGGTTGCTTTGGCGCCCGGTGATCGCGACGGTCATGTGATGAAGCGTTCATACACACAGCCGGTTGTTGGCACCAATTGGGTGGGTGAGATGACGAATCAGCCATTGAGTAATCCAGTCGTTCAGTCCTTGAGTGATTTGTTTCATCAGCTCGCACAAACGCTTGCGAGTTTTCTCAAGGGCTTTATGCCTGGTGCTTCCGTCGCACAGAATGTCTCGGAAAAACCGGTTGTAGTGGTGGATGGCAAATCTGAGATTAAGGCCCATAAGAGTGTTATGGGGCAGGTGCTGGAGACAGCCAAAGCCACGATTACACCCGAGGATCAACGGCTGTACCAATTTCTCGACGGGCGTCATCCACGTACAGCGGAGGAGCGAAGGGCAGTTGAGAAGTTTGCCGTGGTTGAGCGTCAACTGGAAAAATATCTGACCATGGACCCGACTGAATTCACAGCGCAAACAGTGCCGGTTGAAACAGAAGACTTGGAAACAATATTAACCCATGAAGGTTTGCCTACTCGTCGGGAAATGGATGTCATTGAAAAAATGCATGAGGGGCAGGAGATGACATTGGAGGAGCAGATCATTTCTATCAAGCTGAATATGCTGGGTTGTTGATAGTGTCTGTGTAGTCAATATATTGAAGCGTATTTTATGCGGCGGGAAATGAGGGCGCATTTGTCTAACACGATCTATGCGCCCTCATGTTTTGGGGAAGATGGGAATGCGAATACCGTTCGTCGCTAAGTCGCTCTACCTGTCAACGTTAACAGTAGCCAGTATTGCCCGCTCGCGGTTCCATGGCGCTACACGCTGCATGCCTGAACGGTGCGGAGGAGCGGTGATGGAAGCGCTAACCGGCACGATCAAATCTTATAGTCGAAAAACCGGTGAAGGCTTGATTGCACTGGATGGCGAGGATGAGCCTGTACGTGTTGACCTTCTCAGTTCAGCCGGGGTCTGGCTGAAGAATGGCCTGCACGTGCAGTTATCGAGGATCCAGCGGCCCAAAGGGATTTATGCGTTCAATATCAAGCTCATCTCGCGATCTCCATAGGGGGCATCGAGCGAGCGGCCGGGAGAAAGGTAATGGCAACAGGTACGGTGAAGTGGTTTAGCGCGGACAAGGGGTTTGGTTTTATTTCGCCGGACGATAGAAGCGCAGATGTATTTGTCCACCATTCCGCAATAACAACCGATGGCTTCAGAACCCTCGAACAAGGCAAGAAAGTCGAATACGACATCGTTGAAGGCCCAAAAGGCCCCCAGGCCGATAACGTCAAACCCTTGTAGTTTCGTCCTCACCGATGGTTTCAAGGCAATGCCCCTGAGAGCGATCTGACCCTTAGAGCAAAAGTTGGAAGGCTTCTTGCAATACCGCCTGCAAGACGCCCAATTGCGTCAAAACTTTGCTTCAAAGGACACGAGGAATACCGGTGGTGGATCGCTCTCAAATGCTCGGCAACGCCCGCAGCACCCTGACTGACCTCTCGCGAGGCAATCTGGGTGTGCCGTTGTTGTTGCTGGTGATGCTGGCAATGATGATGTTGCCGATGCCGCCGTTCCTGCTCGACGTGTTCTTTACCTTCAATATTGCCCTGTCTGTGGTGGTGTTGCTGGTCTGCGTGTACGCCCTGCGGCCCTTGGATTTTGCGGTATTCCCGACGATTCTGCTGGTGGCGACCCTGCTGCGCCTGGCGCTCAACGTAGCGTCGACCCGTGTGGTCATGCTGCACGGCCAGGACGGCCACGCCGCCGCCGGTAAGGTGATCCAGGCCTTCGGTGAGGTGGTGATCGGCGGTAACTACGTGGTCGGTATCGTGGTGTTCGCGATCCTGATGATCATCAACTTTGTGGTGGTCACCAAAGGCGCCGGGCGCATCTCCGAAGTGAGCGCGCGTTTTACCCTCGACGCGATGCCCGGCAAACAGATGGCCATCGACGCCGACCTCAACGCCGGCCTGATCGACCAGAACCAAGCCAAATCCCGTCGCCTGGAAGTCGCCCAGGAGGCTGAGTTCTACGGTTCCATGGACGGTGCCAGCAAATTTGTGCGCGGTGACGCCATCGCCGGCCTGCTCATTCTGTTCATCAACCTTATCGGCGGCATGGCCGTGGGGATCTTCCAGCACGGCATGACCTTCGGCGATGCGGGCAAGGTGTACGCGCTGCTGACCATCGGTGACGGTTTAGTGGCGCAATTGCCATCACTGTTGTTATCCACAGCTGCGGCGATCATGGTGACCCGTGCGTCGGGCTCCGAAGACATGGGCAAGCAGATCAGCCGGCAGATGTTTGCCTCGCCCAAGGCCCTGGCCGTGGCGGCAGGCATCATGGCGATCATGGGGATCGTGCCGGGCATGCCTCACGTGTCGTTCCTGAGCATGGCGGCCATGGCGGCTGGCGGTGCCTACCTGTTCTGGAAAAAGCAGAATGCGGTCAAGGTCCAGGCCCAGCAAGAGATCGCGCGTCAGCAGGAACTGCTGCCATCCCCGGCCCGCGCCCAGGAAACCAAGGAGCTGGGCTGGGACGACGTGACCCCGATCGACATGATCGGCCTGGAAGTCGGCTACCGCCTCATCCCGCTGGTGGACCGCAACCAGGGCGGCCAATTGCTCGCGCGGATCAAGGGCGTGCGCAAGAAACTGTCCCAGGACCTGGGCTTCTTGATGCCCACGGTGCATATCCGCGACAACCTCGACCTGGCCCCGAGCGCCTACCGCCTGACCCTGATGGGCGTGATCCTGGCCGAAGCCGAGATCTACCCGGACCGCGAACTGGCGATCAACCCGGGGCAGGTGTTCGGTAGCCTCAACGGCATCACCGCCAAAGATCCGGCTTTTGGCCTGGACGCGGTATGGATAGAAATCAGCCAGCGCAGCCAGGCACAGTCCCTGGGTTACACCGTGGTGGACGCCAGCACGGTGGTCGCCACCCACCTCAACCAGATCCTGTACAAGCACTCCCACGAGCTGATCGGCCACGAGGAAGTCCAGCAATTGATGGGTTTGCTCGGCAAAGCTTCGCCAAAACTCGCCGAAGAACTGGTGCCGGGCATCCTGTCGCTGTCGCAATTGCTCAAGGTGTTGCAGGCGCTGCTGGCCGAACAGGTGCCGGTACGCGACATTCGCAGCATTGCAGAGGCCATCGCCAACAATGCCGCCAAGAGTCAAGATACTGCCGCCCTGGTGGCTGCGGTGCGCGTCGGATTGTCGCGTGCAATCGTCCAAAGCATTGTAGGGCTTGACTCCGAGCTGCCTGTGATCACCTTGGAACCAAGGTTGGAACAAATATTGCTCAATAGTATTCAGAAGGCAGGACAAGGCCAGGAAGAGGGCGTTCTGCTGGAGCCAAGCATGGCTGAGAAACTGCAGCGTTCGTTGATTGACGCCGCACAGCGCCAGGAAATGCAGGGCCAGCCGGTGATACTGCTGGTGGCCGGCCCGGTCAGGGCGATGTTGTCGCGGTTTGGACGCTTGGCAGTACCGAATTTGCACGTTTTGGCTTATCAGGAAATTCCTGACAACAAGCAAGTGACTATCGTCGCGACAGTAGGGCCCAACGGCTGAGGGTAGTGGGTTATGCAAGTTAAGCGTTTTTTCGCCGCCGATATGCGTCAGGCCATGAAACTGGTTCGTGATGAGCTGGGCGCCGACGCCGCGATTATCGGAAACCGTCGTATTGCCGGCGGTGTCGAGCTGACGGCTGCCCTGGACTACACACCCCAGGCCCTGGCGCCGCGCGTGCCGAACATGGAGCTCGAAGACGAGCTGCGCAAGACCGCTTCGCGGATTGTCTCGGCCCAGGCTGAACTGAGCATGCGCGGCGACAGCGATGCCACCACCAACCGCCAATTGTTCGCCGGCTTGCCGCTGACCGCTGCCGAGCCGCTGGTCGAGCCCACCTTCAAAGAACCGCCGCGTCCTGCTGCGCCTGCTCCGGCGCCTGCGGTTGACCAGCGCGTGTTTGATTCGATGCGCTTTGAACTCAACGGCCTGCGCGAACTGCTTGAAGTGCAGCTTGGCTCGCTGGCCTGGACCCAACTGCAAGGCAGCAAGCCGCAGCAGGCCAACCTGTGGCGTCGTTTGCAACGTATCGGCCTGTCTGGCCCGTTGTCTCGCGACCTGCTGGCCCTGACCACTGAAATCGAAGAGCCTCGCCAAGCCTGGCGCATGTTGCTGGCCCACTTGGCGCGGATGATCGTCACCCCGGAAATCGAACCCTTGGAAGAGGGTGGTGTGATCGCCATGGTCGGCCCTGCCGGCATGGGCAAGACCACCACCCTGGCCAAGTTGGCGGCTCGTTACGTGCTCAAGTACGGCGCTCAGAATATCGCGCTGGTGAGCATGGACAGCTACCGTATTGGTGCCCAGGAGCAGCTCAAGACCCTGGGCCGGATCCTCAATGTGTCGGTGACCCATGTCGACCCGGGCCAGTCCCTGGCCAACGCCCTGGACCCCTTGCTGCGCAAGCGCGTGGTGCTGATCGACACTGCCGGCCTGCAAGCCAGCGACCCGGCATTGCGCATGCAGTTGGAAAGCCTGGCGGGGCGTGGCATCAAGTCGAAAAATTACCTGGTGCTTGCAACCACCAGCCAGAAACAGGTTCTTACCGCTGCGTATCATAGTTACAAGCGTTGTGGCCTGGCCGGTTGCATCCTCACCAAGCTCGATGAAACCGCGAGCCTGGGCGAGGTGCTGAGCCTGGCCATCAGTCATGAATTGCCGGTCGCCTACCTGACCGACGGGCCGCGGATCCCGGATGATTTGCATCTGCCGCGCCGTCATCAGTTGGTCAGCCGTGCAGTCAGCGTGCAAATGCAAGAAGAGCCTAGCGAGGAAGCGATGGCCGATATGTTCGCCGACCTTTACCACAACCCGGCAAAGCGGGTGGGTTGAGTCAGGATGAACACCGTGAAATGTATCTACATCGATGGTCTGCAAGCGATTCACGCGGCCAAGCCATGTAGCCTGCGTCTAAGCAAGACAAGGTAAAGAAATAAAATGGGCAGCATGCATCCCGTACAGGTGATCGCGGTGACCGGCGGCAAAGGTGGCGTCGGGAAAACTAACGTGTCAGTGAATTTGTCCCTGGCCCTGGCAGAGCTTGGCCGTCGCGTCATGCTGCTGGATGCTGACCTGGGCTTGGCGAACGTGGACGTTCTGCTGGGGCTGACACCCAAACACACCCTTGCCGATGTGATCGAGGGCCGCTGCGAGCTGCGCGATGTGCTGCTGCAGGGCCCCGGTGGCATCCGCATCGTGCCGGCTGCCTCGGGCACCCAGAGCATGGTGCACCTGAGCCCGGCGCAGCATGCCGGCCTCATCCAGGCTTTCAGTGATATCGGCGACAACCTCGACGTGCTGGTGATCGACACCGCCGCTGGGATCGGCGAGTCCGTGGTCAGCTTCGTGCGTGCTGCACAGGAAGTGTTGCTGGTGGTCTGCGACGAACCCACCTCGATCACCGACGCCTATGCCCTGATCAAACTGCTTAACCGTGACTACGGCATGAACCGCTTCCGCGTCCTGGCCAACATGGCCCAGAGCCCGCAGGAAGGGCGCAATCTGTTCGCCAAGTTGACCAAGGTCACGGATCGCTTCCTCGATGTCGCCTTACAATACGTCGGCGCAGTTCCCTACGACGAGTGTGTGCGCAAGGCTGTGCAAAAGCAGCGTGCAGTCTACGAAGCGTTCCCTCGTTCCAAATGCGCATTGGCGTTCAAGGCTATTGCCCAGAAGGTCGATACCTGGCCGTTGCCCGCCAACCCTCGGGGGCATCTGGAGTTTTTCGTCGAGCGATTGGTGCATCAGACGAGCGCAGGACCCGTGCTATGACAGCGACCGGCTACAACGCGTACAAGAAGTCTGCCCGTGACAGCCAGGGCGAATTGATCGAGCGCTACGCGCCCCTGGTCAAGCGTATCGCCTATCACTTGCTGGCACGCCTGCCCGCCAGCGTCCAGGTCGAAGACCTGATCCAGGCGGGCATGATCGGCCTGCTCGAAGTGTCGACCAAATACGACGCGAGCAAGGGGGCGAGTTTCGAGACGTACGCGGGTATCCGCATACGTGGCGCGATGCTCGATGAAGTGCGCAAAGGTGACTGGGCGCCGCGTTCGGTGCATCGCAATACGCGCATGGTCAGTGACGCAATTCGCGCAATTGAAGCAAAAACCGGTCGCGACGCTAAAGATCACGAAGTTGCGGCCGAACTCCAATTGAGTCTCGACGATTACTACGGGATTTTGAACGATACCTTGGGCAGCCGCCTGTTCAGTTTCGACGACCTCTTGCAGGACGGCGAACACGAAGGGCTGCACGAGGACGGCGCGAGCGCTCATATGGAGCCATCGCGTGACCTGGAAGATGAGCGTTTCCAGGGGGCGTTGGCGGACGCGATTGCCAATTTGCCGGAGCGTGAGCGACTGGTGTTGGCGCTGTACTACGACGAAGAGCTGAACCTCAAGGAAATCGGTGAGGTCCTGGGGGTCAGCGAATCGCGGGTCAGCCAGTTGCACAGCCAGTGCGCAGCCCGCTTGCGGGGGCGTTTGGGAGAGTGGCGAGCGCGCTGACAGGCAGTGTGGGGACACTGTAGACGATACCGCGAGGGCAAGCAGCCTTCGCGGGTTCGACCCGTGGTGCCCCCGGCAGTCCTTTTTGTGTAATGCCTGTTGATTGAAATGGCGCGTCCAGGTGCTGGGCGCGTTTAAGACTGCTTGGAGGTCGAATTGGACAAGAACATGAAAATCCTCATCGTTGATGACTTCTCAACGATGCGGCGGATCATAAAAAACCTGTTGCGTGACCTTGGGTTCACTAACACGGTCGAGGCGGATGACGGCATTACGGCGATTCCGATCCTCAACAGCGGGAGCATCGACTTTCTGGTAACGGACTGGAACATGCCGGGCATGACCGGCATCGACTTGCTGCGCCACGTGCGCGCTGACGAAAAGCTGCGCAGCCTGCCTGTGCTGATGGTGACCGCCGAAGCCAAGCGTGAGCAGATCATCGAAGCCGCCCAAGCCGGGGTTAACGGTTACGTGGTCAAGCCATTCACTGCCTTGGCCTTGAAAGAGAAGATCGAAAAAATCTTCGAACGCATCCACGGCTAATGCCATCGCGGGGGAGCTATGGAGCATAAAGAAACGTCACAGGGAGACTTCGAGTCGACCCTGAAAAAGCATGCTCATCAGTTGGTCGACAGCCTTGAGAAAGGCCAGTTCGGCGACGCGGTGCAGTTAATCCATGAGCTCAACCAGACCCGTGACCGCGGCCTGTACCAGGAAGTGGGCAAGCTCACACGCGAGCTGCACAGTGCGATCGTCAATTTCCAGATTGACCCGCATATGCCCCAGGCCGAAGAAATTTCGCAAATCACTGATGCCACCGAACGCCTGTCCTACGTGGTCAGGCTGACTGAGGCGGCGGCCAACCGCACCATGGACCTGGTGGAAAACGCCACGCCTCTGGTCAACGGCATGGCCAATGAAGCCCAGGCCCTCAGCGTTGACTGGGGCCGCTTCATGCGCCGGGAAGTGGGGGCTGAAGAGTTTCGTGAATTGGCGCGTCGGGTCGATGGGTTCTTGTCACGCAGCGAGCAGGAAAACCGCACGGTTTCCAGCAACCTCAACGACATTCTGCTCGCCCAGGATTACCAGGACCTCACCGGCCAGGTGATCAAGCGTGTGACCCAGTTGGTCACCGAAGTGGAAAGCAACTTGCTCAAATTGGTGCTTATGGCAGGCCAGGTTGACCGCTTTGCCGGCATTGAACATGACCGCGAAGCGATCCTCTCGGAAAAAGATCCACAAAAACATCTCGCCAAGGGTGAAGGTCCGCAGATTCATGCCGATAAACGTGAAGACGTTGTGTCAGGTCAGGATGACGTAGATGACCTGTTATCCAGTTTAGGCTTCTAAGGAGCACCCACATGAGCTTCGGCGCCGATGAAGAAATCCTTCAGGATTTCCTTGTAGAGGCCGGCGAAATTTTAGAGCAACTGTCCGAACAACTGGTCGAGCTGGAAAGCCGCCCGGATGATGCGAACCTGCTCAATGCAATTTTTCGCGGTTTTCACACTGTAAAAGGGGGCGCCGGCTTCCTCCAGCTCCATGAGCTGGTGGAGTGCTGTCACATCGCCGAGAACGTGTTCGACATCCTGCGCAAGGGTGAGCGGCACGTCGACTCGGAACTGATGGACGTGATTCTCGAAGCGCTGGATGCGGTCAACGGCATGTTCAGCGAAGTGCGCGAACGTGCCCCGATCACCGCGGCCACCCCGGAACTGCTGGCCGCGCTGGCGCGCCTGGCAGAACCTGCCGACACCTCGGCTGCGCCTGTGGTGGAAGCCGCGCCGGAGCCCGTGGCGCAAGCCGAGCCGGATGTGACCGACAGCGAGTTCGAACAGCTGCTCAACTCCCTCAGTGCCGTGAAGGCCGAGGCAGAGACGCCGGCGGCTGCCGTCGCAGCACCGACCAGCGAAGACATTACCGACGCTGAGTTCGAGTCCCTGCTCGATCAGTTGCATGGCAAAGGCCAGTTTGCGGCCGATGCTGTCGCACCGGTTGCTGCTGCAGAGGCGCCTGCCGCCAGTGCCAGCACCGACATTACCGACGACGAATTTGAAGCGTTGCTCGACCAACTGCATGGCAAGGGCACCTTCGTGGCCGACGCCTTGCCGGAAGTCGCCGCCACGGCTGCGGCGCCTGCCGCTGCCAATGCAGCACCGGCGGGCGACGGCCTGATCTCCGATCACGAGTTCGAGTCCCTGCTGGACGAATTGCACGGCAAGGGCAAGTTCAGCGAAGTGGCCCCGGCCGCAGCGGTCGCGTCCGCTGCACCGGTGGCCGCCAAAGCCGCAGCGCCGGCCCCGGCCGCCAAGCCAGCTGCCACGCCAGCCGCAGCGCCAGCACCGGCTCCGGCGCGTGCCGCTGCAGCACCGGTGGCCGAGAAGCCTGCCAGTGAAGCCGAAACCACCGTGCGGGTTGATACCGCACGCCTGGACGACATCATGAACATGGTCGGCGAACTGGTACTGGTGCGTAACCGCCTGGTACGCCTGGGCTTGAGCAGCGGCGACGAAGCCATGCAAAAGGCCGTGTCGAACCTCGACGTGGTGACCGCCGACCTGCAGACCGCCGTGATGAAAACGCGGATGCAGCCGATCAAGAAAGTCTTCGGCCGCTTCCCACGCCTGGTTCGCGACCTGGCGCGTCAGCTGAAGAAAGAGATCAACCTGGAACTGGTGGGTGAAGAAACCGACCTCGACAAAAACCTTGTCGAGGCCCTGGCCGACCCGCTGGTCCACTTGGTGCGCAACGCCGTCGACCACGGCGTGGAAACCCCGGAAGAGCGCGAAGCCTCGGGCAAGTCGCGCAACGGCAAGGTGATCCTGGCCGCCGAGCAAGAGGGCGACCACATCCTGCTGTCGATCACTGACGACGGCAAAGGCATGGACCCGACCATATTGCGCAACATCGCGGTCAAGCGCGGCGTGATGGACAAGGACGCCGCCGACCGCCTGACCGACACCGAGTGCTACAACCTGATCTTCGCCCCGGGCTTCTCGACCAAGACCGAGATTTCCGACGTGTCGGGCCGTGGCGTCGGCATGGACGTGGTGAAGACCAAGATCAGCCAGCTCAACGGCTCGATCAACATCTACTCGACCAAGGGCCAGGGCTCCAAGATCGTGATCAAGGTGCCGTTGACCCTGGCGATCATGCCGACCCTGATGGTGATGCTGGGCAACCAGGCTTTCGCCTTCCCGCTGGTCAACGTCAACGAGATCTTCCACCTCGACCTGTCGCGCACCAACGTGGTGGACGGTCAGGAAGTGGTGATCGTACGCGACAAGGCGTTGCCACTGTTCTACCTCAAGCGCTGGCTGGTGGCATCGGCCAAGCACGAAGAGCAGCGCGAAGGCCATGTGGTGATTCTCTCCGTGGGCACCCAGCGGATCGGCTTTGTCGTCGATCAACTGGTTGGCCAGGAAGAAGTGGTCATCAAGCCTTTGGGCAAAATGCTGCAGGGAACCCCGGGCATGTCGGGTGCGACCATCACCGGTGACGGTCGGATCGCGCTGATTCTCGATGTTCCGAGCATGCTCAAGCGTTACGCCGCTCGGCGTATTTGATTCTGGTGGGGCAGGGCGGTAGTGCCCGCCCCGCCTAACGGAGTGTTTATGGCAGTCAAGGTCCTGGTGGTGGACGATTCGGGTTTCTTCCGCCGCCGCGTCTCGGAAATTCTTTCCGCCGATCCAACGATCCAGGTGGTCGGCACGGCCACCAACGGCAAAGAGGCGATTGATCAAGCCATTGCGTTGAAACCGGACGTGATCACCATGGACTACGAGATGCCGATGATGGATGGCATCACGGCAGTTCGGCACATCATGCAACGCTGCCCGACCCCGGTGTTGATGTTCTCCTCGCTGACGCACGAAGGCGCCCGGGTCACCCTGGATGCGCTGGACGCTGGCGCGGTGGATTTCCTGCCGAAGAATTTCGAAGACATCTCGCGCAACCCCGAGAAGGTCAAGCAAATGCTGTGCGAGAAAGTGCACAGCATTTCGCGCAGTAACCGTCGCAGCCTGTTCAGCGCGCCAGCGCCGACGCCTGCACCGGTTGCAGCACCGGCTGCACCGACGTCATCGTTTGCTCGTCCAGCGCCTGCGCCGGTTGCACGGCCTGCCGTGGCGCCGGTTCGCGCTGCTGCGCCTGCGACTGCCCATTCGCCTGCGCCGAAGCGCAAGGCCTACAAACTTGTGGCTATCGGCACGTCCACGGGCGGCCCGGTGGCCCTGCAACGCGTATTGACCCAACTGCCGGCCAACTTCCCGGCGCCGATCGTGCTGATCCAGCACATGCCTGCGGCGTTCACCAAGGCATTCGCCGAGCGCCTGGACAAGCTGTGCCGCATCAGTGTCAAGGAAGCCGAGGATGGCGACATCCTGCGTCCTGGCCTGGCGTTGCTGGCGCCGGGTGGCAAGCAAATGATGGTGGACGGCCGTGGCGCGATCAAAATCCTGCCGGGCGATGAGCGCCTGAACTACAAACCCTGCGTGGACATCACCTTTGGTTCGGCGGCCAAGTCCTACGGCGACAAAGTTCTGGCGGTGGTCCTCACCGGCATGGGCGCCGATGGCCGTGAAGGCGCGCGGCTGCTCAAGCAGGGCGGCAGCGCAATCTGGGCCCAGGACGAAGCCAGCTGCGTGATCTATGGCATGCCCATGGCCATCGTCAAGGCGGACCTGGCCGACGCCGTCTATAGCTTGGACGACATCGGCAAGCATCTGGTGGAGGCCTGCCTCTGATGGATGTATTGAGCCTGATCGGCATCATCATGGCGTTTGTCGCGATCATCGGCGGCAACTACCTCGAAGGCGGTCACCTCGGCGCATTGGCCAACGGCCCGGCAGCGTTGATCGTGATTGGCGGTACCGTGGGCGCGGCGTTGTTGCAGTCGCCCATGAGCTCGTTCAAGCGCGCCATGCAGATTCTGATATGGATCATTTTCCCGCCTCGCGTGGACCTGCCAGGTGGCATTGATCGCGTGGTCAACTGGAGCCTCACCGCGCGCAAGGAAGGCCTGCTGGGCCTGGAGGGCGTGGCTGACGCCGAGCCGGACAGCTACGCACGCAAAGGCCTGCAATTGCTGGTGGACGGCGCCGAACCGGAAGCGATCCGCAGCATCCTGGAGGTGGATTTCTACACCCAGGAAAGTCGCGACATCAACGCCGCCAAAGTCTACGAAAGCATGGGCGGCTACGCGCCGACCATCGGCATCATCGGTGCGGTGATGGGCTTGATCCACGTGATGGGCAACCTCGCCGATCCGTCGCAACTGGGCAGCGGCATTGCCGTGGCATTTGTCGCCACCATCTATGGCGTGGCGAGTGCCAACCTGGTGCTGTTGCCGGTGGCCAGCAAGCTCAAGTCGATTGCCATGCGCCAGTCGCGTTACCGCGAGATGTTGCTGGAAGGCATCCTGTCGATCGCCGAGGGTGAGAACCCACGCTCCATCGAATTGAAGCTCCAGGGCTTCATGGATTGATGGGAGATATCGATTATGAGCCGTCGCCGTCGCGAGCCTGAAGAACACGTCAACCACGAGCGGTGGCTGGTGTCCTATGCGGACTTCATCACCTTGCTGTTCGCGTTTTTCGTGGTGATGTACTCCATCTCGTCGATCAACGAAGGCAAGTACAAAGTCATTTCCCAGGCGCTGATCGGCGTGTTCAACGATGCCGACCGCGCCCTCAAGCCGATCCCCATCGGCGAAGAACGGCCCAAGACCGTGACGCCGGCCAAACCGTTGGTCAACGACAGCGATGAAACCGCCGCAGGCGTGGGTGGAACCAGCGATCCGCTGAAAAGCATTGCCGATGACATCAGCGCCGCGTTCGGCGATTTGATCAGCTCCAACCAGATGACCGTGCGTGGCAACGAGCTGTGGGTGGAGATCGAGCTGAACTCCAGCCTGCTGTTTGCCAGTGCCGATGCGATGCCCAGTGACCAGGCGTTCACTATCATCGACAAGGTGGCGGCGATCCTGCGGCCGTTCGAGAACCCGATCCACGTGGAAGGCTTTACCGACAATTTTCCGATCAGCACCGCGCAGTACCCGACCAACTGGGAGCTGTCTTCGGCACGTGCCGCGAGCATCGTGCGCATGCTGGCGATGCAGGGTGTGAACCCTGGGCGCCTGGCGTCGGTGGGGTATGGCGAGTTCCAGCCGGTGGCCAATAACGCCACGGTGGAGGGGCGCGCACGTAACCGTCGGGTGGTGCTGGTGGTCTCGCGCAACCTGGATGTGCGCCGCAGCCTGACCGGCACCGGTACCGCCAATGCGACACCGGATGCCGCCTTGAAGCGGGCTGGCACACAAACTGCACCGCCCCCTGTAAAACCGCCGGTTCGTCAGAGCGCCGTCAATTCTCCGTCGCCGGCTCAATAACCTTATGCAATGTCTCGGTCGCGCCTGTGCCTGCCGGGAGGAACCAACCGAATGAGAGTCTGGGCAGTTGCCAATCAAAAGGGTGGGGTCGGCAAGACCACCACCTCCATCGCCTTAGCCGGCTTGCTGGCCGAGGCGGGCAAGCGCGTGGTCGTGGTGGACCTGGACCCTCACGGCTCCATGACCAGCTATTTCGGCTACGACCCGGATGCGCTGGAACACAGCAACTACGACCTGTTCCTGCACAAGGGCAGCGTGCCCGCCGACTTGCCGGGGCAACTGCTGCTGCCCACCAGCAACGAGAGTATTTCCCTGCTGCCCTCCAGCACCGCCCTGGCCACCCTTGAACGCCAGTCGCCGGGGCAGAGCGGGTTGGGCCTGGTGATCGCCAAGACCCTGGCGCAACTCTGGCAGGACTTCGACTACGCCATCATCGACAGCCCGCCGTTGCTGGGCGTGTTGATGGTCAACGCGTTGGCGGCCAGCCAGCAGTTGGTGATCCCGGTGCAGACCGAGCACCTGGCCGTCAAAGGTCTGGAGCGCATGGTCAGCACCCTGGCAATGATCAACCGTTCGCGCAAACAGGCGCTGCCGTTCAGCATCGTGCCGACTTTGTTCGACCGCCGCACCCAGGCATCCCTCGGCACCCTGCGTGTGTTGCGCGATGCCTACCCGGATACCATCTGGAACGGCTACATCCCGGTGGACACACGCCTGCGTGACGCCAGCCGCGCCGGCCTGGCGCCGTCGCAGTTCGACCCGAAAAGCCGAGGCGTACTGGCCTACCGCGCGTTGCTCAAGCACCTGCTGTCCCAGCAACTTGTGGCGCAGGTGGCGTGATGAACCGTCCCGTAGAACTCAAGACCCGGCCGCAACTGGCACTGGAATCCTACCTGGATGCCTTGCTGCAGGATGCGACCGCGGAAGAATTGCCGGAACCGATCCTGGTGCTGGAGCCCGCTGTAGAGCCGGAAAGCACGCTGGATGAATTCCAGTTGGCCGTTCTGGAAGAGCAGGCCCGCGACGCGCAGGTTGTGCCGGTTGCCCCGGTCATCGTGCCGATCGCGCCGGCAGTGGTTGCGCCCGTGGTGGTCGAGCCGGTGGTGGAAGTGCACCTGCCACCGAGCATCACCCCGCCGCCGGTGACTGGCGATGGGCGTCCGAGTTGGGCTGCCGAGCCGTTCGAATGCCTGCTGTTCGATGTCGCCGGGTTGACCCTGGCGGTACCACTGGTGTGCCTGGGCTCGATCTACTCCCTGGAAGGTCAGGAACTGACGCCGCTGTTCGGGCAGCCGGAGTGGTTCCTCGGCATCCTGCCCAGCCAGGCGGGCAACCTCAAAGTGTTGGATACCGCGCGTTGGGTCATGCCCGACCGCTATCGCGACGACTTCCGCCAAGGCTTGCAGTACGTGATCTCGGTGCAGGGTTATGAGTGGGGGCTGGCGGTGCATCAGGTCAGCCGCTCGTTGCGCCTGGACCCGAACGAAATCAAATGGCGCAGCCACCGGGGCCAACGGCCTTGGCTGGCGGGCACCGTGATCGAACACATGTGCGCGTTGCTCGACGTCGCCGAACTGGCCGAGTTGATCGCCAGTGGCGCGGTCAAGGCGATGCCACAGAACAAACGCAGTTGATTGAACAATAAGGGCCGCATGCGAATGCGGTCAGCGAAGCACACACGCCGTGTCATGCGGCATTTGAAGGGGTCAGGGGTATGAATAAGTCAGCGTCCGCACAAGGTTTGGATGATCCGATCCTGCAATGGGTTACCTTCAAACTGGACAACGAGTCCTATGGCATTAACGTGATGCGCGTGCAGGAAGTGCTGCGCTACACCGAGATCGCCCCGGTACCGGGTGCGCCGAGCTATGTGCTGGGCATCATCAACCTGCGCGGCAACGTGGTGACGGTGATCGACACCCGCCAGCGTTTTGGCCTGGTACCGACTGAGGTCAACGACAACACGCGTATCGTGATCATCGAAGCCGACAAGCAAGTGGTCGGGATCATGGTCGATAGCGTGGCGGAAGTGGTGTACCTGCGCCAATCGGAAGTGGAAACCGCACCGAATGTGGGTAACGAAGAGTCCGCCAAGTTCATCCAGGGCGTATGCAACAAGAACGGCGAACTGCTGATTCTGGTTGAGCTGGACAAGATGATGAGCGAAGAAGAATGGTCGGAACTGGAGAGCATCTGATTGTTCTTTGAGGCCGCGGTGATTGTCCTGGCCCTGTTGTGGGCCGGGACCCTGGCGTTCCTGCTGCGCTATGTGCGCCAGCAGCGCGAATTGTTCCTGCAGCAGGCCGAGCGTGATGCGGTGCGTGACCGGCGCATTCTGGAGTTGGTCAAGCGGGTTGATCATTACCAGCAGAGTGCGGTGAAGGTGGGGGATGAGGTGCATGAACTGCGCGCCATCCTTGCGCCGTTGCCCGACAAGCTGGCGCAGATTGAGCAGCGGGATCCGTCGAGCCTTTCGTTTGCGCAGGCGGCGAAGTTGGTGGGGATGGGGGCTACGGTGGATGAGCTGACGCAGTCATGTGGGTTGACGCAGGCTGAAGCGCAACTGATGAGTAAGTTGCATAAGAGTTGATTGGGTTGTGAGTACATATCCGTTGCTGCGGTGACGGCTGGTATTGGTTCCGCCCTTACGGCGGCTCACTTTTGAAAAGCGCAAAAGTAAGCAAAACGCTCTTGCCCCAACACTCGGCACCTCGCTTAGGCTCGGTGTGCCCTCACTCCGGCTTTGGAGCGTGGGCCGCCGCGATGGGCCATCCTTGGCCCAGCGCGGCTAACCCGGCGTCCTGCCGGGTTACCCACGCTCCAAAGCCTGCGTTCGGCCAGCGTGTTTAACGGGGCGCCTCAGATCAAGATCAAGAGCGACTCGCTTCGCATCGTGGATACGCGGTCCATTGTAGGAGCCGGCTTGCCGGCGAAAAACGTGAGACCGCCGCGTTCATCCAGACACCCCACGTCATCGTTAACGACCATCGCCGGCAAGCCGGCTCCTACAGTGGGCCGCGTTGGCTTTTGCCTTTGCTTCACACCACTTAAGCCGGCTGTCAGGCCGCTGTGCTCTTGCTTTTGATCTTGATCTTAGGCGCCCCGTCAAACACGCTGGCCGGAATTCGGCAGGGATTTGGGGGGTAAACCGGCAGGGATGCCGGTTTAGCCGCCCCGCGCCATGGATGGCGCGTGGCGGCGGCCCCCCAAATACCTGTCGGATTACGGGCATACCGAGCCTAGGCGAGGTACCGAGTGTTGGGGCAAGAGCCTTTTGGTTACTTTTGGGCTCTTTTCAAAAGTGACCCGCCGTAAGGGCGGAACCAATACCCGCCGTTACCCAAAAAACGGATATGCACTCAATCATCCAATTTTTTTCCCATCCAATGGCTTTTTTCTCCCCGCCCAAGGTCCACATCCTCCAAGCACCCTTGAATCAGGAGATTCCCGCAATGACCACCCCCAAAGCCCTGTTGATCCTCCACGGCAAGCAAGCCCTCAACGAGGACGTCCGCACCGCCGTGCAGGCCCGGCGCGAGCAGGGCGGCGAGTTGGCGGTGCGGGTCACCTGGGAAGGCGGCGACGCCCAGCGGCTGGTCAACGAAGCCCTCACTGACGGCTACACCCACATCATCGCCGGTGGCGGCGACGGCACCCTGCGCGATGTGGCCGAAGCCATGGCCCAGGCCAAGGCCGACGCCAGCCTGTTGCTGATGCCCCTGGGCACCGCGAACGATTTCGCCAAGGCCGCCGGCGTGCCGCTGGGGCCTGCCCAGGCCCTGGCACTGCTGGACGTGCCACCCAGGGCCATCGACCTGGGCCAGGTCGGCGGGCAGATCTTCCTCAATATGGCGACCGGCGGTTTCGGCAGCCAGGTCACTGCCAACACCTCCGAAGACTTGAAAAAAGTCCTGGGTGGCGCCGCCTACCTGTTCACTGGCTTGACGCGGTTCAGTGAGTTGAAGGCCGCCTACGCCGAGCTGGATGGCCCCGATTTCCACTGGAAAGGCGAGCTGCTCGCCCTGGGGATCGGCAACGGTCGCCAGGCAGGCGGTGGGCATGAGCTCTGCCCAGGCGCCATGGCCGATGACGGCCTGCTGGACGTCAGTATCCTGCCGGCCCCCCAGGAAGTGGTCGGTACATTGCGCGAGTTGATGAACAACGGCTGGGGCCTGGACACCATGTTTGTCCGCGCGCGCCTGCCATGGGTGAATATCAAGGTCGCGCAAGGGCTGTATATCAACCTCGATGGGGAGCCGCTGGAGGGTGATGACCTGCACTTCGAAGCCTTGCCTCAAGCCTTGCGCGTGCACCTGCCGGTGGATTCGCCGTTAGTCGTCCAGGCTGATGATCTGCTCGCGCACCGCGAATAGCACCAGGCCCGCCACGTCGAAAATCTGCAGGCGCTTCATGATCTGCGAGCGGTGGGCTTCCACGGTCTTGATGCTCAGGCCCAGGCCGTGGGCGATTTCCCGCGTGGACTTGCCGCGCACGATCAGGCGCAGGATCTCCAACTGCCGCGCCGTGAGGTTGTGGCTGTGGCCGGCGGGGGTGGTGGGCCCCTGGCTGCGCACCAGCGCCTGGTTGATCACGGTGTGGGCAATCGCCGGGCTCAGGTAGCGTTCGTTGTTGCGCAAGGCCAGCAGTGCGTGTTCCAGCTCGTTGGCGGTGGTGTCCTTGAGCAGGTAGCCATGGGCGCCGGATTCCAGCGCGCACATGATCAGTTCCGGGTCGGTGTGCATCGAAAGGATCAGCACTTTGCTCTTGGGGTAGACGCGCTTGAGCTGCTGCAAGGCATCCAGGCCGCCGGTGTGTTTCATCGACAAGTCCAACAGCACGATATCCGGCAGCAGGGCGCTGAACTGCTCCAGCAACTGCGCGCCATCGCTGGCTTCGCCGATCACCGTGTAGCCGGGAATGTCCTGGACCAGCGCGCGAACGCCGGCCCGGATCAGTGCGTGGTCATCCACCAGGAGTAATTTGCAGGTCACTCGAGAACCTTAGGGGAACTGGCCCGTTCGAGGGCGCGCGGCGCCCAGGGGAAAAGCGCTTCGATCCGTGTCCCTTTGCCTGGCTGGCTACTGACGGATAATGAACCGCCAAGCTGATCAGTCCGCTCGGACATGCCGGCCATGCCCCGTTGGCCTTCCAGGCCTGGGTTGATGGCTGGCGAAAAACCCTGCCCGTCATCGCAGATAACCAGCGACAGGCCCTCGGGCAGGCGTTGCAGGCGTACCAGCAGGTTGCGCGCCTTGGCGTGGCGCAGCATGTTGGTCACGGCTTCCTGGGTGATGCGAAAGGCCGCCACGGCCATTTCTTCCGGGATGCCGGTCAGCCGTTGCTGGCATTCCAGGCTCCAGTGAATCGGAGTGTTTTCCAGGGTCTTGAGCAGGTGCGCGCGCAGGCTGGCCTCCAGGCCCAGGCTGGCCAACTGGCGAGGGTTGAGGATGGCGGAGACGTCGCGCACCTTGGCCAGGGTTTCATTCAGGGTGTTGCACAGCACTGTGCATTGGCTTTGCAGGTCTTCGGGCAGGCGGCGCTTGAGCCATTCGCTTTGCAGTTTGGCGGCGGTGAGCAGTTGGCCGATATCGTCATGCAGTTCGCGGCTGAGGCGGTGGCGCTCGTTCTCCTGCACTTGCAACAGGCGGTCGGCCAGTTCCTGGGGTTGGAACTTGATGGACTTGCGCGAGCGCCATTGTTGCAGGCCGACCACCACCAGGGTGGCCAGGTTGAGCACGATCACCAGCAATGGCAGCGCCTCGGAACGGGTGTAGGCCCACAGGCCGAGCAGCAGCGAAGCAAGGCACAGGGCAAGGATCAAACGGCGTGCATTGCTGCGGGACGCGAACCTGGCGATGAGGGGCTTGAGACTGGCGTACATAGCGGATGGAGCCAATGAAGGTTCGCTGCGGGAAGACCGGTCACGGCGGCTGACTGGGCTCTGTTTGGAATGCGTTATCGAATCGTTTTTATGCATGATGAAGTTGAGTCACTTCGAGCGGGGCATAGTACCACCACTGTTACCGTTGGTCGCCTGGTGCCGTGCCTTGCAGGATTAATAACCGCGCAAATGCTCCGGGCGGTATTCCCAGAGTTCATGAAGTGGGGAAGTTATATTATTTCTGCAAGGTTGTATCGTTATTACCGTTAATGGCTAATTGATATCTTTGCCCGCGCGACTCAATTCAACTCGATTAATGGTGGGGTCGTTTTCAGACAACTTCAGTTTAAATACGACATGGATATTCACTCAAGACGTATGATGCAAGCGCTGCTGCGGTTTATAACTGAAATCTTTTTGCGGAATCTGCAACGTAACCGTTGCAATCAATGTCGCCTGCTCACTCTCATCCATACCCAGTTCGCCGGTGCGGGTGTCGATGAGTTCCAGTTGCCATGCCAATAAAGTCAGGCAAGCATGCAAGGCATCCAGCGCCTGATCATGCAGCTGCATGGGGCTGGCGGCGTTGGCGATCAGGTACTGGATATGCCGGGAAAACTCGCTGATTGCCTGCAGGGCCAGGCTGTCGGCCTTCTCGGCCAGTTTGGCCAGGCTGGACTTCATGCAGTCGATGGCGTCGCTGTCGTCGCGAATCAGGTGCAAATGGCTCAAGCACTCTTCCGACTTGGCCAGTAGCCTTTCCGCTTCCAACAAAAACTCGGGAAGTGTGGTCTGCCATTCATTTGCGCTGTTCATCATGCAAGTCTCCACAACATAAGGTCGGGTGATGAGATGTCGCACCGGGTGAATGGCTTAAAAGTAGCGCTGAAATATGACTGAGATCTGTAGGTCGCTTCTGAGTTTTCAGTAGGACGCTTATTAGAGTGGCGGCAACGGCGGTGCGCTGCCCTCATGAGCGGGGTCAGTTGCACACCTTCAATGGCCGACATCTGTATGTCTGGAAGGCCTGCGGGCCGAGGGCTTGGGATGGCAAACAAAAGCCTGACTCCATTCATGCATTGAGAATGGCGTCACATTAATGGCTATTAGATATTGCGAATATCAGGTTGGGCCTGATTGTGCCTAGGGGAATCCCTTACATAGCGGAACCTTGCTTCGAATTGAATGTCGCGCAACGTCGCTATACCGCCATCTGGAGTGGCCAGCGCAGTAAACCATGATGTCAGTGTGACATCAATGAATTTACGTGGCATTTTACCAGGGTCAAGGTCTGGCGTTCGCCGCCGATAACCAGGCTTATGTGAACCGCACAATTCCTCAGCGCAACAGGAGCTTTTAATGGCCGGCATTCTCGACACGGTAGATCAACGCACACAGCTGGTGGGTGAGAATCGCCTGGAGATCCTCATGTTCCGCCTGGCCGGGCGCCAGTTGTTCGCAATCAACGTGTTCAAGGTGCAGGAAGTGCTGCAACTGCCCAAGTTGACCTTGATGCCGCAACGTCATCCGTTCGTGTGCGGCGTGGTCAACCTGCGTGGCCAGACCCTGCCGGTGATCGACCTGTCCCAGGCGATTGGCATGCGCCCGCTGGTGCCGGGCCCCAACAGCACCATTATCGTCACCGAGTACAACCGCTCCGTGCAGGCGTTTTTGGTGGGCGGCGTTGACCGCATCGTCAACATGAACTGGGAAGCCATCCTGCCGCCGCCGGCCAGTGCCGGTCGCCAGCATTACCTCACGGCCATCAGCAAGGTCGACGACCAGCTGGTGGAAATCATCGACGTGGAAAAAGTCCTGGCTGAAATTGTGCCGTACAACGCCAAGGTCTCCCGCGAGAAACTCGAAGACCCGGTGCTGGAGCGCGCCCGTGGCCGTGAAGTGCTGCTGGTGGATGACTCCAACGTGGCCCTCTCGCAATTGCGCGACACCCTCGGCCAACTGGGCGTGAAGATGCACATTGCCAGCGACGGCCTCAAGGCACTGAACATGCTCAAGGCCTGGGCCGACAGTGGCCAGGTGATGACCGACAAGCTGCTGATGATCTTCACCGATGCCGAAATGCCTGAAATGGACGGCTACCGTCTCACCACTGAGATCCGCAACGACCCGCGCCTGCGCAAGCTGTATGTGGTGCTGCACACCTCTTTGTCGGGCAGTTTCAATGACTCGATGGTGAAGAAGGTCGGCTGCGACAACTTCCTGTCCAAATTCCAGCCCGACAAGCTGGTGGATGTAGTGCGTCAGCGTCTGATGCTGGACGAAGTGCCCGCTTGACCTTAGGGTGACGGCTTTGCCCCTCAGGAATGCAGGCCCATGCTTCGTCTCAGCGCGTTGTACCGTTACCCCTTGAAGTCCGGCAAGGCCGAAATAGTGCAGCAGGTCGGCCTGGATAAGCTTGGGGTGGACGGCGATCGACGCTGGATGCTGGTGGATGAGGCCAGCGGGCGTTTCCTCACGCAGCGTGCCGTGGCCAAGATGAGCCAACTCTCGGCCCTGTGGAACAGCCAAGGCGGGCTCACCCTGAGTTCGCCAGGCTACACGCCGTTGGACGTGGCGTTGCCTGGTAGCGACGCTCAATTACGCGGTGTGACCATCTGGCGCGACACCTTGCGTGTGCCCGACGCCGGCGACGAGGCCGCGGCCTGGGTCAGTGCCTTTATCGGCAAACCGACGCGCCTGGTGCAGATCCCCCTCGAACGCGCCCGCACCACCGAAGCCGGTTATGGCAAAGATGACGATCAAGTTGGGTTCGCCGACGGCTACCCGCTGCTGGTGATCGGCCAGGCCTCGCTGGATGACCTGTCGCGACGCATCGGCCGCCCCATGGAGATGCTGCGTTTTCGTCCCAACCTGGTGATCGAAGGCGGCGAAGCTTTTGCCGAGGACGGCTGGAAACGCCTGCGCATCGGTGATGTTGAGTTTCGAGCGGTCAAGCAGTGCTCGCGCTGCATCCTCACCACCATCGACCCGCAGACCGGCGAACGCAGCGCCGACCGCGAACCCTTCGCGACGCTGGAGGCCTACCGCAAGACTGAAAATGGCGCGATGTTCGGCCAAAACCTGGTCAACGATGGCGTGGGTCGCCTGGAAGTCGGGATGCCGGTGACGATTCTTGAGTAATTTCCCGCGCCCATAAAAAAGCCCGTCTCCTGCGAGACGGGCTTTTTTTTGCCTGTGGCTGACCCTTAGCCGCGGTATTCGCACAGGTAAGCGGTGTCCACGGCGACCTTCAGCTGGAACTTGCTGTTGGCCGGTACGTTGAACTGGCTGCCGGCGGCGAAGGTTTCCCACTCGCTGGCGTCAGGCAGCTTGACGGTCAGGGCACCGGACACCACGTGCATGATTTCACGCTGGGCGGTGCCGAACTCGTATTCGCCGGGGGCCATGACGCCGATGGTCGCCGGACCTTCTGGGGTGCCGAAAGCGATCGACTTGACGGTGCCGTCGAAGTACTCGTTGACTTTGAACATGGGCGAATCCTCGAAAAGTGAGTAAAGGCTTCACGCACCCTGTAGGCGCCGGCTTGCCGGCGATGGCATTCGCTTGTGCGATGCACGGCATGCGGGCCTCATCGCCGGCAAGCCGGCGTCTACAGGGAATGCAGATTACGGAAATAGGTCGGCCAGTATGCCCAAGCCTTGGGGAGCTGCCTAGACCGGCAGAATCAGCGGCAGCAGGCGCGCGGTGTTGCGTGCATCCTCCAGCGCCCGATGTTGCTGGCCATGGAACTGCATCCCCGCCAATTGCAGCGCGCCGTTGAGCCCAAGGGGCTTGTCCAGGCGCCGGGCCTTGGCGAAGCGCTGTTTGAGGTTCACATGGGGTGTCTGGGCGAGTGCGCTGGCCAGGCCATGACGCTGCCACTCCAACTCCAGCTGCTTTCGATCGTAATCACCCCAGCTGGCCCAACCTTCCAGGCGCGCCTGATGCTGGCCCAGCCAGCGTTCGAACAACGGCCACACCTCAGTGATCGGCGCGGCGGTATCGATGTTTGCTTGGGTGATGTGGGTCAGTTGGCGACAAAAGGGCGTCAGCAATGGCCGGCGCAGCGGTCGCACAAAGCGCTGGAAGTGATCCAGCTCGCGACCCTGGCGGTTCACCAGGCTCGCGCCGATCTCGATGACTTCCATCTCCGTCACGGGCCAGCCGCCTTCATCCGTTGTGGCTTCAAGGTCAATAATCAGCCAATGGGGCATCGCGCAGGTTCCCGTTCTCTTCCCTTTCTGTTGGGGATAGAGCGTAGCCCGGCCCTGTAGTTCCGCCTAGGGGCTAGACGATCTCCAGTAAAACCTGACGATTGCGCACTTGATCGCCCGTGGCCACCTGCACGCCCTTGATCACACCGTCGATACCGGCCGTCAGCGGATGCTCCATTTTCATGGCTTCGAGCACCAGCAGCAGTTGGCCTTTGGTGACGCTGTCGCCGGCGCTGACCCGCACATCGACAATCGCACCGTCCATCGGCGCCTTGACTGTGCCGCTGCTGGCGTTGGCCTGGCGGCTGGCGATGTGCTGGCTGCGGTCGACCACGGTGAGGCCGGGTAGCCACAGTCGGTTGGCTTCGAGGTGATAGGCAATGCGACGGCGGATACCCTTGGACACCCAGGTGGCGAAGCGACCGTCGATGGTAAGGGGCAGGGGCTCGGTACTGACGGTGTGGAGCTCGCCGTTGACCTCGAGCCGGTAGCTGCGGGACGCGCTGGCGTTGTTGCGCCATCCGGCCAGGGCTTGGGGATGCTGGTGTGCGCTGTGTGCGTAAAACAGTGCGGCGGCCAGGCTGAGTTGTTCTGCTGAGGGGGGCTGGGGCTGGATTTCGCTGAAGTGTCGCGCGATAAACCCGGTGCTGAAATCGCCAGCAATAAAATCCGGGTGCTTGAGCAGGGCGGCCAATAGCTGCCGATTGGTCTGCAGGCCCAGCAATACCGTGTCTTCCACCGCCCTTAGCAGTTTACGCCGCGCCTCTTCGCGGGTGGCGCCGTGGGCGATGAGCTTGCCGAGCATCGGGTCGTAGAACGGGCTGATGCACTGGCCTTGCACCACACCATGATCGATGCGTACACCAGTCGCCGGTTCCCAGCGCAGCACTTCGCCGGTTTGCGGCAGGAAGCCTTGGGCCGGGTCTTCGGCGTACAGGCGCACCTCGATGGCGTGGCCGCTCAGGGTGACGTCCGCCTGCGTCAGCGGCAGTGGCTGGCCGGCGGCGATCTGCAGTTGCCAATCCACCAGGTCGAGGCCGGTGGTCAGTTCGGTCACCGGATGTTCCACTTGCAGGCGCGTGTTCATTTCCAGGAAGTAGAACCGACCGTGGCGGTCGAGCAGGAATTCCACGGTGCCGGCGCCGACGTAGTTCACCGCACGTCCGGCCTTCAAAGCAGCTTCGCCCATGGCTTGGCGCAGCTCGGGCGTCATGACAGGGCAGGGGGCTTCTTCGATGACTTTCTGGTGGCGGCGCTGGATCGAGCAGTCGCGCTCACCGAGGTAGATCAGGTGGCCGTGGCTGTCGCCGAACACCTGGATTTCGACGTGGCGCGGGTCGATCAGCGCTTGTTCGAGGATCAGTTCGTCGCTGCCGAAGGCGTTTTTGGCTTCCGAGCGGGCGGTGTGCAGGTTGTCCAGCAGGTCTTTCGATTGGTGTACGAGGCGCATGCCGCGACCGCCGCCGCCGGCGCTGGCCTTGATCATCAGGGGGTAGCCGATGCGGTCGGCTTCCTGTTGCAGGGTGGTGTCGTCCTGGGCGCTGCCCTGGTAGCCGGCGATGCAGGGAACGCCGGCTTCGAGCATGGCGAGTTTGGACAGGCGTTTGCTGCCCATCAGTTCGATGGCTTCAACGCTCGGGCCGATAAAGGTGAGGTTGGCGTGTTGGCAGGCGCGGGCGAAGTCGGGGTTTTCGGAGAGGAAGCCGTAGCCGGGGTGGATGGCGTCGGCGCCGGTTAGTTTGGCGGCGTTGAGGATGGCTTCGATGTTGAGGTATGACTGGTGGACGGGGGCAGGGCCGATGTGGACGGCTTCGTCGGCCATCTGCACATGCAGGGCCTGGGCGTCGGCGTCGCTGTAGATGGCCACGGTGCGATAGCCCAAGGCCTGGGCGGTGCGCTGGATGCGGCAGGCGATTTCGCCGCGGTTGGCGATCAGGATTTTTGTTAGCTGCGGCATTGCTGCGGTCCTCGGGTACATATCCATTTCTGCGGTAACGGCTGCTGGCGGTTCCGCTCTTACAGCGGGTTACCCACGGATTCAAGCCTGCGTTCGGCCAGCGTGTTTGACGGGGCGCCCAAGATCAAAATCAAAAGCGCGGCGGCCTTAGAGCCGACCGGTTTGTACGTGCCGTACTCGGTCCAAATGTGGGAGCGGGCTTGCCCGCGAAGGCGTCATCTGCACCACTTCGGTTTCCGCTTCTGCACAAACGCCTGCGTCCCCTCAATCCCTTCCTCACTCCTCACGGCCTCGGCAAACCACTGCGCTCCGCGATCCAGTACTGCCTCAAGCGGTTCATCCACACTCGCGAGCAGCAGCGCTTTGGTCCGTGCATTGGCGCCTGGCGCACACTTCAGTACCTGGCTCAACACTTCATCCAATCGTTCTGCCAGCGCCTGCGGATCGCGCTCGGTGAAGTGCACGACCCCCAGTTGCTCGGCCTCTACGCCATCAAAGCGCGCGGCGGTCAGTGCCAAGCGGCGTGCCTGGGTCAGGCCAATTCGCTTGACCACAAACGGGGCAATCTGCGCCGGCAACAAGCCCAGGCTGGTTTCCGGCAGGCCGAATTGCGCTTGGTGATCGGCGATGGCGATATCGCTCACGCACGCCAGGCCAAAACCGCCGCCCAGCACCGCGCCTTGCAGCACCACGATCACCACTTGCGGTACGGCTTCCACTGCCTGCAGCAAGGTGCCAAACGCCCGGTTCAGTGCCTGGAGTTGATTGCCCGCCGTGACCAGGTCTTTCACGTCCGCCCCGGCGCAAAAGTGCCCGCCCGCGCCGCTGATCACCACGGCCCGCGTCTGGCTGTCCAGCTGCGCCAGCACGCTGCGCAGCTCATTGACCATTTCCAGGCTCATCGCATTGCGGCATTCCGGGCGGTTTAGGGTGATGTGCAGCACACCGTTGTGCGGTTCGAGCAGCAGGGTGTTCATGATTTTTTCCCCGGCAAGGTGCCCATCAGTTTGCAGATGATGCCCAGCATGATTTCGTCGGCGCCGCCGCCGATCGAGACCAGGCGCACATCGCGATAGGCGCGGGCCACCGGGTTGTCCCACATGAAGCCCATGCCGCCCCAGTATTGCAGGCAACTGTCGCTGACTTCGCGGCCCAGGCGGCCCGCCTTGAGCTTGGCCATGGAAGCCAGGCGGGTCACGTCCTGGCCTTTGATGTATTGCTCGGTGGCCTGGTAGACCAGAGCGCGCAGGCATTCGATTTCGGTGGACAGTTCGGCCAGCCGGAAGTGAATCACTTGGTTGTCGATCAGCGCCTTGCCGAAGGTCTGGCGCTCCTTGCAGTACTCGATAGTGCTGTCGATGCAATGTTCCAAGCCCTTGATCATGTTGGCCGCGCCAAACAGGCGTTCTTCCTGGAACTGCAGCATCTGCATCATGAACCCCGCGCCTTCGTGGCCAATGCGGTTGCGCTGCGGTACGCGCACGTCGTCGAAGAACACCTGGGCGGTCTCGGAACTGTGCATGCCGAGCTTTTCCAGGGGCGGGCTGACACTGATGCCGGGGGTGTTCATCGGCACCATGATCAGCGACTTGTTGATGTGCGGCTTGTCGTCGGAGGTGTTGGCCAGCAGGCAGATGAAGTCGGCGCTGGGCGAATTGGTGATCCACATTTTGCTGCCGTTGATCACGTAGTCGTCGCCGTCCTTGCGCGCGTGGGTCTTGAGCCCGGCCACGTCGGAGCCGGCGCCGGTTTCCGAGACGCCAATGCAGCCGACCTGCTCGCCGCTGATCGCCGGGCGCAGGAATTCGTCGCGCAGTTCATCGTTGCCGAAGCGGGCGAGGGCGGGGGTGCACATGTCGGTCTGCACGCCGATGGACATGGGAATGCCGCCGCAGCGGATGGTGCCGAACTCTTCGGCGGCGACGATGGAATAGCTGTAGTCCAGGCCCATGCCGCCGAATTGCTCCGGCTTGGATATGCCCAGCAGGCCGAGGTCACCGGCCTTGCGAAAGATCTCGTGGATGGGGAAGCGCCCGGCCTTTTCCCACTCGTCAACATGGGGGTTGATCTCGCGGTCGACGAAGGCGCGGACGGTGCGGCGCAGTTCCTGGTGTTCCTGGGTGAAGATCATTTTTATTGTGCTCCTTATCGCGACGCGGGGCGTCTCGGGCGAACGTTAGAGACGCGCCACGCCAAAGCTGTTGGGCTGCAACGCCCGCACTTCGGCCTCATGGCAGATATCCAGCAAAAAGCCGAGCAACGTGCGGGTATCCCTGGGATCAATCAGCCCGTCATCCCACAGGTTCGCACTGCCGTAGAGTGCAGTGGATTGGCTGTCGAGCTTCTGCGCGGTGACCTGTTCCAGCATGTCCAGGACCTTGGGGTCTGGCACCAGGCCGTCCTTCAACTGCTTGGCCTCGGTGACGATGCGCAGCACCTTGCCCGCCTGGGCACCGCCCATCACCGCCGTGCGGCTGTTGGGCCAGGCGAAAATGAAGCGTGGGTCCAGGCCGCGGCCGCACATCGCGTAGTTGCCGGCGCCGTAGGAGCCGCCCACCACCACCGTGAGTTTAGGCACTCGCGCATTGGCGACCGCCTGGATCATCTTCGCGCCGTGCTTGATCACCCCTTGCTGCTCCGATTCGGTGCCCACCATGAAGCCGGTGGTGTTGTGCAGGAACACCAGCGGCGTGCGGCTCTGGTCGCACAGCTGGATAAATTGCGCGGCCTTGCTCGCGCCCTTGGGCGTGATGGGGCCGTTGTTGCCGATCACACCGACCGCGCGCCCCTGGATGTGCAGGTGGCCGCAGACAGTGTGGGCGTCGAACTCGCCCTTGAATTCAAGAAAGTGCGAGCCGTCGGCCAGGCGCGCGAGGATCTCGCGGACGTCGTAGGGTTTTTTCGGGTCATCCGGGATCAGGCCCAGCAGGTCTTCGATGGGGTACAGCGGCTCTGCATAAGCCCGCTTGGTCGCAGGTGGCAGGTGATCATTCCAGGGCAGCAGGCTGACAATCTCGCGGGCGATGCGCACGCCGTCGGCGTCATTTTCCGCCAGGTACTCGGCGGTGCCGGCGGTTTGTGCGTGCATCTCGGCGCCGCCCAGTTCTTCATCGGTCGCCACTTCGCCGGTCGCGGCTTTAAGCAGCGGCGGGCCGGCGAGAAACAGCTTGGCCCGGCCGCGCACCACCACCACGTAATCCGACAACCCTGGCTGATAGGCGCCGCCGGCCGTGGCCGAGCCATGCACCACGGTGATCTGCGGCAACCCCATGGCTGACAGGCGCGCCTGGTTGGCGAAGCTGCGCGCGCCTTCGACGAAAATCTCGGCGGCATAGTTGAGGTTGGCGCCGCCGCTTTCGGCGAGGGTCACCACCGGCAGTTTGTTCTCCATGGCGATCTGTTGCAGGCGCAGGGATTTCTTCAGGCCGGAGGGGGAAATAGTACCGCCCTTGATCGCGCTGTTATTGGCCACCACCAGCATGCGCACGCCGCTGACGTAGCCGATGCCGGCGATCAACCCGCCACCGGCGGCGCTGCCGTCCTTGTCGTCGTGCAGCTTGTAGCCGGCCAGGCTGGCCAGTTCCAGGAACGGCGCGCCGGGGTCCAGCAGCAGGTTGAGGCGCTCGCGGGGTAGCAGTTGGCCGCGCTTGTCGAACTTGGCCTTGGCTTCCTGCGCCTTGGCGAGCAGGTTGTGTTCCAACTGCTGAAGCTGGGCGATGGCCGCCAGCATGGCTTCGCGGTTTTGCGCGAACTGGGCGCTGTGGGTGTCGATCAAGGATTCAATCACCGGCATGGTCTATTGCTCCGTCTTGAGCACATCGGGCAGGTAAGCGCGGTGGAAGCCATTGAAGGGTTCGCTCGGCGATTGCGCCTTGTGCAATGGCCAGGCGCGGCTGCCCAGGCTGGCGGCACCGTCGATGCGCAAGGTGCTGCCGCTGATAAAGGCGGCGGCGGGGCTGAGCAGGAACACGATCGCCGCGCTGACTTCCGACTCGGTGCCAATGCGCTTGAGCGGCACGTGTTCGCGCAAGGTCGGAATCACCGCCTTGAAGGCGCCTTCGTAGGTGTCCATGCCACTGGAGGCGATCCATCCCGGCGACACGGCATTCACGCGGACGCCGGCATAACCCCATTCAAAGGCGGCGGTCTTGGTGACGTTGTCCATGCCGGCACGCGCCGCGCCTGAGTGGCCCATGCCGGGCATGCCGCCCCACATGTCGGCGAGCATGTTGACGATGGCGCCGCCGTGCTTGCTCATGGATTGGTTGAACACTTCCCGGGCCATCAGGAAGCCGCCAACCAGGTTGGTGCGCAGCACGGTCTCGAAGCCTTTTTGATTGATCGCGGCCAGCGGCGACGGATATTGGCCGCCCGCATTGTTGACCAGGCCGTGGATCGGGCCATGCGCTTGAATGATGTGTTTGACCAGCGCCTTGACCGCCTCTTCATCGCGAATGTCGCACACCTGCCAATCGGCGGTGCCGCCGTCTTCGGCGATCTCGATGGCGACGTTCTGCAGTTTCTCCGCCTTGCGCCCCACCAGGATCACGTGAGCGCCGAGGGCCGCCAGTTCATGGGCGGTGCAACGGCCAATGCCGCTGCCGCCACCGGTGACTATCACGGTTTGCCCCTGGAACAGATCGGCTTTGAAGATTGAGTCGAAGGCCACGGCAAGGCTCCTGTCAGGTGAGAGAATCTGCGATGTGTTGCGGCACGGCGATGGGAATTTCCAGCAGTTGCTGGGCGAAGGCCTTGCCCTGAGGGTCGATGCGCAGGCTGGCGATGCCGCCGCCGCCCAGGGCGTTTTCCAGCAGGAAATTGAGGCTGTGGCTGCCGGGCAGGTACCAGCGCTCGACGCGACCATGCACGGGGTCGAGCACATGGCCCATCCAGTCGACGATCACTGCCGGGGTGAGTGCTTCGGCGATCCACGGCAGGTAGTCGGGGTCGCGGGCGATCACGCCGATGTTGCTGTGGTTGCCCTTGTCGCCGGAACGCGCCACGGCCAGTTTCACCAACGGTACGCTGGCGTCGGCGCGGCCTTGTGGCGTGGGTGGCTCAATCGGCGCATCCGGCAGGGTGGGCGTGTCGGCCATCGGCCGTGCGCAGGCGTGGCGTTCGCCCTGGAAGTCGATCTCGATGTCACAGGAGGCCTTGTCGATCAGGAACGAAAACAGCCGGATCAACGGGTACACGGTTGGCCGTCCGCCGACGATGCCGGTGAGGCCGGGCGCCATGCCAGTAGCGGCCTGGGCGATTTCGCGGGCGAACAGCACCAATGCTTGTTTGTTGGGATGACGCACTGCCAGTTTCACCACCACCTCGCGGCAGTCCTGGCGCATCGCGTGGGCGCCGTAGGTGGCTTCGCTGCCGAGCAATTCGATGTTCACTTCGGTGAAAGGCGCCCAGCCGCGTTGGCTGAACAGTTCCGAGGTCTTGTTGATGATCGCCTGGCTGACCCGTTCGGCCTTGGCCACGGCATCGATCCCGGCGATCAGGCAACTGGCGGTGCAGCGGAAACCGTCCGGGTAAGTGGCGCTGACTTTGTACTGGTCGGTCGGCGGCAAACCCTTGGCGCCGTGCAGGCGTACGCAGTGCTTGCCTTGTTGCTGCAGCTTGACCTGGCTGAAGTCGCAGATCACATCCGGCAGCAGGTACGCGTGTGGGTCGCCAATTTCATACAGCAGCTGTTCGGCCACGCTGAGTTCGCTGATCAGTCCGCCCGTGCCGTCGACTTTGTTGACGGTGAACTGGCCGTCGGCGCTGACTTCGACGATGGGAAAACCGATGTGCTCGTAGTCCGGCACGTCGCGCCAATCGGTGAAGTTGCCGCCGGTGCACTGCGCGCCACACTCGATGATATGCCCGGCCAGCGCGGCCTGGGCGAGGCGGTCGTAGTCCTGCCATGACCAGTCGAATTCATGCACCAGCGCGGCGCTGACCACTGCGCTGTCGACCACCCGGCCGGTGATGACGATATCCGCACCCAGCCGCAGCGCCTGGGTGATGCCCGGTGCACCCAGGTAGGCATTGGCGGACACGCACATCGGCGGCAGTGGCATGCCATTGAACATGTCGGTGATGGTGTGAAGATGCTTGAGCTGGGGTTGCAGGTCATCGCCCAGGAGCACGGCGATTTTCAGCGCGACGCCTGCCTTGTCGCAGGCCGCTTGCAGGGCGGCGGCGCAGGCCTGGGGGTTGATACCGCCGGCGTTGCTGATCACCCGCACGCCCTGGCGCTGGATATCGGCGAGCAGCGGGGTGAGCACCTCGACAAAATCCGTGGCATAACCGGCCTGGGGATCTTTCATGCGCGCGCCGGCGAGGATCGACATGGTGATTTCCGCCAGGTAGTCGAACACCAGGTAATCCAGTTTGCCGCCGTGCACCAATTGGGCTGCGGCGGTGCAGGTGTCGCCCCAGAAGGCGCTGGCGCAGCCGATGCGAACCGTCTTGCTCATGAGAAATCCTTCCTCGAATGGCTGGCAACGAGACTACCAAGCAAGCGCTTGGTTTGTAAACTCCGGACACAAGTTTTAGCCAAGCGCTTGCTTGGGTGGCCGGCACGGCCTAAATTGCCGGCCAAGACGTCCGTGGAAGTAGAGGAGAGAGGCATGGATGAGCACAAAGCCCTGCGGGTGATGCGCACCATGGTCGATGGCGGCCAATTGACCGACCCCGACAGTGCCCGTGGCAAGCTGCTGCAAACCGCGGCCCACCTGTTTCGCAACAAGGGTTTTGAGCGCACCACCGTGCGCGACCTGGCCAGCGCCGTGGGCATCCAGTCCGGCAGCATCTTTCATCACTTCAAGAGCAAGGACGAGATCCTGCGCGCGGTGATGGAAGAAACCATCCACTACAACACCGCGATGATGCGCGCTTCGCTTGAAGAAGCGAGCAACGTGCGCGAACGCGTGCTGGCGCTGATCCGCTGCGAATTGCAGTCGATCATGGGCGGCAGCGGCGAAGCCATGGCGGTGCTGGTGTACGAGTGGCGTTCACTGTCGGCCGAAGGCCAGGCCCAGGTGCTGGCCCTGCGCGATGTGTATGAGGCGATCTGGCTGCAGGTACTGGGCGAGGCCAAGGACGCCGGTTATATCCGTGGCGATGTATTTATTACTCGGCGTTTCCTCACCGGCGCCTTGTCCTGGACCACCACCTGGTTTCGCGCCGAGGGCAGCCTGACGCTTGAGCAGTTGGCCGAAGAAGCCCTGCTGATGGTTCTGAAAGCGGATTGAGGCGCAAGCTATTAATTTGCCGGTGGAAAGTTGTCTCGCCAGACAAAAACGCCTAGCTTATCGCCATGAGTGTTTTTAAACGGTGTGTGCCTTGATGTTTTCGCCATGGCGGCTGGCTGCAGGACTGACCTTTTGGGCACTGGGCACCGCGTGGTGGGTGCCGGCTTCGGCTGCGCAATTGGTCCGCATCGGTGCGGCACATTTCCCGCCCTACACCGTGCGCCCCGAGCAGGGCGCCGACACCGGTTTGCTGCCGCAACTGGTCGAGGCCCTCAACGCCTCGCAAACCGACTACCAATTTGTACTGGTGCCCACTTCTATCCCGCGACGCTTTCGTGATTTCGAGCAGGGCCGGGTGGACATGGCCATCTTCGAAAACCCCGACTGGGGCTGGCAGAAGATTCCCCACACTACCGTCGACATGGGCCTGGAAGATGCAGAAATCTTCGTCGCCCAGCGTGAGACCGGTCGCGACCAACGCTATTTCGCCGACCTCAAGGGCAAACGCCTGGCCGTATTCAGCGGGTATCACTACGCCTTCGCCAACTTCAACCCCGACCCCAAGTACATGGCCGAGCACTTCAACGCCACGTTGACCTATTCCCATGACAGCAACCTGCTGATGGTTGCGCGCGGGCGTGCCGACATCGCCTTGGTGACCCGTTCGTACTTGAGTGATTTTATGGTGCGCAACGCGGAGATGGCGGGGCAGTTCCTGGTGTCGGAGCGCATCGACCAGGTGTATCACCACTATGCGCTGCTGCGGCCAAAGGCGCCGATCACGGGGGAAGCCTTTTCCGCGTTGCTCAAGCGCTTGCGTGACGATGGCGAGATGCTGAAGATTTTCGAGCCGTATCGTATTGATGTGATGCCGGTGCCCTGACAGGCACGCTGCAGATCGTCTTGGTGGACATAGGCTCATGTGGGAGCTGGCTTGCCTGCGATGCGGGCGACTCGGTGTATTTGTCAAACCGCATCGCCAGCTCCCACACAAGCCAGCTCCCACATTTGATTTGCTGAGTGTCAGATCACTCTGCTGAGCGTCAAACCCTGCGCGCAAACGTATCGCTATGGCTGCCCGACACCTTGCGGCAGTGCACCAGCGCATCACGGATCATGAAGTTCACCAGGGTCGGCGAAACCCCCAGTTCCTTGGCGATGTCCTTTTGCGGCACGCCGTGCAGGCGGTACATCTCGAACGCGTAGCGGGTGCGTTGGGGCAGCTCCGTCAGGGCGTCGGCGATGTTTTCCAGGGTGTTGAAATTGATGTGCGAGGTTTCCGGTGAAGCGCCGTGAATAACCACATTCAAGCCTTCCTCTTCCGTCCCGGAGTATTTGAGCTCCAGGGCCTGCTTGCGGTAGTGATCGATCGCCAGGTTGCGCACGATCTGGAACAGATAACTCAGCTGGGCCTTGAACGATGAGGTGATCGTCGGCGCCGATTGCAGCCGGAAGTAGGCGTCCTGCACTACGTCTTCGGCTCGGGAGCGGCACCCTGTAATGCGTGCCGCGATCTTCACCAGAATCAGCCGGTTATCGACGAATGCCTGGAGAAGCGGTGAGTCGCACCTGCCTGTGGATACTTGTTCCGTCATGGAAATCACCTTGTCGCAAAAGAGGTTAGGGGAGGGCGTCCTTGCTGAGGCCTCCTACACATCGGGCAACAAATTATGCTTAATGATAATGATTGTCAAATGAGAAGGCGAACTAATCTTATGCTTTCTTGTTTGGTGTGAACCACGTCTCGCTCGTACCCGGCGACTAATTATTTGCCGGTGCCGTCCGTTCTTCTGGGTGACAGGTCCGTTAGTAAAACGGCCAAGGATCAGCACCCGCAGGAGGACGAAATGGGTTTCTATCGTGCATACAGCGTGTTTCAGTTTGGAGTCGTCGCTCGATGAGTACGCCGACTCGACTGCGCCTGTTCTGCCTGCCCTATTCGGGCGCCAGCGCCATGGTTTACGCGCGCTGGCGCCGGGCCTTGCCTGAATGGTTGCAGGTGTGTCCGCTGGAATTGCCCGGTCGTGGCATGCGCATGGAAGAGCCGCTGCAGCGCGATATCAAGGCCTTGGCCACGCAACTCGCGGAGGAAATCAGCCGCGACTTGAACGGTCCCTACGCCCTGTTCGGCCACAGCCTTGGCGGCCTGCTCGCCTTTGAGCTGGCGCACGCCTTGAGCGCTCGCGGCGTACCCGCGCCGCTGGCGTTGTTCGCCTCCGGCACGGCCGGGCCGGCGCGTCGTGACGTCAGCGAGTACGCCATCGAAAAGACCGACGAACAACTCATCACCCGCCTGCGCGAACTGCAAGGCACCGCTGAAGAAGCCCTGGCCAACCCCGAGTTGATGCAGTTGATGCTGCCGATCCTGCGTGCCGATTTCCTGCTGTGCGGCAGCTTCACCTATGGCGAGCGCACGCCGTTGGACATGCCGATCCACGTGTTCGGCGGCAAACAGGACAGCGTGCGCGCCGACCAGTTGCTCGACTGGCAACTCGACGCCGCCAGTGGCTTTTCCCTGGACATGTTCGACGGTCACCACTTCTTCCTCATCCAGCACGAAAGCGCCGTGCTGCGTTGCGTGCGGCGCTATGCCGACGAACACCTGGCCCGCTGGCGCAATGGCGCGGCGCGGCAACTGGCCGCTGGCTAAAAGCTCCCCAATTCCCGAATTTCCCGTAAGCCGATTTCAGGCAGGAACCCCATGATGGACGCCTTCGAACTTCCCCGCACCCTGGTCCAGTCCCTTCAGCGTCGTGCCGCGCAAACCCCGGATCAGGTCGCCCTGCGCTTCCTCGCCGAGTCCGCCGAGCACAGCGTAGTACTCAGCTACCGCGACCTGGACCAGCGCGCCCGCACCATCGCCGCTGCGCTGCAAGCCAATGCCGAGCTGGGTGACCGTGCGGTGCTGTTGTTCCCCAGTGGCCCGGATTACGTCGCGGCGTTCTTTGGTTGCCTGTACGCCGGGGTTATTGCGGTGCCGGCCTACCCGCCGGAGTCCACGCGGCGTCACCATCAGGAGCGCCTGCTGTCGATCATCAGCGACGCCGAGCCGCGCCTGCTGTTGACCATCGCCAGCCTCGCCGACGGCTTGTCGCAGCTCGACAACGCGCCGCCAGTGTTAAGCGTCGATAGCCTGGAGAGCGCTGGTAACTGGATCGCTCCCGACCTGCACCCCGACGACATCGCTTTCCTGCAATACACCTCCGGCTCCACCGCGCTGCCCAAGGGCGTGCAGGTCAGCCACGGCAACCTGGTGGCCAACGAAGTGCTGATCCGCCGTGGTTTCGGCATCGACCTCAACCCGGATGACGTGATCGTCAGCTGGCTGCCGCTGTACCACGACATGGGCCTGATCGGCGGCCTGCTGCAACCGATCTTCAGTGGTGTGCCGTGCGTGTTGATGTCGCCGGCCTACTTCCTCGGCCGGCCGTTGCGCTGGCTTGAGGCGATCAGCGCATACGGCGGTACCATCAGCGGTGGTCCGGATTTCGCCTATCGCCTGTGCAGTGAACGGGTCAGTGACTCGGCGTTGGAGCGGCTGGACCTGAGCCGATGGCGCGTGGCCTATTCCGGGTCCGAACCGATCCGCCTCGACACCCTGGAACGCTTCGCCGAAAAGTTCGCCACCTGTGGTTTCACCCCAAACAATTTCTTCGCCTCCTACGGCCTGGCCGAGGCGACCCTGTTTGTCGCCGGCGGCACCCGGGGCCAGGGTATTGCCGCGTTGCGCGTCGACGAGCAGGCCCTGGCCGCCAACCGCGCCGAACCGGGGCAGGGCAGTGCGATCATGAGCTGCGGCACCAGCCAGCCCGAGCATGCCGTACTGATTGCCGACCCACAGACCCTCACCGAACTGCCCGACAACCGCGTCGGCGAACTCTGGGCCAGCGGTCCGAGCATCGCCCATGGCTACTGGCGCAACCCGGAAGCCACCGCCAAGACCTTCGTGCAACATGCTGGCCGTACCTGGCTGCGCACCGGCGACCTGGGTTTTATCCGTGACGGTGAGGTGTACATCACCGGCCGCCTCAAAGACCTGCTGATCGTGCGCGGACACAACCTGTACCCCCAGGACATCGAGCAGACCATCGAGCGCGAAGTCGAAGTGGTGCGCAAAGGCCGGGTCGCCGCATTTGCGGTGAGCGACAAGGGGCTGGAAGGCATTGGCATTGCCGCCGAAATCAGCCGCAGCGTGCAGAAAATCCTGCCGCCCGAAGCGCTGATCAAGGCGATCCGCCAAGCCGTGGCCGAGGCTTACCAAGAGGCGCCCAGCGTGGTGGTGCTGCTCAACCCCGGCGCCTTGCCGAAGACCTCCAGCGGCAAAGTGCAGCGCGCAGCCTGTGCGCTTCGTCACAAGGACGGCAGCCTCGACAGCTATGCCCAGTTCCCCGACCTGCAAGCGCAGGTGAGCGATGGGGCGCTGGAATCCGAGTTGCACACCCAGATTGCGGCGATCTGGTGTGAGCAACTGAACATCGCAAGCGTTGCCGCCGATGATCATTTCTTCTTGCTCGGCGGCAACTCCATCACCGCCACCCAGGTGGTCGCACGCCTGCGCGAAACCCTCGGCCTGGAACTGAACCTGCGCATGCTGTTCGAAGCGCCGACCCTGGAAGGCTTCGCGGCCAACGTTGCGCAGTTGCAGCAAGACGGTGGCGTCGCCCAAGGTGTGATCCACAGCCTGTCACGCCAGGATGAACTGCCCCAATCCCTGGCGCAGAACCGCCTGTGGATCACCTGGCAACTGGACCCGCATAGCAGCGCCTACACCATCCCCGGTGCTCTGCGCCTGCGCGGCGAGCTGGATGAAGACGCCGTGCGCGCCAGCTTCCAGCAACTGATCCAGCGCCACGAAGCGCTGCGTACGCGCTTCTACGAAAGAGACGGCCAGGCTTTCCAGCGCATCGATGCCAAGGTGGAGTTCGAGCTGCAAGTCATCGACCTCAGTGACCTGCCAGCGGCCGAACGCGAAGCCCGTGCGCAACAGATCCGCGAGGACGAAGCCCGCACCCAGTTCGACCTGGAAAAAGGCCCGCTGCTGTGGGTGACGCTGGTGCGCCTGGACGATGAGGATCACCAACTGCTGGTGACGCTGCACCACATCATCGCCGACGGCTGGTCGCTCAACATTCTCATCGACGAGTTCTCGCGCCTCTACGCCGCCGCTGTCCAGGGCCAACCCCTGGAATTGCCGCCCCTGGCCCTGCAATACGCCGACTACGGCAGTTGGCAGCGCCAATGGCTGGCCGAGGGCGAAGGCGAGCGCCAACTGGCGTACTGGAAAGCGCAACTGGGTGAAGAGCATCCAACCCTGAGCCTGGCCACCGACCACCCGCGTTCGGCGCACCACCGTCACACCGCCTCACGCCACACCGTGCGGCTTGGCACGAGCCTCAGCGAAGCGATTCGCCAGACCGCCCAGGCCCACGAATCCACGCCCTTCATGCTGTTGCTGGCGGCCTTCCAAAGCCTGCTGCATCGCTACAGCGGCCAGCGCGACATTCGCATCGGCGTGCCCAACGCCAACCGTCCGCGCCAGGAAACCCAAGGTCTGGTCGGCTTCTTCATCAACACCCTGGTGCTGCGTGCCGAGCTGGACGGGCGCCTGGCGTTCAGTGAGCTGTTGGCCGCGACGCGCCAGACGGCACTGGGCGCCCAGGCCCATCAGGACCTGCCGTTCGAACAACTGCTGGAAGCCTTCCCGCAGGCCCGCGTACAGGGCCTGTTCCAGGTCATGTTCAACCACCAACAGCGCGATTTGAGCGCGTTGCGCCGCTTGCCGGGCATGCTTGCCGATGAACTGCCATGGCACAGCCGCGAAGCCAAGTTCGACTTGCAACTGCACACCGAAGAAGACCGCAACGGGCGCTTGAGCCTGTCGTTCGACTACGCCGATGAGCTGTTCGAAACCGCGACCATCCAGCGCCTGGCCGCGCACTACATCAACCTGTTGCACGCCGTCTGCGAGCACCCCCAGCAAGCCATCGGCGACATCGCGCTGATGCAGCAGGACGAACAGGCGCTTTACAGCGAAGCACCCTGCGCGCCAGCCCAGCAGTGGCTGCCGGAGCTGCTTAACCAGCAGACCTCGGACGCCACTGCGCTGGTCTGGGACGGTGGTAGCCTGACCTTTGCCCAACTGCACACCCAGGCCAACCGCCTGGCCCACTACCTGCGCGATAAAGGCGTCGGCCCGGACGTGTGCGTGGCCATCGCCGCCGAGCGTTCGCCGCAACTGCTGATCGGCCTGCTGGCGATCATCAAGGCCGGTGGCGCCTATGTGCCGCTGGACCCGGATTACCCCGTCGAGCGCCTGGCCTACATGCTCAAGGACAGTGGCGTCCACCTGCTGCTGACCCAGACCGCATTGCTGGAACAGGTGCCGAGCGCCGAAGGCGTGTGCGTGATTGCGATGGACAGCCTGCACCTCGACAGCTGGCCCACCCAGCCGCCCGGCTTGCACCTGCACGGTGACAACCTCGCCTACGTGATCTACACCTCCGGTTCCACCGGCCAACCCAAAGGCGTGGGCAACACCCATGCGGCCCTGGCCGAGCGCTTGCAGTGGATGCAGGCCACTTATCAACTCAATGAAACCGACGTGCTGATGCAAAAGGCGCCGATCAGTTTTGACGTGTCGGTGTGGGAATGCTTCTGGCCACTGATCAGCGGTTGCCGCCTGGTGCTGGCCGGCCCCGGTGAACATCGCGACCCGCATCGCATTGCGCAGTTGGTGCAGGAGCACGGCGTGACCACGCTGCACTTTGTGCCGCCGCTGTTGCAGTTGTTTATCGACGAACCGTTGGTAGCCGAATGCACCAGCCTGCGCCGCCTGTTCTCCGGCGGTGAAGCCTTGCCCGCCGAACTGCGTAACCGCGTGCTGGCGCAGTTGCCTGCGGTGCAACTGCACAACCGTTATGGCCCGACCGAAACCGCGATCAACGTGACCCACTGGCACTGCCGTGTCGAAGACGGCGAGCGCTCGCCGATTGGCCGCCCGCTGGGCAATGTGATCTGCCGCGTGCTGGACGAGCAGCTCAACCCGGTGCCACTGGGTGTACCGGGTGAACTGTGCATCGGCGGCATTGGCCTGGCCCGGGGTTACCTGGGCCGCGCGGGGTTGACGGCTGAGCGTTTTGTCGCTGACCACCAAGGGGCACGCCTTTACCGCACCGGTGACCGCGCGCGTTGGAATGCCGACGGCGTGATCGAGTACCTCGGGCGCCTCGACCAGCAGGTCAAGCTGCGTGGCTTTCGCGTGGAGCCGGAAGAAATCGAAGCGCGCATGCTCGCCCTGGAAGGCATCGCCCAAGCCGTGGTGCTGGTGCGTGATGCTCAGCTGATTGGCTACTACACCGCCCCTGCCGAGCTGGACGAACAACAGGTCAAGACCGCCCTGGCCGCCGAGCTGCCCGAGTACATGGTGCCCGCGCTGCTGATGCGCCTGGACAGCATGCCTCTGAGCCCCAGCGGCAAGCTGGACCGCCGGGCGTTGCCGGAACCGGTGTGGCACGTGCGCGAACATGTCGAGCCCGAAACCCCGCTGCAACAGCAGATCGCTGCAATCTGGCGCGAAGTGCTGGGCCTGCCAGGCATCGGCCTGCGCGATGACTTCTTCGCCCTCGGTGGCCATTCGTTGCTGGCCACGCAAATCATCTCCCGCACCCGCCAGGCATGTGACGTCGAGCTGCCATTGCGCACTTTGTTCGAAGCCAGTGAGTTGGGGGCATTTGCTGAGCAGGTCGCACTGATCCAGGCGTCGGGCCAACGCAACCAGCAGACCGCCATCGCCAAGGTCGACCGCAGCCAGCCGGTGCCGCTGTCCTATTCCCAGCAGCGCATGTGGTTCCTGTGGCAGATGGAACCGGACAGCCCGGCCTACAACGTCGGCGGCATGGCGCGCTTGCGTGGCGTACTGGATGTGGGGCGTTTCGAGGCGGCGTTGCAGGCCTTGATCATGCGTCACGAAACCCTGCGCACCACCTTCCCGAGTGTCGACGGCGTGGCCTATCAGAAGGTCGCGGCGCAGACCGGCCTGCGCATGGACTGGCAGGATTTCTCCGCGCTGGACGAAGCCGAACGCCAGCCACGGTTGCAACAATTGGCAGATCACGAGGCCCATACACCGTTCAACCTGGAGACCGGGCCGTTGCTGCGAGCCTGCCTGGTCAAGGCCGGCGAGCGCGAACACTACTTGCTGCTGACCCTGCACCACATCGTCACCGAAGGCTGGGCCATGGACATCTTTGCCCGTGAACTCAGTGCGCTGTACGAAGCCTTTATCGATGAGCGTGAATCGCCACTGGCACCGCTGCCGGTGCAGTACCTCGACTACAGCGTGTGGCAGCGCCAATGGCTGGAGGCTGGCGAACGTCAGCGTCAACTGGACTACTGGACTGCGCAATTGGGCAGCGAACACCCCTTGCTGGAACTGCCCGGCGACCGTCCACGGCCACCGGTGCAAAGCCACCAGGGCGAACTCTACCGCTTCGACCTGAGCGATGACCTGGCGGCCCGCGTGCGAGCCTTCAATGCCGAACGCGGCTTGACCCTGTTCATGACCATGACCGCCACCCTGGCTGTGTTGCTCTACCGCTACAGCGGCCAGACCGACCTGCGCATCGGTGCGCCCGTGGCCAACCGTATTCGCCCGGAAAGCGAAGGGCTGATCGGCGCCTTCCTCAACACCCAGGTGCTGCGTTGCCAGCTCACTGGGCAGATGAACGTCGCTGAATTGTTCGAGCAGGTGCGCCACACCGTGATCGAAGGCCAGTCCCATCAGGACCTGCCGTTCGATCACCTGGTGGAAGCCCTGCAGCCACCGCGCAGTGCGGCGTACAACCCGCTGTTCCAGGTGATGTGCAACGTGCAGCGCTGGGAATTCCAGCAAAGCCGCCAACTGGCCGGCATGACCGTCGAATACCTGGCCAACGATGCGCGTGCGACCAAGTTCGACCTCAACCTGGAAGTCACCGACCTCGACCATCGGCTGGGTTGCTGCCTGACCTACAGCACCGACCTGTTCGACGAGCCGCGTATTGCGCGCATGGCAGAACATTGGCGCAACCTGCTGGAAGCCTTGATCGCCAACCCGCAACAGCGCCTCAGCGAACTGCCCTTGCTGAGCGCCGCCGAGCAGCGGGCCGTGCAGGACAGCCTGGGCATCGAGGCGGGCGAACACCGCCTTGATCAGTGCATCCATCCACTGTTCAGCCAGCAGGCGGCAGCCCGTGGTGATGCACCGGCGCTGACCTTCGCCGGTGAAACGCTGAGCTACCGCGAGCTGGAGGCCCGCGCCAACCGCCTGGCCTGGATGCTGCGTGAGCGCGGCGTCGGCCCGCAGGTGCGGGTGGGCCTGGCACTGCCGCGCTCGCTGGAAATGGTCATCGGCCTGCTGGCGATCCTCAAGGCGGGCGGCGCCTACGTGCCGCTGGACCCTGAATATCCGCTGGACCGCTTGCACTACATGATCGAAGACAGCGGCATCGGCCTGTTGCTCAGCGATGCGGCGATGTTCGCAGCGCTCGGCGAATTGCCGGCGAGCGTGGCCTGCTGGTGCCTGGAAGATGACTTGCCGGTGCTCGCCAACTACCCGGCCGATGCGCTGCCGTTTATCAGCCTGGCGCAACACCAGGCGTACTTGATCTACACCTCCGGCTCCACCGGCAAGCCGAAAGGCGTGGTGGTGTCCCACGGTGAAATCGCCATGCATTGCACAGCGGTGATCGAGCGGTTTGGCATGCGCCCGGATGACTGCGAATTGCACTTCTATTCGATCAACTTCGACGCCGCCACCGAGCGTTTGCTGGTGCCGCTGCTCAGTGGCGCGCAGGTGGTACTGCGCGCCCAGGGCCAGTGGGATGCCGAGGAAATCTGCGGATTGATCCGCACCCATGGCATCAACATCCTGGGCTTCACCCCGAGCTACGGCAGCCAGTTGGCGCAGTGGTTGGCCACTCAGCAGCAGACCTTGCCGGTGCGTATGTGCATCACCGGCGGCGAAGCCCTGACCGGCGAACACTTGCAGCGCATCCGTGCCGCGTTCAAGCCACAGGTGTTCTTCAACGCCTATGGCCCGACTGAAACCGTGGTGATGCCGCTGGCCAGCCTTGCACCGGAGCAGTTGGAGGAGGGCGCCGCCAGCGTGCCGATCGGCAGCATCATCGGTGACCGCGTGGCTTACATTCTCGACGCCGACCTGGCCCTGGTGCCGCAAGGCGCGACCGGCGAGTTGTACGTCGGCGGCGCCGGCCTGGCCCAGGGGTATCACCAGCGTCCGGGCATGACCGCCGAGCGTTTTGTCGCGGACCCGTTTGCGCGCAACGGTGGGCGCCTGTACCGCACCGGGGACCTGGTGCGCCAACGCGCCGATGGCCTGGTGGAGTACTTGGGGCGTATCGACCATCAAGTGAAGGTTCGCGGTTTCCGCATCGAACTGGGCGAGATCGAAACCCGCCTGCTGGAGCACGATGCCGTGCGCGAAGCGGTGGTGCTGGCGCTGGATTCGCCGAGCGGCAAGCAGTTGGTGGCGTATCTGGTCAGCGATGCCGAGCACGGCGCGCTGCGTGACGCGCTGAAGGCCCATCTCAAGGCGCAACTGCCGGATTACATGGTGCCGGCGCACTTGATCGTGCTGGACAGCATGCCGCTGACCGCCAACGGCAAGCTTGATCGCCGTGCCCTGCCGCAACCAGATCCTGAGGCAAACCGCCAAACATATGTGGCGCCACGCAATGAACTTGAAAGCACCCTGGCTGCGATCTGGTGTGCGGTACTGAACGTGCAACAAGTCGGCCTGGACGATAACTTCTTTGAGCTGGGTGGCGACTCGATCCTGTCGATCCAGGTGGTCAGCCGTGCGCGGCAGGCCGGGATTCATTTCAGCCCTCGCGACCTGTTCCAGCACCAGACCGTGCAGACCCTGGCCGCCGTCGCCACCCGCTCCGAGCAGGTCACGGCCGAGCAGGGCGTACTGACCGGGCCTTCGGGCCTCACGCCGATCCAGCACTGGTTCTTCGACACCGAGATTCCACAGCGTCAGCACTGGAACCAGGCGCTGGTCCTCAAACCATTGCAACTGCTGGAGCCTCATCGCCTGGAGCAAGCGCTGCTGGCCGTGCTGGAGCACCACGACGCCCTGCGCCTGAGCTTCTCCCGGCGTGACGCGCACTGGCACGCCGAGCATTTGGCCGTGCCGCGAGGCGGCGTGCTGATGCAGGCGCAAGTGCGCGACATGGCGCACTGCACCGCGCTGTTCACCGACACCCAACGCAGCCTCCACCTGGAACACGGCCCGCTGCTGCGCGCCTTGCTGGTGGACGGGCCCGAGGGGCAGCAACGCCTGCTGATCGCGATCCATCATCTGGTGGTGGACGGCGTGTCGTGGCGCGTGTTGTTGGAAGACCTGCAGAACGTCTACCGTCAACTCAGCGACGGTCAGTCCGTCAGCCTGCCGGCCAAGACCAGCGCCTTGCGTGACTGGGCCGCGCGTTTGCAGGCCTATGCCGGCAGCGAATCCCTGCGTGAAGAGTTGAGCGTCTGGCAAGACCAATTGGCTGGGCCGGAAACCGTATTGCCGGTGCCCCGTCCGCAAGGCTCGCTGCGTAACCGCGATGCCGACACCGTCAGCGTGCGCCTGGATGCCGAGCACACCCGCCAGTTGTTGCAACAGGCCCCGAGCGCCTACCGCACCCAGGTCAACGACCTGCTGCTGACCGCCTTGGCCCGTGTGCTGTGCCGCTGGAGCGGCCACGCGTCGGCGCTGATCCAACTGGAAGGCCACGGCCGCGAAACCCTGTTCGATGACATCGACCTGACCCGCAGTGTTGGCTGGTTCACCAGTGCCTATCCGCTGCGCCTGACCCCGCAAGCGTCCCAGGGCGACTCGATCAAGGCGATCAAGGAGCAACTGCGCGGCGTGCCGCATAAAGGCCTGGGCTATGGCGTGCTGCGCTACCTGGCCGACGACCTGTGCAAACAGCGCATGGGCGCACTGCCGAGCGCGCAGATCACCTTCAACTACCTGGGCCAGTTCGACCAGAGCTTTGGCGCCGATGCGCTGTTCCACCCGATGGACGAGTCCACAGGCCTGGCCCATGACCCGGATGCGCCGCTGCCCAACGAGTTGAGCGTCGACAGCCAGGTGTACGGCGGTGAGCTGGTGCTGCGCTGGACCTTCAGCCGTGAGCGCTTCGATCAGCACAGCGTGCGCGAATTGGCCGAGGCGTACCTGGCCGAACTGCAAAGCCTGACCCAGCACTGCCTGCAGGACGATGCCGGTGGTCTTACACCGTCCGACTTCCCGCTGGCCCACCTGAGCCAGTCGCAACTCGACAGCCTGCCGATACCGGCCAACGTCATCGAAGACGTCTACCCGCTGACACCGATGCAGGAAGGCCTGTTGCTGCATACCCTGCTCGAACCGGGCACCGGCCTGTATTACATGCAGGACCGCTACCGTATCAACAGCGCCCTGGACCCCGAGCGCTTCGCCCAGGCCTGGCAGGCGGTGATCGCCCGTCACGAAGCCTTGCGCGCCTCGTTCTGCTGGAACGTCGGCGAAGACATGCTGCAAGTAATCCACACACCGGGCAGCACGCCGATTGAATACCTGGACTGGAGCGAGGACCCGGAAAGCGAACAGGAACCGCGTCTGCAAGCGCTGCTCAAGCAAGAGCGCGAAGCCGGTTTCGATCTGCTCAACCAGGCGCCGTTCCACCTGCGCCTGATCCGCGTCGGCGCTGAACGCTACTGGTTCATGATGAGCAACCACCACATCCTTATCGATGCCTGGTGCCGTTCGTTGCTGATGAATGACTTCTTCGAGATCTACATGGCCCTAAGCGAAGGCCACGAGGCGCAGTTGGCCACGCCGCCGCGTTATCGCGACTACATTGCCTGGCTGCAACGTCAGAACCTCAACGAGGCACGCCAATGGTGGCAGCAGAACCTGCAAGGGTTCGAACGCACCACACCGATCCCGAGTGACCGGCCGTTCCTGCGTGAACACGCGGGCCACAGCGGCGGCATGGTGGTGGGCGATTGCTACACCCGCCTCGATGCCCGCGACGGTGCGCAATTGCGTGAGTTGGCCCAGGCTCATCAACTGACCGTCAACACCTTCGCCCAGGCGGCGTGGGCCTTGGTGCTGCGGCGCTTGAGCGGCGACCGTGACGTGTTGTTCGGTGTCACCGTGGCCGGGCGCCCGGTGGAAATGCCGGAGATGCAACGCACCGTCGGCCTGTTCATCAACAGCATCGCGCTGCGGGTAAAACTGCCCGAGGACGATCAGCGTTGCAGCGTGCGCCAGTGGTTGAGCGGCTTGCTCGACAGCAATATGCAACTGCGCGAGTACGAATACCTGCCGCTGGTTACGATCCAGGAGCACAGCGAATTGCCCAAGGGCCAGCCACTGTTCGACAGCCTGTTCGTGTTCGAAAATGCCCCGGTGGAAGTCTCGGTGCTGGACCGTGCGCAAAGCCTGAATGCCACCTCGGACTCCGGCCGCACCCACACCAACTTCCCGCTGACCGCCGTGTGTTACCCGGGTGATGACCTTGGTTTGCACCTGTCCTACGACCAGCGCTACTTCGACGAGACCACCGTGCAAGGCATGCTCGGCGAGTTCAAGCGCCTGCTGCTGGCGCTGGTGCAGGGCTTCCATGGCGACATGGCCGACCTGCCGCTGATCGGTGAGCAAGAGCGCGGGTTCCTGGTGGAAGGCTGTAACCAGAGCGAGCACGACTACCCGCTGGAGCGTAGCTATGTCGAACTGTTCGAGGCCCAGGTATCCGCGCATCCTCAGCGGGTTGCCGCCAGTTGCCTTGATCAGCAATGGACGTATGACGAACTCAATCGCCGCAGTAACGGCCTGGGCCACGCGCTGATCAGTGCGGGCGTCGGTCTGGATCAACCCGTGGCATTGCTGGCCGAACGCAACCTCGACCTGCTGGGTATGATCATCGGCAGCTTCAAGGCCGGTGCCGGCTACCTGCCGCTCGACCCAGGCCTGCCGAGCCAGCGACTGCGCAGCATCATCGACCTCAGCCGCACACCGCTGCTGGTGTGCACTGAGGCATGTCGCGAGCAGGCCATCGAGTTGCTGGAAGGCTTCGACTGCCAGTTGCTGGTGTGGGAAGAAGTGCCTGCACGCGGCGAAAATCCCGGCATCTACAGCGGTCCGGACAACCTCGCCTATGTGATCTATACCTCGGGTTCCACTGGCCTGCCCAAGGGCGTGATGGTGGAACAGCGCGGCATGCTCAATAACCAGTTGAGCAAGGTGCCGTACCTGGCCTTGAGTGACGCAGATGTGATCGCACAGACCGCTTCGCAGAGCTTCGATATTTCCGTGTGGCAATTCCTCGCCGCGCCGCTGTTTGGCGCGCGGGTGGACATCGTGCCGAATACTCTCGCCCATGATCCCCAAGGTTTGCTGGAGCACGTTCAGGCCCAAGGGATTACCGTGCTGGAAAGCGTGCCGTCGCTGATCCAGGGCATGCTGGCCCAGGAGCGTATTGGCCTGGACGGTCTGCGCTGGATGCTGCCGACTGGTGAAGCCATGCCGCCGGAGCTGGCGCACCAATGGCTGTTGCGCTACCCCCAGATTGGCCTGGTGAACGCATATGGCCCGGCCGAATGCTCGGACGATGTGGCGTTCTACCGCGTCGACCTGGCGTCGACCCGTGGCACTTACTTGCCGATTGGCACACCGACCGACAACAACCGTTTGTACCTGCTCGATGGGGCGCTGGAGCTGGTGCCCCAAGGCGCGGTTGGCGAGTTGTGTGTCGCCGGTACGGGCGTCGGTCGCGGTTACGTCAGCGACCCACTGCGCACCGCCCCAGTGTTTGTACCGAACCCCTTCGGTGCCGCGGGCGAACGGCTTTACCGCACCGGCGACCTAGCGCGCCGTCGCAGTGACGGCGTGCTGGAGTACGTCGGGCGAATCGACCATCAAGTGAAGATTCGCGGCTACCGTATCGAACTGGGTGAAATCGAAGCGCGCCTGCACGAACAACCGGAAGTACGCGATGCGGCGGTGGGCGTGCAGGAAGGCGTCAATGGCAAGCACCTGGTCGGCTACCTGGTGGCGGCTGATGCAGCGCTGAACCCCGGCGAGCGCCTAGACCGCATCAAGCAGCGCCTGCGGGCCGAACTGCCGGAATACATGGTGCCGCTGCACTGGCTATGGCTTGACCGCCTGCCACTGAACGCCAACGGCAAACTCGACCGCAAAGCCTTGCCGACCCTGGAGATCGGCCAGTTGCACAGCCAGGACTACCTGGCGCCGCGAAACGAACTGGAAACCACCCTGGCCGCCATTTGGGCCGAGGTGCTGAAAGTCGACAGGGTAGGGGTAGAGGACAACTTCTTCGAACTGGGCGGGCATTCGCTGCTGGCCACGCAGATTGCCTCGCGGGTGCAGAAAACCCTGCAACGTGACGTACCGCTGCGGGCGATGTTCGAGTGCAGCACGGTGGCGGAGTTGGCCGAGTACATCAATGGGTTGGCGGCGAATGAGATCAGCGCCGAGAAGGTGGACCGGTTGAGTGATTTGATGGCGGAGTTGGAGGGGCTTTAAGCTTCGTTGTCTGTCAGGGCCTCATCGCCGGCAAGCCGGCTCCTACAGGTGAAACGCACTCCAACTGTAGGGGCCGGCCTGCCGGCGCTGGTGTCAGACCGGGCGCCGCTTACTTCGGCCCAAGAATCTTGACCAGCTTTTCCGGCGACGGCGCCCCTTGCTGTTGCTGCAAGCCACCCTTGTCATCCAGATAGAAAATCGCCGGCGTTGCCGACAATTCCAGCTCGTCCATCAACTTCATGTTGTTATCAAGCTTGGCCTCGATATCGGCCGGGATCTTGGCCAGGGCCTGCAGCTTGCTGCCCTTGCCGGCGGCTTCGTGTTCTTCCAAGGCCTTTTGCGGGTCTTTGGCGGCAAACAGCGCGGCGGATTTGCCCGGGCTGTCTTCGCGGATAATGCCCACCATGATGTGGCGCAGCTGCACCTTGCCGGCCTTCACCCAGGGGCGGGCCTGTTCCCAGAACATGTTGCAGTACGGGCAATTGGGGTCGCTGAACAGGTAGACGATGCGCGGCGCGTTTTTGTCGCCGTCCTGGATCCAGCTGCTTTTCTCCATTTTGGCCCAGACTTCCTTGGCCATCGGCGCGTACACCAGTTTTTCCAGGGGCGCGCTGCTCAGGTCGTTGCCCTGGGCGTCGTACAGGTTGCCGGCGATCACGTTCTTGCCGTCGGCGGTCAGGTACAGCGCCATGCCACGGTTCTGGTACTGGGCGGCGTAGCCGGTGAGGCCGCTGGGAGCGTCGAATTTGCCGAGGATCTTGGCACCCTTGGCTTCGATCTGTTTGATCGGCGCCGGCCAGTCTTCGGCCTGGGCCAGGGTGGCGGCAAGCGTCAGCGGCAGCAGGGTCAGCAGGTGGCGGAGGCGGGGCATGTCGGTTTCCTTGTGGCAGCAGGAGCGGAGTCGAAGGGTTCCATGGCACGGGCCAGGCTGGCCTGGGACAACTCGCCCAGGTGGCTGTTGATCAGGCGCCCGTCGGCGCGATAGAACAGGGTGGTAGGCAAGGCCATCGAGCCCACGGCCTGGCCGAGGCGGCCGCTGGCGTCGAACAGCACGTTGTCGAGGGTCAGGCCCTGGGTGGCGAGAAAGGTGCTGACGCTTTGCATGCTTTCGGCCTGGTTGACGAACAGGAAGGTCACGTCCGGGCGTTGATGTTGGGCGCGTTCCAGCACCGGCATTTCACGCCGGCAGGGCGGGCACCAGGTGGCCCAGAGGTTGATCACCAGCGGGCCGCCCTTGTAGTCGGCCAGTTGCACCACGTCGCCATTGGCATTGCGCAGGGTGATGTCCGGCAGTTGCGAGCCTTTGTCATACAGGCTCAGGGACAGGCTGGCCATGCCCCAGAACACCAGGCCGGTGATGACCCCGGCACTCAGCGGCTTGCGCAGGGCCGGGCGACGCCAGCCGTAGGCGAGTGCGCCGAGCACCAGTGCGATCACGCCGGGCCAGGCGAGGAAGCCGCCGTCACGCAGGTCGACCATTTGCAGCCAGTCGTTGCGGTAGTCACTCCAGTACATCAGCACAAAGCTGACGCGGGCCACCAGCATACCCAGCAGGAACAGGCTGAACAGCACCGACTCCGGGTTTTCACCGCCACGCTTGGCCACGCGCCAGCCCACCAGGGTGGCGAGGATCAGCGCGCTGATCAGCAGGATGTGATTCAGGGCGATGGCGAAGGTGCCAATGGTCAGCGTCAGCATCAGAGGGCGTCCCGGGCTTGCGTCCAGCGTTGCAGGAAGGCGGTGGCATCCACTTCGCCGGTGATGCGCTGGGCACGGCGTTCTTCACCGTCCGGGCCGATCCACACGAAGCTGGGTGGGCCGGGGACTTTATAGCGGCCGAGCAGCTCGCGGCTGGCGGCATTGTCGGCGGTGACGTCCAGGCGCAGCAGGCGCACGTCTTTCAAGGCGTCGAGTACTTCCGGTTTGCCGAACACCTGTTTTTCCATGATCTTGCACGACACGCACCAGTCGGCGTAATAGTCCACCAGCACCCATTGTCCCTGGGCCTTGGCACTGTCGAGCTGGCTTTGCAACACGGCGGGGTCGCTGGTGGTCATGAAGGCGTCGTGGGCGGTGGGGGCGGCGGCGGCCCGTGAGCCACTGTAGACCTTCAGCGGTTGCCACAGGTCATCGCTGCCACCCGCTGCGCCCACCACCAACACGGCGCCCCACAGGCCCAACACCAGGGAGCCGGCGCCGAACACTTTGGCGGCGAGGCCGTATTCGCGGGCCAGGGTCCAGCCGCAGTAGGCCATCACCAGCGCGAGTGCGCCCCACAGGCCGACCCACAGGTTTTCGCCGACCACCGGACGAATCATCCACACGGCGGTGCCGAGGAACAGGAAGCCGAAGATGCCCTTGAGTACGTTCATCCAGGTGCCCGGCTTGGGCAGGAAGCGGTTGCCCACGGTCACCAGCAGCAACAGTGGAATACCCATGCCGATGCCCATGTAGAACAGGATCAAGCCACCGTGCAGCGCGTTGCCGCTTTGCGCGATATACAGCAGCACGCCCGCCAGCGGCGCGGTCATGCAGGGGCCTACCAGCAGGCCGGATAGTGCACCGAGCACCCCGGCGCCTACCAGGCTGCCGCCGCTTTGCTGACGGCTGACGTTGTCCAGGCGATCGCGCAGGAACGCCGGCAGTTGCAGCTCAAAGAAGCCGAACATCGGCAGGGCGAGGATCACGAACAACGCGGCGAAACTGCCGAGGATCCAGGGCGTCTGCAGCAGCGCGGCGAGGTTGCTGCCGAGCAGGGCAGCCAATACACCCAACGCGGCATACACCAACGCCATGCACACCACGTAGCTGCTGGCCAGGGCAAAGCCGCGACGCGGGCTGGCGCCACTGCCCACCACCAGGCCGGCGAGAATCGGCAGCATCGGCAACGAGCACGGCGCAAACGCCAACAACAGGCCCAGGCCGAAGAACAGCAACAGGCTCCAGCCCAGGCTGCGCTGCTGCAAACCACTGGCCAGGCTCTGGTCCTGAGCTTCGGCGGTGGCGGCCACGGCCGGGTTGCCACCCAGGTCCACGGTGATCGATTGCGGCGGGTAGCACAGGCCCGCGTCGGCGCAGCCCTGCCAGCCCAGCTTGATTTGGCCGGTGGCGCCGGCCGGAATCTTCACTTCCAGGCCCTGGCGATACACCTCCTGGTCGCCGAAGAACTCATCGCTGTGGGCCTCGCCTTGCGGCAGCACGGGCTTTTCGGCCAGGCCATCGAATTTCATGCGCTGCTTGTACAGGTAATAACCGTCGGCAATCTGCCAATACAGCTGCGTCTCGCCACTTTCAAGACGTTCGGAGGTAAAGGTGAAGGCTTTGCCCACCGGAAGGAAATCAGGTTTGGTCTCAAACGGGTTGCCCGGCGCGGCCTGGGCCAATCCCGCGAACAACACCAGCAGTAAGGTAAACAGATGCCGCATGGTCAAGCCTTAGTTCGATGCAAGTGAGGCACACAATGTGTGGCGTTGATTAACCGATGATTAACCGAGGCTATTCTAGAGTCTTAGTGGGCGTCTTTTCACGGCATAATCGGCGCTTAATCCACGGCACTTTTAATCTCCCGATCTTTTATGAAGGGTTCAGCATGCACGTATTGGTCTGCGAAGACGACGAACTCATCGCCAGCGGCATCGTGGCCGGCCTCACCGCCCAGGGTTTTACCGTCGAGCGCGTGGCCACGGCGGGCGCCGCACGCGCGATGCTCAAGGCGGCGACCTTCGACATCATGGTGCTCGACCTCGGCCTGCCGGATGAAGACGGCCTCAAGCTATTGCAGCAACAGCGCAGCCAGGGCCTGGAAATTCCGGTGCTGATCCTCACCGCGCGAGACTCGGTGACCAACCGCGTCGACGGCCTGCAAGCCGGCGCCGACGACTACCTGCTCAAACCCTTCGACCTGCGCGAACTCGCCGCGCGCCTGCAAACCCTGTTGCGACGGGTGGCGGGGCGCAGCGTCAACCTGATCGAGCATGGTCGCCTGGCCTACGACCCCAGCAGCCGCGAAACCTTCCTGGGCGGCCAGCCGGTGGACCTCTCGCGCCGCGAGCAGGCGCTGCTGCAAGCCTTGCTGCACAACAAGGGGCGTGTGCTGTCCAGCGAGCAGCTCAAGGACAGCGTCTACGGCTTCAACGACGAGTTGGAGAGCAACGCCCTCAACGTGCATATCCACCACCTGCGGCGCAAATTGGGTAACGGCATCGTCGAGACCGTGCGCGGCCTCGGCTACCGCCTGGGCCCGGCTGACGGGGGCGAGGACGCATCGTGAAAAGCCTGCGCCTGCGCCTGACGTTCAAGCTGGGCGCCGCTTTTGTGTTGATCTGGGCCCTGGCGGCCGCCTGGATGCTCAACGACCTGCGCAACCAGATGATGTTCTCCCTCGACCAGCGCCTGGTGGCGTCGGCGCGCATGGTGGCGGGGCTGACCGAGCAGATGCCGGGCCTTGCCAGTGTGAGTGGCGGCGCGCATTTCAGCGCCGAACAGTTGCAGGTGCCGGGTGGCATGGCCTGCCAGGTCAGCTCCTTGCGCGGGGAAATCCTGGCACGCAGCCACACCACGCCGGACGAGGGGCTGGAATCGCGCATGAGCGGGTTTCGTGACCAGGTCATCGATGGCGTGGGTTGGCGCAGTTTCACCCTGTCCCGTGGCGACCTTTTAATCACCACCGCCGACCGCCAGGTGGAGCGTGAAGCGCTGAACCTGTCGATCCTGCTGGCGGCGTCGGTGCCGGTGGGCGTGGCGATGCTCGGCTGCCTGTGCCTGCTGTGGCTGGGTATCGGTCAGAGCCTGCTGCCGCTCAATCGCATGCGCGACGCCTTGATGCGCCGCAGTGCCGACTCCCTCGAACCGCTGCAGATCCATCCGTTGCCCAGCGAGCTCAAGCCGCTGCTCGACACTCAGAACCAACTGCTGCAACGCATCGCCAAGACCATCGAGCGCGAACGCCGCCTTACCGGCGACGCCGCCCATGAACTGCGCAGCCCGCTGACAGCCATCAAGACCCACCTGCAAGTAGCCCGCATGACCGAAGGCGCGGCCCGCGACCAGTCCCTGGCCCATGCAGAGGAGGGCGCCGACCGCCTGCACCGGACCCTGGAACAATTGCTGTTGCTGGCGCGAGTGGAGGGCAACCTGTCGTTTGACGATGGCATGCACTCCAGTGCCGAGGATGTGGCACGGCTGGCGATCCAGGATGCCAATGCCGGTGACAACGCGCGTATCGACCTGATCCTGCCGGCCAACCTCTCGGCCACCCCGGTGGAAATGCCGGTGGGCCTGGCGGTTGCGGCCTTGCGCAACCTGCTGGACAACGCCTTGCGCCACACGCCGGCGGACACCCGGGTGGAACTCAGCGTAATCACCGCCGCCGACACGGTGGTGTTTCGCGTGCGCGACCACGGCAAGCAGATCTCCCCCGAGGACCTGCAGTACCTGACCCAACGCTTCTGGCGCAATGGCAACAGCGAAGGCTGCGGCCTGGGCCTGGCGATCGTGCAAGCGATCGTGCAGCGTTGCGCCTGCTCGTTGAAGTTCGACAGCCAACCGGACGGCCTGCGCGTCGACCTGGGCATGCCGCTGCGACGCTGATCCCTTTTCTCTCACGTGCCAAATAGTTACCGCCCTCCTGAGGATCAAGTCTTCAGGATGGCGGTAATTTTTTTGCGCTTTAACGGGCTGAACGACTCGGCCTGTATTGAAAAGGACGGTTCTTATGTTGGTCATTGATACAAGTTTCCCTGCCAAAGGCTTCAACGAACGCAACGGCGAGCCGGTGCGGCAGTTGATCCTGCATTACACCGCGGCGCCTTTTGGCTCATCCCTGCGCACCCTGACCCAGGACGGGGTCAGTGCGCACTACCTGCTGCCCGATCCAGAGGACCCCAGCTACCGCGCTGCGGGCTATGAAGAACTGCGGGTCTTCCGGTTGGTGGAGGAGGACAAACGCGCCTGGCATGCCGGGGTGAGCCATTGGGCGGGGCGTGACAACCTTAATAGCCGCTCGATTGGCATCGAGATCGTCAACCTGGCGCGGGATGACGGCGGCGTGTTCACGTTTCCTGCCTACGGGGAGGAACAAATCGAGGTGTTGATTGCGCTGGTCCGCGACGTTCTGGGGCGTTATCCGCAGATCGGGCCGACCGACATCCTCGGGCACTCGGACGTGGCGTACGGGCGCAAGAGTGATCCGGGGCCTCGGCTGCCGTGGCAGGGTTTGCATGAGGCGGGGGTAGGGGCCTGGTTTGATGAGGCGACGCGGGCAATGTACCAGCGCCGCTTTTGCCTCGGGTTGCCGCCAGAGGTCGAGGTGGAGCGGGCGTTTCAGCGTTACGGGTATGCGCCTGCGAAAAATCGGCAAGGGTTTCAGCAGAGGACGAGGGCGTTTCAGATGCACTTTCGGCCTCGGGATTACTGCGGGTTTCTGGACGGGGAGACCTGCGCGATTTTGTATGCGCTGAACGAAAAATACCTGGGGCTCTGATGCCGAACGCGGTTCAAATGTGGGAGCGGGCTTGCTCGCGAATGCAATCTGCCAGTTGATGGGAGTGGCGACTGACGCACCGCCTTCGCGAGCAAGCCCGCTCCCACATTTGGATCTTCATCCATCAGTTAACGATCACAGTCACTAAATCCCTCTCATGCTGGTGCGTTTCCAGAACAGGAAATCCGTGCGCATGCCCCTTGGGCCAGACGCCAGCGGATCGGCAGTTTGGTCACCACATCAGCGTATTGAGGGATCGAGAAATGTCAGTCGCTACCAGCCGTATCGAAGACGCCCAGGTGCATGAAACGCTCTATCAGTTCGACGAAACACCCTTGCTCGCCCGCCAGCGCCAGCAGGAGTCCAACGCCCGCAGCTACCCTCGGCGCATTCCCCTGGCGCTCAAGCGCGCCAAGGGTATTTACGTGGAAGACGTGGAAGGCCGCAGCTTCATCGACTGCCTGGCCGGCGCCGGCACCCTGGCGTTGGGGCATAACCACCCGGTGGTGATCGAGGCCATCCAGCAAGTGCTGGCCGATGAACTGCCACTGCACACGCTGGACCTGACTACGCCGGTCAAGGACCAGTTCGTGCAGGACCTGTTCGGCCTGTTGCCGCCGGCATTGGCGCGGGAAGCGAAGATCCAGTTCTGCGGGCCCACCGGCACCGATGCGGTGGAAGCCGCGTTGAAGCTGGTGCGCACCGCCACCGGGCGCAGCACGGTGTTGTCGTTCCAGGGCGGTTACCACGGCATGAGCCAGGGTGCCTTGAGCCTGATGGGCAGCCTGGGGCCGAAGAAACCCTTGGGCGCCTTGCTCGGCAATGGCGTGCAATTCTTACCGTACCCCTACGACTACCGTTGCCCGTTTGGTTTAGGCGGGGCGCAAGGGGTGAAGGTCAACCTGCACTACTTGGAAAACCTGCTGAATGACCCTGAGGCGGGGGTATTGCTGCCGGCGGCGGTGATTGTCGAGGTGGTGCAGGGCGAGGGCGGTGTGATTCCGGCTGACCTCGACTGGCTGCGTGGCCTGCGACGCATCACCGAGCAGGCGGGCGTGGCGTTGATCGTCGATGAAATCCAGAGCGGTTTCGGCCGCACCGGTAAGATGTTCGCCTTTGAACACGCCGGCATCATTCCGGATGTGGTGGTGATGTCCAAGGCCATCGGCGGCAGCTTGCCGCTGGCGGTGGTGGTGTACCGCGACTGGCTCGACACCTGGCTGCCGGGCGCACACGCCGGGACCTTCCGTGGCAACCAGATGGCGATGGCGGCGGGCTCGGCGGTGATGCGCTACCTCAAGGACCACGACCTGGCCGGTCACGCCGCAACCATGGGCGAGCGCCTGGGTGAGCACCTGCGCATCCTGCAGCGCGACTTCCCGCACCTGGGGGATATTCGCGGCCGTGGGCTGATGCTCGGCGTGGAACTGGTAGACCCGACTGGCACGCCAGACATCCAGGGCCACCCGCCGGTGCATCGCCAGCTGGCGCCGCTGGTGCAGCGCGAATGCCTCAAGCGTGGGCTGATCCTCGAGCTCGGTGGCCGGCATGGCAGCGTGGTACGGTTCCTGCCACCACTGGTGATCACCGCTGTTGAAATCGACCGGGTGGCGGATATCTTCGGGCGCGCTTTGGCGGCAGCGGTCGCCAGCCTCTAATTTTTTTCCGGTTCGGTACGTTTCTACAGATATCAGTGCTGCGCGCGGTGCGCAGCCAGCCTTTTAGCGATGGAGAACAGCAATGACCTCAGTATTTGACCGCGACGACATCCTGTTTCAGGTAGTGGTCAACCATGAAGAACAGTATTCCATCTGGCCCGATTACAAGGCTGTGCCGGAAGGCTGGCGCACCGTGGGAAAGAGCGGCATGAAGAAAGAGTGCCTGGCCTACATCGAAGAAGTCTGGACCGATATGCGTCCACTGAGCCTGCGCCAGAAGATGGATGGCGCCACGCTCGCTTAAGCACCGCAAATCAAATGTGGGAGCGGGCTTGCCCGCGATAGCGGTTTACCAGTCATCGAATACATCGCCTGACACACCGCCATCACGGGCAAGCCCGCTCCCACAGAAACGCTTTACAGTGCCTGGTTGGCGTACAGGTAATCCGTCGCCAACGACGCCAACGTCCTCACCCCCACTACCAGCGCTGACTCATCCACAAAGAACCCCGGGTTGTGGTTCGGCGCCGCCTTGCTCATGTCCTGATCCCTCGGCGTCACCCCCAGGAACACAAACAGCCCCGGTGTTTCCTTGGCATAAAACGAGAAATCTTCGGCGCCGCCCACCAGCGGGGCCTGCACCACGTCATCCTTGGCCGCCCAGCGCAGGCTCGGCAGCATCTTCTCGGTCAACGCCGGGTTGTTGATGGTGGGGTCGTACTTCTCGATGATGGTGACTTCGGCCTTGGCGCCGCCGCTTTCGGCGATTTTTTCCACGGTCTGCCGCACATCCGCGTGCAGTTTCTGGCGGATGCCGTAGTCGTAGGAGCGAATGGTGCCGGTCATGTCCACCGACTCAGGGATGATGTTGTAGCGCGTGCCACCGTTGATGGTGCCAATGCTCACCACTGAGGGGAACGAGGAAATGTCGGTGCGGCGGCTGACCACGGTTTGCAGGCCGACGATGGTCTCTGCGCCCACGGTGATCGGGTCGATGCCGTCCCAGGGGCGACCGGCGTGGGTCTGTTTGCCAAGGATCTTGATGCGCAAGTCATCCGAGCTGGCCAGGGTCGGTCCTGGGCGGTAGGCAATCTGGCCGGCGGGTACACCCGCCCACACATGCAAGCCAAACACTGCGTCCGGCTTGGGCGCCTTCATCACGCCTTCTTGCACCATCATTTTGGCCCCCCAGGTATTTTTACCGTCGGGGATGAAATCACTCGGGCCTTCTTCGGCCGGTTGGAAGTAGAACACCACGGTGCCGGGCAGGCGTTCGCGCATGCCGGTCAGGATCTTCGCAGTGCTCAGCAGGATGGCGACATGGGCGTCGTGGCCGCAGGCGTGCATCACGTCGACGTCCTTGCCCAAGTAGGTGCCTTTGGCTTTGGAGGCGAAAGGCAAGTCGGCGACTTCCTTCACCGGTAGTGCATCCATGTCGGCACGCAAGGCGACGGTCGGGCCGGGCAGGGCGCCTTTGAGTACGGCGACCACGCCGGTGCGGGCGACACCGGTCTTGACCTCAAGGCCCAGGTCACGCAGCTGTTTGGCGACCAGCTCGGCCGTGCGGGTTTCGGTGTTGCCCAGTTCAGGGTGGGCGTGAATGTCGCGTCGGGTTTCCAGCAGCGCCGGCTCAAGTGCCGTTGCCTGGGTGGCGATTGCCTCCCGGGCACTCTCCTGGTCGCTGCTGGCGGCAACCACGACACTGCTGGCCACAGCGCACAGCATGCCGAACGCCCATTGGTGTGTCAGACCGGTTAAACGCATAAGGACCTCTCCTGAGTTTATTGTTGTTGATCTTTCTCCTGCACCGTGCCGGCGGTCACCACCTGCACACTCAAGCGCGGCGTGGCCAGGTCCAGCCCGGCTTCATCCAGATGACGCTTGAGCGACAGGTTGAACGCCCGCGACACTTCCCACTGCTTGATCGGCGCCGTCTTGAAGCGTGCGCGCAGGATCGCGCTGCCGGATTCGAAACTCTCTACGCCCTGGATCTCCAGTGGCGACCAGATATTGCGACGTTGCAGAGGGTCGTTGCGCATTTTCTGGCCGACATCGCGCATCAGCTTGATGGCGTCGTCGATTTCCATGTTGTAGGGAATCGCCACCCGGAAGATCGCGTAGCCGAACTCCCGTGAGTAGTTCTTGATGCTCTTGATCTCGCTGAACGGAATGGTGTGCACGATGCCGTCGATGTCGCGCAGGCGCACGGTGCGGATGGTCAGGCCTTCCACCGTCCCCAGGTGGCCGCCGACATCCACGTAGTCATCGATGGCCAGGGAGTCTTCGATGATGATGAACAGGCCGGTGATCAAGTCTGCCACCAGCGATTGCGCACCAAAGCCGATGGCCAGGCCGATCACACCGGCACCCGCCAGCAGCGGCGTGACGTTCATGCCCATGTTCGCCAGGGCGACAATCGCGGCGATGATAAAGATGGTCACGAACAACACGTTGCGGATCAACGGCATCATGGTTTGCGCCCGCGCATTGGCCAGGCCTTTGCGCGAACGGGTGAGGGCGTGATGGATCGCGGTGTCACTGAGGATCCAGATCAGCCAGGCGAACAGCAGCGTGCCGCCGAGGCCGAACAGCTTGACGCTGATTTCATGGCCGTCGCCTTCGGTAAAACGGATCAGCGACAGGCCCCACACGCGCAGGCCTAATTCGATAAACACCAGCCATACCACCAGGTGGGCCAGGGTGTAGACGAAGCTTTTCAGGCGCTCGGAGTACAGCGCATGGCGTTTGTGCCCGCGTTGCGGCTTGAGGGCGTGGCGACGCACCAACCCGTTGATCACCATGCACAGCACCAGCAACACGGTGCACAGCAGGGACTGGCGCAAGGCCGTGCTGGTATCGCCGGCAGAGACAAAGGTGGCGAACAGCGAGATGCCCACCAGCAACAACGCCGGGATGTACCAGAAGGAGCCGATGATTTCGATGGTGTCACTGAGGGCGCGGCGCGTCAGGCGGCGCGACAGTGGCTGGTTGCGGATCAGGTGGGCGATGGGCCGGCGGAAACGCAGGATGAATACGCCGGTGGACAGCGCCGCCATCACATTGGCGACCGTTGCAGCCGTATGGGACAAGTGCTGGCCCAGGGCCTGAACCAAGCGCGGGTCGCTCAAGGCTTCACCGAAGGCGGCAAAACTGCCGATCCACCAGAGTGGGCGGAAGGCCTGGTGGCGCAGGATATACAACGCGCGATGACGATGGGGACCGTCGAGCACGGAGAAGGCAATCACGCAGATGGCCGAAAAACAGGTGCCCACCACCAGCGCGTAGGCCAGGACCATCGCCAGGGATTTGCCCAGGGACGAGGGCAGCGCATAGCTCAGGTAGACCGTGATCACCAGGGCGATCAGCCACGGGCCGAGTTTGCGCAGGGCAAAGCGCACCATGTCCCAGGTGCGCGGGTGTTGCGGCAGTTCTTCGGGCAGGCCGAAGCGTTCGCGAACGCGGTGGCTGAGCCAGATCAGCGCGGCGGCGAGCAGGCTCCAGACCGCCAGGATCAGGGCAAACCCGAAAATGATCGGCAGCCATTCGTTGGCCGGCAGCATCAGCGCGCTGAGTTCTTCCTTGGCCAGGTCGACCTCGTTGGACCAGCGCCCCAACGGGCTGTCGGCGCCGGAGAACTGCTGCTCAAAACCGGACAGCGTACTGCCGATCAGCCCCAGTACCCCCTGCTCGGCGGCAGGCTGGGCTTTTTGTGTGGCGGCGCGCAGTTTTTTCAGGTCAGTGAGCAACTGGGTACGCTGCTGGTCGTTCTCCAGGGTTTTGATCACCTCGTCCAACGACTGCCCCAGCGGCACTTCGGCCTGGGGTTGGGTCTTATTGGTACTGCCCAGCAAGCCAGGCAAGCTCACGGCTTGGGCAGGCGCGAGCGGCAGCAGGGTGAGCAGGGCAATCAGGCAATAGCAGGGCAGGGCAAACAGACGGGAAAGCACGAGGCGGTCAACCTTGGAAACGACGAATTGACCGAGTGTACGAGTGCAATCGTCATTCGGCCAGTTTGGCGAGGATCTTGTACACCACGGTGCCCAGGATCAGCAGCATGCCGATCCACATGCCGAATACGCCGAGGGGCTTGTCACGGAAGTTGAAGCCTACCGCCAACAGGATCATGCCGATCATGATCGGGATAAGCATGGCGTGGAAGGAGGACATGGAGATCATGGTGCGACGGCCTTGTCGGAGTGGGAATACTGACAAGTCTAGGTCGGATTGCGGAAAATGCAGGTGATGCAGATCAGGTGTACGCAGAACTAATGTGGGAGCGGGCTTGCTCGCGAATGCGGTGGATCAGTCACAACATCTTTGACTGACACTCTGCATTCGCGAGCAAGCCCGCTCCCACATTTTTGACCGAGTCAGCCCTAATTATCAGGGCAGGTCGTGGCTTGCATAAAACGCACCCAACACCTTGACCAGATGCGCCAGGTCATGGCTGCCGCACAGTTCGCGAATGGAGTGCATGGCAAACGTCGGCAGGCCGATGTCCACGGTGCGCACGCCCAGGTGGCTGGCGGTGATCGGGCCGATGGTGGAGCCGCAACCCATGTCGCTGCGCACCACGAAGCTCTGCACCGGCACTTCCTGAGCCATGCACAGGTGGCGGAAGAACCCGGCGGTTTCGCTGTTGGTGGCGTAGCGCTGATTGCTGTTGACCTTGATCACCGGGCCGGCATTGAGCTTGGGACCGTGGTTGGCGTCGTGCTTCTCGGCGTAGTTCGGGTGCACGCCGTGGGCGTTGTCGGCCGATACCAACAGGGATTTCTGAATGGTGCGTACGAATTCATCACCTTCCGGCAGCAGGCGGCGCAGGGTCTGCTCGAGCATCGGGCCATCGGCGCCGCACGCCGAGCAGGAGCCGACCTCTTCGTGGTCGTTGCACACCAGCACGCAGGTTTCTTCGCTGTCGCTGGTGAGCAGGGCTTGCAGGCCCGCGTAGCACGACAGCAGGTTATCCAGGCGTGCGCCAGCGATGAAGTCGCCGTTCAGGCCGATGACCGCAGCGCTTTGCGTGTCGTAGAAGCTCAGCTCGTAGTCGAGCACCACATCGGCGTTCAAGCCATGTTCCCGCGCAAGCTGCTCGGTGAGCACGGCGCGGAAGTCCACGCGCTCGTCACCGGCAAATTGCGCGAGGATCGGCGGCAGCTCGGTCTGGGCATTGATCGCCCAACCCTGGTTGGCTTCACGGTTCAGGTGAATGGCCAGGTTGGGGATGATGGCAATCGGCAGCTTGAAATCGATCAGCTGGCTTTCGACCTTGCCATCGCGGCGGAAAGTGACGCGGCCGGCCAGGGACAGGTCGCGGTCGAACCACGGCGCCAGCAGCGCGCCGCCGTAGACTTCCACGCCCAACTGCCAGAAGCCCTGGCGTTGCAGTTCAGGCTGGGGCTTGACCCGCAGGCACGGGCTGTCGGTGTGGGCGCCGACCAGGCGGATACCGCCTTGCAGCGGCGAATGACGGCCGAGCTTGAAGGCGATGATCGAGGAATCGTTACGGGTGACGTAATAGCGCCCGTTGGCCTCGGTGGTCCAGGTTTCGCGCTCGTCGAGACGCTGGTAGCCGGCCGCTTCCAGGCGCTGGGCCAGGGCAGCAGTGGCATGAAAAGGAGTAGGGGAGGCCTTGAGGAAGTCGATCAGGCCTTGATTCAACGCTTCGCGCATAAATAGCTCCAGACAGCAATGCGCGGAGTTTACCGTATTGGCTCGCGATTTGGCGTGAAGCTACCTTCTTGAGCAACACACAAAACTACTGTGGGAGCTGGCTTGCCTGCGATAGCGGTGTGTCAGTCAATGCATTTGGCACAGATAGACCGCTATCGCAGGCAAGCCAGCTCCCACAATGTACTGCGTTCGCAGCTTTAAAAAGGGGCGGGGCACTCGAAGCGCAAACGCTCGCCACTTTGCGGGTGGGTGAAGCTCAGCATGCTGGCGTGCAGGCACAGGCGCGGCCAGGCGGCCAGGGCCTGCTCATGGGCATACAGGCCATCACCCAACAGCGGGTGGCCGATCGAGAGCATGTGCACGCGCAACTGATGCGAGCGCCCGGTGATCGGCGTCAGCTCGACGCGGCACCAGTCGCCACACCGTTCCAACACCTTCCAGAAGGTCAGCGCATGCTTGCCGAATTCATGGTCGACCACATGGCGAGGCTTGGTCGGCGGGTCGTAGCGCAGGGGCAGGTCGATGCTGCCGCTGTCCAGTTCCGGTTGGCCCCAGGCCAGGGCGGTGTAAGCCTTTTCGGTTTCACGGTCGTGAAACTGGCGGGACAATTCGCGGTGGGTGTCGGCGTCCCGGGCCAGCAGGATGATCCCAGAGGTTTCCCAGTCCAGGCGATGGACGATGCGGGCTTCGGGGTAGCCGTTTTCCTGCAGGCGGGTGATCAGGCAATCCTTGTTGTCATCGGCGCGGCCAGGCACCGAGAGCAGCAGGGTGGGCTTGTTCACCACCAGGACAGCGTCGTCCTGATAGAGGATATGGATAGTGGACAACGGCATTAAACAGCCTCGTAACAAACGCCAACGGCGGCTCGCCCACCCGGCCCGTAAAACAGGTCAGGGTGAACGAGCCGCCGTGGCAGCCGCCTTTTCGATCAACGATCAGGCAGGGTGATATTGAGTTCCAGAATCGAGCAGCTGCCGTCATTTTCCAGGGCGACATGCACGTCATCGTTGCCGATATTGACGTACTTGCGGATCACCTCGACCAGTTCCTTCTGCAAGGCTGGCAGGTAGTCCGGCGTGCTGCGTTGGCCGCGTTCGTGCGCCACGATGATCTGTAGACGCTCTTTCGCTACCGACGCGGTACTTGGCTTTTTGTTGGCGCGAAAGAAGTCGAGAAATTTCATTGTTTAGTTGCCTCCAAAGATACGCTCGAAGAATCCCTTCTTCTTAACATCGAGGAAGCGATGTTCCACGGTCTTGCCCAGCAAGCGATCAACGGCATCGCTGTACGCCTGGCCGGCGTCGCTCTGGTCGTCAAGAATCACTGGAACACCCTGGTTGGAAGCCTTCAGGACGGCCTGGGATTCCGGGATCACACCCAGCAGGGTCACGGCGAGGATTTCCTTCACGTCTTCAACGCCCAGCATTTCGCCGTTGCTGACGCGCTCAGGGTTGTAGCGGGTGAGCAGCAGGTGCTCCTTGATCGGGTCCTGGCCTTCCTCGGCGCGCTTGGATTTGCTGGCCAGCAGGCCGAGCATGCGGTCCGAGTCACGTACGGAGGACACTTCCGGGTTGGTGACCACGATGGCTTCATCGGCGAAGTACATTGCCAGGTGAGCACCGGTCTCGATACCGGCCGGCGAGTCGCAGACCACGTATTCGAAGGTTTCCTTCAGCTCGGCGAGGACTTTGCCTACGCCTTCTTTGGTCAGCGCGTCTTTGTCACGGGTCTGGCTCGCGGCCAGCACGTACAGGTTCTCAAGGCGCTTGTCCTTGATCAGGGCCTGTTGCAGGTTGGCTTCACCGTTGACCACGTTGACGAAGTCATACACCACGCGGCGCTCGCAGCCCATGATCAGGTCGAGGTTACGCAAGCCGACGTCGAAGTCGACGATAACTGTCTTGTGGCCGCGCAGAGCGAGACCGGTACCGATAGCGGCGCTGGTGGTGGTCTTACCCACACCACCCTTGCCGGATGTAACCACGAGAATCTTGGCCAAGGTGTTTCACCCCTAAGGAAAAAGGACATTTCGGTCCCTGAAAAACATCTCTTGGAACTCGCTGCAGGCGGACAGCCTTTGTAGGAAAAAGATGGGGTTTCCCTAGGGGAAACGCCACTTCCGATTATTCCTACGCAAGTCTTGCCGGTTTCGCTGTGCTATCAGAGTCTAGAGATGCTTGGAAAATGCGGCAGTATCCGTTAAAGACGGATGATGTTCAACACATCGCCCGACAGGTTGACCTGCACCGAAGCCCCCCACAGCGGATCACGGCGCAAATCTTCTGAAACCTTGTACTGGCCTGCGATGGACACTAGCTCAGCGGTCAACTGCTGGCAAAAAATACGGGCCTTGGTATCTCCCTTGATGCCGGCGAGGGCACGTCCGCGCATCGGGCCGTATACATGGATGTTGCCATCGGCCAGAAGTTCCGCCCCCGGACTGACCGAGGAGATCACCACAAGGTCGCCACCCTGGGCGTAAATTTGCTGCCCGCCGCGTACGGGCGAGGTGATGATCTTTGTAGGCTTGATCGCAGGCTCGGGTGGTTTTTCCGGTTTTTTCTTCTCTTCACCGACCAATGGTTCAAGCGGACGCTCGCGCGCGCCGGACGGTGGCAGTACTGGCAGTTCAATGGCGATGGCGGCGGCAATGTCCTCGATACGGCTGGCGCGAATCGCGAGGGTGCGCAGCCCATGGGAGCGACACACACGCATCAGGCCAGGCAGATCGATGCTGCCCTGGCCGGCGGGCAGTTTGTCCAGGGCCAGCACCAGCGGGGCATTGTTGAAGAAATTCGGCGCCAGGGCGACCTTGGCGGCCAGCTGGCGGTCCAGGGCCTCGAGGTCATTACGGGCGAGTTCCAGCACGGTGATGGCGAGCATGCTGCCTTTCAGCTGGAACACGGGATCTTGGTCTAGCGGTTCGGTTTGGCTCATGGTCGGCAAAAGCGGCTTGTCACGAAAAGTGTCGAGACTTATAACGAGAACACTCACGGGCCGCAAGCCGAGTCGAACCGTTGTAGAATGCGCGGCCCTTGTCTTTACCGGAATCTGTAATGGATCGCCCGCGTTTTCGAGCTGTATTTTTTCACCCGCGTTTTTGGCTGTTATGGCTGGGACTCGGCCTGCTGTGGCTGGTCACCCAACTGCCGTACCGTGCGCTGCTGGCGATTGGTCGCCTGCTGGGTGCGGGTATGTACCGCGTGGCCGGCGAACGTCGCCGCATCGCTGCGCGAAACCTGGAACTGTGCTTCCCGGAAAAATCCGCCAAAGAGCGTAAACATTTGCTCAAGGAAAACTTTGCCTCCACCGGCATCGCGTTCTTTGAAATGGCCATGAGCTGGTGGTGGTCGCGCCAGCGCCTGGCGCGCCTGGCCCACGTCGAAGGCCTGGAACACCTCAAGCAGGCCCAGCTGGATGGCAAGGGCGTGATCCTCATGGCCCTGCACTTCACCACCCTGGAAATCGGCGCAGCGCTGCTGGGGCAGAAGCACACCATTGATGGCATGTACCGCGAGCACGGCAACCCGTTGTTCGACTATATCCAGCGCCGTGGCCGCGAGCGTCATAACCTCGATTCCCTGGCCGTGGAGCGCGAAGACGTGCGTGGCATGCTCAAGCTGCTGCGCGCCGGTCGCGCCATCTGGTACGCACCGGACCAGGACTACGGCGCCAAGCAAAGCATCTTCGTGCCGCTGTTCGGCATCCAGGCCGCCACCGTGACCGCCACCAGCAAGTTCGCCCGCCTGGGCAAGGCGCTGGTGGTGCCGTTCACCCAGGAGCGCCTGGCCGACGGCAGCGGCTACCGCCTGGTGATCCACCCGCCGTTGACCGACTTCCCCGGCGAGAGCGATGAAGTCGACTGCCTGCGCATCAACCAGTGGGTCGAAGCCTCGGTACGTGAATGCCCCGAGCAATACCTGTGGACCCATCGCCGCTTCAAGAGCCGGCCGCCGGGTGAAGCCAAGCTGTACGAAAAACGCCGCTGATAAGACCGAACCTTCCCTTGATGGCCCACATGGAGTGACGCAATGCGCCCAGCTGAACCGGTTACTGGCTTGATTCTTTCCGGCGGTGGGGCGCGAGCGGCGTATCAGGTAGGGGTATTGGCGGCCATTGCCGAGTTGTTGCCGCCAGGGTCGCCGAACCCTTTCCCGGTGATCGTCGGCACCTCGGCCGGCGCGATCAACGCAGTAACCCTGGCCAGTGGTGCCATGGACTTCACCGCCGCCATCCAACGCCTGACCGCGTTCTGGCAGGGCTTTCGCAGCCATCTGGTGCTGCGCAGCGATTGGCCGGGGGTGATTCGTCAGGCGGGCCGCTTTTTCATCCACAGCCTGCTGGGCATTGGTGCCCAAGTGCCGGTGGCACTGCTGAACAGCTCGCCGTTGCGCGAATTGTTGCAAGAGCGCTTGAACCTTGAGGGCATCGACGAGGCTATCCGCCACAAGCACCTGCACGCCGTTGCGGTGACGGCCTTCGGTTACGAGTCCGGGCAAGCGGTAACTTTCTACCAGGGCGGCGGCACCATCGACGCCTGGTTACGCCACCGCCGCATCGGCGTGCCGACCCAACTGACGGTTGAGCACCTGCTGGCCAGTTCGGCGATTCCCTTACTGTTCGCCCCGGTGAAGCTCGACCAGGAGTATTTTGGCGATGGCGCCGTGCGGCAATCGGCACCGATCAGCCCGGCGTTGCACCTGGGCGCCAGCCGCGTGCTGGTGGTCGGCGTCAGTGGCAACCCGCGCGGCAATGAACCGGCGACGCAACGTACCTACACCGGCCAGGAGCCGACCCTGGCGCAGATCGGCGGGCACATGCTCAACAGCACGTTCATTGACAGCCTGGAAAGCGACATCGAATTGCTGGAACGCTTGAATCAGTACAGCCATGCCGCGCCTGGCGTGGCGGCGGTGGAGGTGCTGGTGATTGCACCGAGCCAACCCATCGATGAAATCGCGGCGCGGCATCGGCAGGAATTGCCGGCGGCATTGCGTATGTTTTTACGCGGGCCGGGAGCGACCAAGACCAGCGGGGCAGGGGTGTTGAGTTACTTGCTGTTCGAGGCGGGGTATTGCAGCGAATTGATTGAGTTGGGGCGGCGCGATGCGTTGGCCAAGCGTGAAGAGTTGTCGCGGTTCCTAGGCCTCACGCCGAACCTGTAGGCGCCCGGCAAGCCGGGCTCCTACAGGGGGAGGGGCATGGAAAATCAGCCAGGGTCAGAAGTGGTACTTGACCAGGAAACTAGCGGTGTCCTGGTTTGTCTTGAATGCACCCGAATCTTCAATCCCGTACTTGTTCTTCCAGTAGTCGTATTCAAAACCCACATACAACTGCTTGTCGCCCCAATGCAGCGCTTTGCCCAGGTCGTATTTGACTTGTGGGTTGAAGTGCAGGTTGGCGTGGTAAGTACCACGGGCGTTCGTATCATTGTCGACTACCCAGTCCATAAAGCCGTCGATCAGGATATTCGAGTTGCCCACCGGGATTGTGTACGACCACACCGGGGTGATCTGCCAAACACCGTCACCCGGGCGATTGCCTTCGGTCTGGCGCTGGTAGAAGTTCAACTGGAAGTAATCGAAACCGGGGATGTTCAAGTCAAAACCAGGGCCCACCAGGTACGACTCGTTATCGCCTTCGCCGAACTCGTAAGTGAGTGCCAGCAATACATCCTTGATCGGGCCGAATGACAGGTCCTTGTCCAGAATCTTGCCGAACGACAAACGTGGGCTGAACTCGCCGTAGTAAGTATTCGGGCCCACATTGCCGTCTTCCTTGCCGTTATAAAAGATGCGGTCGAGGAAGAAGAAGTTGTCGCCGTACTTCCAGGCATCGGCATGTTCGAACGTGACGGTTTGCTGGATCTGCGGGTTGACGGTAAAGCTCTTGCCCCACAAGTAAGTCAGGCTGTTGTTCTGCCACTGCAACAGGTCACCGGCCACGGCTTGGCCACCGGCCAGCAGGGATCCCGCCAGCATCAGGCCTTTGAACATAGGTTTCATTCGGTTGCTCCCGAGTTAAAGTTTTATGGTTTTTCTTCTACGCAGACGCTCTGGTGTGGCGCCTTTTGGTTCGCTGCAAAAATCGTCTGTTCGGTCAGCTTTAGTGCTTTTAGCAAGAGCTGCGCCAAGGTGTTTAAAAAGCCAAAAAATCCCCGTCGGCTGCATGGGATGCAGTCGAATTCAGAGGACGTTTGCGCACTTTGGCCGCAGACATGAGGCCGGGATAAGTTGGCCTTGCAGTCAGCTTTTACATTTGCTGTTTTTTTTTGAGTCGATTCGAGCGGGCGCGGAGAATACTGGCTCCCAGGCCGTGGCTCAAGTGCGCTGTAACAGAGCGCGTGGGGCGAGAATGGGGCACGGCTTGTGGCCGGCCCCAGGTGAAGGGTGTGCATGCTTGTGTTCCCTGTTTCGTTATTGTTTTTATTCTTTGCTTTTTAGTAACAGGGGGAATCAATGCGTATGAGCGACTTCAGGGCGTTCAGCGCCACCGAGAATGTTGAACAGGATATTCAGCGACAACGCGCTGAGCGTGGCCATGGCGATGCCACTGTGGGTAATCGGGCTCATCCACAGCGGTAGCTGCGCGAAGAACTCCGGGCGCACCACGGGGATCAGGCCCATGCCGATACTCACCGCCACCAGCAACTGGTTGCGACGGTCGGCGATGTCGGCTTCCTGCAGGATCTTGATCCCGGTCGCCGCCACCATGCCGAACATGGCGATGGCCGCGCCGCCCAGCACCGCCGGTGGAATCGATGCCACGAGGTAGGCGGCCTTGGGCAACAGGCTCAGCACAATCAGGAAGACCCCGGCCATGATCGTCACCGAACGGCAACGCACGCCGGTCATCTGCACCAGGCCGATGTTCTGCGCGAAGGAAGAGTGGGTGAAGGTGTTGAAGAAGCCGGCAAAGAATGACGCACCGGCATCACACAACAGGCCACGGCGCAGCATCTTCGGCGTGACATCCTGGCCGGTGATCTTGCCCAGCGCGAGAAACATCCCGGTGGATTCGACAAAGATGATCACTACCACCAGGCACATCGACAGGATCGGCGCCAACTCGAACTTGGGCATGCCGAAGTGCAGCGGCGTCACCACTTGCACCCACGGCGCCATCGCCAGGCCGCTGAGGTCGACCATGCCGAGCGCACCGCACAAGGCGTAGCCCAGGCCCATGCCGATCAGCACCGAGATATTCACCCAGAAACCGCGCATGAAGCGGTTGATCAGTAGGATGGTGGCCAGTACCAGTGCGGCAATCGCCAGGTAGATCGGCGAGCCAAATGTGGCGGCGGCACTGCCGCCCCCGGCCCAGTTCACGGCCACCGGAAACAGCGACAGGCCGATCGCGGTGATCACCGTGCCGGTCACCAGTGGTGGGAAAAAGCGTACGACCTTGGACATGAACGGCGCGATCAGCATGCCGAAGAACCCGGCGGCGATGGTTGCGCCGAAGATCCCCTGCAAGCCGATGCCGGGCATGCCGGCCATGGCGACCATGCTGCCGACGGCGGCAAAACTGGCGCCCATCATCACCGGCATGCGAATGCCCACCGGGCCGATGCCAAACGACTGCACCATGGTGGCGATCCCGGCCACCAGCAGGTCGGCGTTGATCAGGAAGGCGATTTCTTCACGGCTCAGGCCGGCGGCTTGGCCAATAATCAGGGGCACGGCGACGGCGCCGCCGTACATCAGCAAGACGTGTTGCAGGCCTACCAGAATCAGTTGCAAGAGGGGCAGCCGCACCATGGCGGGCGCGGCAGGAATCTGCGGTTCGGCTAACTCGGTCATGCAGCACCTCGGATCTTTTTATTGTTGTGTTGTTTGGCATTCAATTGCCGGGTGGAACTTGCGCTTGAAAACGCTGCAAAGCCCCTGTGGGAGCGGGCTTGCTCGCGAAAGCGGTGTGTCATTCAAAACATAAGTGACTGAACCCTCGCATTCGCGAGCAAGCCCGCTCCCACCATTGGATTTGCATCAGGCTGTCAGTTGGTACGGGCCCCCTGATTGATCCAGGTGCCAATCAAGTCCCGTTCCTGCTGGGTCATCTGGGTGATGTTGCCCAACGGCATGATCTGGCTCGCCACGGCCTGCGCTTGAATACGCGCGGCCTGCTGCTGGATCTGTGCCGGGGTGTCAAACATCACCCCAGCCGGCGCGGTGCTGAACAGTGGGCTGGTGGGCTTGGCCGAATGGCACACGGTGCAACGCTGTTCGATCACGCTGTGGACCTGGCCGAAATCGGTGGTGGCCTGGGCCGGTGCCGGTTCGGCCGCCGGAGCAGCCGGAGCAGCCGGTGCAGCAGGTGCAGCAGGTTTCAGGCCACCACCCACTGCGGTTTCCGGCAATGGCTGATACTCGATTGCCGCGGGTGCCTTGGCCACTTCTGGCGAAGTCGATACCGGTTTTGGCCCGGTCACATACGCTAGGCAAATCATCGCCAGCGCGCCTACCGGCAACGTCCACGCATACTTCTGGCTGTTATGCCGGGTGTTGAAGTAGTGCCGCACCAACACCGCCGCCACCGCGATACCGGCCAGGATCAGCCAGTTGTATTGGCTGCCGTAGGTGCTCGGGAAGTGGTTGCTGATCATGATGAACAGCACCGGCAAGGTGAAGTAGTTGTTGTGCCGTGAACGCAGCAGGCCTTTGGCCGGCAGCGCCGGGTCTGGTGTGCGGTTCTCGGCGATCGCCGCGACCAGTGCACGTTGCGCCGGCATGATGATGCGGAACACGTTGCCCACCATGATGGTGCCGATCACCGCACCCACGTGCAGGTAGGCGCCACGGCCACTGAACACTTTGCTGAAGCCGTACGCGGCGGCAATCAACAGCACGAACAGGATGAAACCGAGCAGGGCAGGGCGCTTGCCCAGGGCCGAATCGCAGAGGAAGGAGTAGATGAACCAGCCGGCGAACAATGAGCCAATGCCCAGCAATACGCCTTCCGGACCACTGAGGCTGCTGCCAGGGGCCAGCAGGTACAACGTGGGGTTCCAGTAAAACACTACGCACAGCAGCGCGATGCCGGACATCCAGGTGAAATAGGCTTCCCATTTGAACCAGTGCAGGTTGTCCGGCATGGTCGGAGGGGCCAGTTTGTATTTTTCCAGGTGGTAGATACCGCCACCGTGGATCGCCCACAAGTCACCGGCCAGGCCGCTCTTGGGGTTGACGCGATTGAGGTTGTTTTCCAGCCAGACGAAGTAGAAAGAAGCGCCGATCCACGCGACGCCCGTGATCATGTGAACCCAGCGCACGCTCAGGTTCAGCCATTCCATCAAATGTGCTTCCACAGTCTTTACCTCTCGCCTGTCACCCTTGTTGTCGGGTGATCAGACCTTCTCTTATTGGTGGGGGGCGAGGATCAACCGCTCATCCTCTTTGAAAAAATGCTCATCGCAGTTATTGCCTGTGCCACTGCGATCAACCACCAGGAAGTCATCCCGCTTTTCGATCGTCAGCACCGGGTGGTGCCAGACGCCGCGATGGTAATTAATGCCCTGCCTGCCGTTGGTGACGAAGGCGCGGACCAAGCCCGATACAGGTGCATCGCCAAGTGGCGCGACCACGATCAGAAAGGGGTTGCCGAGCAGCGGAATGAAAGCCTGGCTGCCCAGCGGGTGTCGTTCCAGCATGCACACGGTCAGCGGCATGTCCTGCGCGTCGGCGCGGAAGATGCTGATGATGGCGTTGTCCTCTGGCTTGGCGGTTTCCACCGTTGCCAGTTTGTGGAAGCGCATGGTCGACCCGTTGTTGATCATGAAGTGATCGCTGCCGTCGGTTTCGATAACGTCTCCGAAAGGGGCGAAGGCTTCTTTGGTCAGGGGTTCGATCATCAGTGTGCGCATGGCTGTCTTCTTATCCGAATACTGTGTTGTTTGATCTGTTGTCATCGCGGGCAAGCCCGCTCCCACACTGGGAATGCATTCCCCTGTGGGAGCTGGCTTGCCTGCGATGGGTTCACCGCTTACTTAGCTACCTTGCCCAATACGCGCAGGCGGCTCACGCCACCATCCGGGAACACGTTCAGGCGGATGTGGGTAATCGGGCCCAGCGCCTTGATCTGCTCGGCGAACGTGTGTTCAGCGTGCATTTCCAGCTTCTGCGCCGGCAGCAGTTCGCGCCAGAACAGCGATTGGGTTTCGATCTGGCTGTCGGTGCCGCCCTTCACGAACGCGCCCTGGATCGAGCAGGTGTCCGGGTAGTTGCCCTTGAAGTGCAGGGTATCGACGATGATCTTCTCGATCTCGCCTGGGTGGCCCAGGGCGACAATCACCCAGTCATTGCCTGGCGTGCGACGACGTGCGGTTTCCCAGCCGTCGCCCATGTTGATGCCACGGCCCGGGTTGAGGATGTTGCTCATGCGGCCGAAGTGCTCGTCGGAGCACGCCAGCGCGCGGCCACCATTCAAGGCAGCAGCCAGGTCGACCTGTTCGTTGTCGCCCACCGAAGACCAGTCGCGGAACGGCACGCCGTACACACGCAGACGCGCCACGCCGCCATCCGGGTAGATGTTGAAGCGCAGGTGGCTGAATGCCTGGTCGTTGTTGATCTCGTGGTAGTGGTGGCTGTTGCCCTGCAGCTCGACGGCCGACAGCACTTCCACCCACTGGGTGTTTTCGTCAGGCTCGCCCGAGGCCAGGAAGCAGGCTTCCAGGGACGCCGACGGCGGGTAGTTGCCGGTGAAGAATGAAGTGTCGATGTCCACGCCCTTGATCGAACCCGGCACGCCCAGGCGGATCACCGCGCTGTCGTAGCCTTCGAAGCGCTTGCGGCGCGACTCCCAGCCGTCCATCCACTTGCCGTTGTCATCGAAAACGCCCTCCTTCCACACGGCCGGAGTCGGCTGGAACAGGCGGTTGGCGTCGGCGAACCAGTCATCGGTGACGGAGATGATCTTGGTGCCCAGGCGGGCGTCGGCCAGGTTGACGAACTTTTCGAAAGGTACGGCGTAAGCTTTCATTCTTCTTGTCTGCCTTAGATAAAGTGGCTGGGGATGGTCGTTTAGAGGGTCAGTAAGCGGAACAACGCGATCTTGTTGATCTCGTCCAGCGCGCACTTGAACTCAGTGTCCACCGAGTTGTGGATGCGCGTTTCGAACGCGGCGAGGATCTGGTGCCGGTTGCTGCCTTTTACCGCCATGATGAAGGGAAACTTGAACTTGGCCTTGTAGGCATCGTTCAGCTCGGTGAAGCGCGAGAACTCTTCGGCCGTGCATTGGTGAATACCGGCGCCAGCCTGTTCATTGGTGCTGGCTTCGGTGAGTTGCCCCTGGACGGCGGCTTTGCCGGCCAGGTCCGGGTGAGCGACTACCAGCATAAGCTGGCTGGCATGATCGGCGCTCAACAGGATGTCGCTCATGCGCTGGTGCAGGGTTTCGATCTGGTCGATCGAAGTGTCCTGGCCCAGGTCGAAGGCCTTTTCGGCCACCCATGGCGAATGTTCGTAGATGTCGGCGAAGGCTGCGACGAATGCATCGCGGCTCAGGGTCGAGGGTTTCAAGGTGTGGAACGCAGTCATTTCGCGGCTCCCGTGTACGGGTGGGTTTCGTGCCAGTGACGGGCGATGTCGACGCGGCGGGTGAACCACACCTGTTCATGACCTTTTGCGTATTCGATAAAACGCTTCAACGACGCCAGGCGCGCCGGGCGGCCGATCAGGCGGCAATGCAGGCCGATGGAAAGCATTTTCGGCGCCTCGGCGCCTTCGGCGTAGAGCACGTCGAACGCGTCCTTGAGGTACTCGAAAAAGTCATCACCCTTGTTGAAACCCTGCACCTGGGTAAAGCGCATGTCGTTGGTGTCCAGGGTGTAGGGGATCACCAGGTGCGGCTTGCCGGTGGGGTTATTGGGTTCCCAGTAGGGCAGGTCATCGTCGTAGGTGTCGCAGTCGTAGAGAAAGCCACCTTCCTCCATCACCAGCCGCCGCGTATTGGGGCCGGTGCGCCCGGTGTACCAGCCCAGCGGGCGTTCGCCGGTCAGTTCGGTGAGGATGCGGATGGCTTCGAGCATGTGCTCGCGCTCCTGGGCCTCGTCCATGTATTGGTAGTCGATCCAGCGGTAGCCGTGGCTGCAGATCTCGTGGCCGGCGGCGACCATCGCGCGGATCACATCCGGGTGGCGCTGGGCGGCCATGGCCACGGCGAAGATGGTCAGCGGGATATCGAATTCCTTGAACAGTTTGAGGATGCGCCACACGCCGGCACGGCTGCCGTATTCGTACAGCGACTCCATGCTCATGTTGCGCTCGCCCTGCAGCGGCTGGGCCGAGACCATTTCCGACAGGAAGGCTTCGGACTCTTTGTCGCCGTGGAGGATATTGCGCTCGCCGCCTTCTTCGTAGTTGAGTACGAAAGACAGCGCAATGCGCGCCTTGCCCGGCCAGTGGGGGTGAGGAGGGTTACTGCCGTAACCGATCAGGTCGCGTGGGTAGTCAGCGCTCACTGCAGTCTTCCTTCTTGTTCGTCGTAGTAGCGATGAGTGATTGTATACAACTTATCGCCGACTTTGTAAGCCCGCATTTCTGCATTTTTTCTAAACGGCACATGAATAGGCTATTGCAAGAAACCTGCCTGACTGGTCAGCTAAACCGCAAAATCTTTTTGCCAGATGCCCACCTGTAGGAGCTGGCTTGCCAGCGAGGGGTTCCCATCGGCGTATCAGGCCAGACACTGGCGTCGGCACGCCGGCTCCTATAGGGGTTGGGATATTTGTTGAATTTATTGTGTACAATTTTTTTAGAAAGTGTCTTAATCAGCCATCGCCGACTTTTTCGCTGCCCCGAAAAAGTGCGGATCACTCTTCTTACTGTCTACGGGAGGCGCAAAGACGCCATGGGACGCTTGACCACACACGTATTGGACGCCGCGCACGGCTGCCCCGGCAGCGCGATCAAGGTTGAACTGTACCGCGTCGAAGGCGCGCAACTGGAACGGGTTGCCACCGCCCTGACCAACAGCGACGGTCGTTGCGACGCGCCGCTGCTGCAAGGTGATGACTATCGCAGCGGCGTGTACCAACTGCAATTCAGCGCCGGCGACTATTACCGCGCGCGTGGTGTGCAACTGCCAGAGCCGGCCTTCCTGGATGTAGTGGTGCTGCGCTTTGGCATCAGCGCCGAGCAGGATCATTACCATGTTCCCCTCCTGATTTCGCCTTACAGCTACTCCACCTATCGCGGTAGCTGAGCGTCACCTTGCTTCACACCCCCAAAGCTCTTCGTTGGTTTTTCGCCCGCCCACACTGCGGGCTTTTTTTCGATTCTTGGATGGGCTTAACTATCTAGCGCCTTTTGAATATGCGCCCCATCTAGGCTGGTTTTTTCTCATTGATAGAAAACACCATGAGCCCGCCCCTCGATACCAACGATGCAGACATAGCCGCCCAAACGGCATCGCAGGACATGCGCAACACACTGCGATGGCGAATAAACGCCAGTACGCATCCCAGCCGCTTGGTCAATAAGATTGCCCTTGCCGACCTTCGGTGTGTCGAGTCGACTCGGGCACTTGCCCACCTGATAGGACGTTCGCCCACAGTATTGAAGGTCATTCGCGCCGAGCTGCACAAGGCGTTTGAGATTGACCCGGACACGCTGTTGTTTACCCAGCTCAAGCCGCCGCTCTTGCCCGAGAAGGTCCAGACGCTGACCGAGCGGGCATTGTTGGTGCTGGTGAAGCCGGCGGTGGAAATCAACGTCAACGCCTTCACCGCACTGAGCGTCAAGGGCGAGCCGAATCGTCGATTGCTCTACACGCCGTCGGAGGTGGTGCAACGGGTTATCGAGATGCGGCTGACTGACCGGCTGGCCCACGCGCAGGAAACCTATTGGAATACCCTGGCCATGGGTTCCTGGCTGACGCGGCGTGAGCGCTGGATCGAGCTGCACGTGGGACTGTTCGCTGACCGGGCCTTTATTACCTGGCAATTGGACGAACTGTCGAGTGCGGCAATGCAGATGGTCCAGGCCGTCATCGATGCCCCGACTGCTGAGGCACGCCAGCGGGCGGGTGAACCTTGGGTCAACGTGCACGTGAGCCAATTGATGTGGCCGGGTGCGCCCGCTGAAGCGATCCCCGGAGCATTGCATATTTATCGTGAGGGCGAGCCTGCTAGAGCCCTCCACGTAATTTACCTTCCAGGTGTGGTACGCAATTTTTACGAGTATCCGAGCTTCACCGACCTTCAATGCGGCCTGCTGGAGCTGGACAGAGAGCGTTTTCACCAGCTGTGGCAGTGTATGCCGTTGAATCGACGCAATCGATTGTGCCCACCGGCTGGCCTGTCGCCGACAACTGGATTCGCGTGTGGTCCGAAGATTGTGGGGGATGCACTGACGCAAGGCGCTCAGATGTTGCTGGAGGGGCAATGGGCCAATGAAGTCGCTTGTGCCTTTACGATTAATCTGGCGCAGGTCTACTCCGCAGAGCCCCCCCGGTCTCAACCGCTGGAGGCAGTGCCCTTTCTCAGGTTCATGGAGCGCACCAGAAAGCAGTTGATCGGCGGCGTTCGCCTGGGGCCCATCCGCGACTCATTACTTGAGTGGGATCATCAGCGACGACACGCAGAAATAGTGTTTGCGAGCATGGCACCGGGCCTCGCGTTACTCACCGAAAAGCATCAGTTAAAACGCTATGAAAAAGGTCTGGTCGCGCTGTTGGCCCCGGATGATCCCGCCGCAGAGACACCCGCGTACCAAGAGCTCCGGTCGCTGATGAGTCAATTGGAGGTGCATGCACAGGCGTTGAAGACGTTGATGAAGGAGGTGCTGCAACGGTCGCTTGATCTGGTTTTTTGGGCTGAGCGACCCGGCGGAGCGGGGACTCCCAGGCGTGTTTCTCTGTTCATGAACGCCCAGGCCGAGGCTCTGCGTTGTGAGGTTCAATTGCAACACCGACTCGCACTCCTCAGCACGGCCCATCGGGACTTGATGATTGAAGTGATAGAGCAGCCTTTGGCAAGCAAGCGCCCCGGCAGTCAAACAAGGGTGATGTCAGTCGCAATCGGCAACGACCTAGGCGCCTTCTTTTCGCTCCATAACCTGTGGGTGGTCACCACGGCAGCGGCGCTCAGGAGGCCGACGCGCCAGCTCCCCGTGGTTCTGTACGCTTTTGGGGTGGAGGGGGGGGTGTTGGCTTTTTCCGGGATGGAGCGGTTAACCCGCAGTCTCAAGGCGAGCCTGAGCAGCCGGGACGACTCTGTGCTGTGGGGCTGTGTGGAGCGCGATAAGCGTCGCGACTTACGTGCACACGCCGCCCGTGAAACCCTGAGCGTGCGCTATGTAGAGATCCCAGGTAAACCCGCGCTGGCCACGCTCAAGAAATTGCTGGGGGCCTACGACCGTTTGCACAAAAGCAGTGAAGATATCACCGGTGTTTTCAGCGAGGTAAAGGATCCGCAGTTGAGCCGTGCGCTGCTGCTGATTGAGCTGAAGCAACACCTGCAGGTTCCTGTCAACAGTACTCTGAGCCGCGCGCAGGCGAATATTGAGCTGCTGCGCAAGGTTGCGCTTGAAGCGAAAAAACTGCCGGCATGGTTAACGGGGGCAACGCGTGCGCAGCGTAGACCCTTCAGGCGCTTGCAGACGCTGTACATGAGCAGCGTCTGGGCATTTTTAGCGCGGCAAGAGCAACGTCTGCCGGACTTGCACACCTATGCCCGCCAAGCGTTGACCGCCCGCTTGCGTCGCGAGGGGATCGCCTTGGAGATTGGTGTGGATGAGCCCTTTATCGCGATGTCTGGCGATATTCACGGCACGTATTGTGATTATGAAGAGGCTTGCCTCCTGAAGGGTCCGCGAACCCTATTGCCCCTGTCTTCTGCATGCAGGGCCTTCAGTCTGTTGGAGGTGGCGCTGCAAAACCTTGATCCGCTGGCATCTTGGACGCAGTACAAATTAAACCGTGCCTGTATTCTGCGAAGGCCATGGCCAGGCTTTCATGTTAACCATCTGAGGCAAATGATCTCTTCGCTGGATATCGGCGGTCACTACGACGGGTTGATAAAAAACACCTTTTACCCACCGGCCAGCCCCGACCACTCGCCCAGCGAAGGACGTATTCCCGAGTTATTGAATCGCGTGTTGCGCACGGGCGCTGATTATCATCTGTTTTGCGCGGTTCAACAGGGGTTGTCCACCACAGCACAGAGCGTGTTCAGCACGGCAATGGCCGCACGTGCGCCGCAGGATCTGTTGAAAAACCAACATGAATTACGACTGCATGGGGTTCATGTGGTGGGACATACGATGCAACATGATCGCTATGTCGCCGGGATAGTGGTGGTAGAAGACAAGCGCTCCGGACTTTGCGTGGTCTATTGGCCCCAGGCCCCGCACGCGTTGGTGCTCACTGAGTACAGCGGGCTTGAAAAGGCCCGAGCTGAGTTGAACCGCCTGGGCGCATTGCCCGATAACGCCAAGGCGCTGGCGCGGCAGGTCGCGCCGGGTTGGGCCTTTCAGGCAACGCTTGAACCAGAGGCCACCAGCATTCTCGATGTGGCCACCGGTACCGCCTTTGTGAAAGGGATTTGGCGGTTATCTCGCGCGCTTCGGGTGAAGCATCGGGAGCCATCGCTGTCGCTTGACGAGATAGAGGAGCAGTTGTCCGAACAGATTGCCAGTGATCCGCAGGATTGGCTGGCAATCGTCGCCAACCCCGGCTGCGATGCCCAGGCGTTGCTGTACCGCGGGTACGTACATGAGCTGCAGCGCCAGACACAGGCGGCCAGTTACTCCAACAAGGCGCTGGAAAAATATCGAACCCGCCGTCTTCGCGATGAGAGCGTCGCCAAAATACGCATGGTATTGAGTGTCTTTATTCCGATTCTCGGGCTGTTCAGTGACCTCTATGAGTTGCACATCGCCGCGCAACGTTATCAACGCTCTGGCGACCCCCGTGATAAAGGCGTGCTCGCCGATACGATAAAATTTTTCATGGTCGGCCTGGTCATGACCTTCATACCTGGCCCGGGTAGAGCGGGGGCGGGTGCTGCACGGTCTGCTCTGCCTCCGGCTTTGCGGCGGATGCATCGCTGGCGTGTGGAGCCGGCCCCTACCTTCCCCTCGACCCCATCGGTGAGGCAGCTTCCGGCACTGGAGCGTTTTAAAGTCAAATCGGTGCACGAAGACGCTGTGGCGTTGAAGGGGCCGGGGCGGGAAGGTGTCTACGTCAAAAATGGCGAGCTGTTTGTGGTGGACGGCACTCACCATTATCCGGTTTACCGGCGCGCGAACGAGCCGTCGTTGCGCTTGAAAAACAAGCAGCTGCCGGAACAGGACGAACTGATCATCAACATCCATGAATCCCGGGAGTGGTTACTCGGCGCGGACGCGCCTCTGCCGGCGGCTGGAACGAGTTCGGGCGTGCTTGATCCATGGCCCTCCCGGGCATCGCCGGCGCCGGACTGGTGGCCACCCGTCGTGCGCACGGCTACCGAAAACAGGATCCTCCAGTCCTCCACACCCGCCCTCCATTGGCTCGATTGGCGTATGCAAATCCAGATCAGTCCGCAATTAAACTCCCCCGCACCTGGCATTTTCTTTGTGCCATTGGATGCTCACGGGTTTTCCTACAATGCCCTCCGGGTCGCCCCTGCCTATACGAGCTTCACAGACCCCTCAAGCGGTTTTTACAGGTTGCTGCCGCAGGGTGGGCAAGCACCTTTGAACCGTATCGTGTTTATTACGAAGAATGAGCCCCCGGTCTCGTTGGCTCGCGTCGATATCGAGCGTTGGACAAGCACGCATCTGGTAGAGCAACCCCTTCCAGCGTCTCGCACGCCAACGGGCGGGTGGCAACTGCATGCGCCCTTGTTCGATAAGCCGCTCACGGAGTATGTGGCGGACGCCTTTCCGTCCATGACGCATAAGAGTCGCGAATTTGCCGTGGCGAGGATGATTGAGCTGTCAGATACGACCAGGGCGGCGACGGCGACTCATATGCTCAATGTGCGCGCAACGCTGGACGGCTGGTTGCCGCCAGCACCTGCAAAACCTGGGCAGACGGACGATTTGCTGAGGATGTTACGGCCAACTGAACGAGGACGAAGCACTACATTCGTCGGCTACCAGGGCGCAGCCCCTGGCTTCACGCGTGTTGATTTCACGCCGCCGCGCCGCTTGGCAAAACCGCTGCAGCGCGAAGGCAAAGGGCGGGCGGCTGAACGCGGTGTCGCGCAGCGCGATGCCGTCAAGAGCGTGCTGCAGGAGCAAGGGTTCAGTGTTCGGGAGCTCGAAGTCAAACGCGGCAAATCCGTACAGGAAGCCGTCGCCACACACCCCCGTTCACCCGGCATGCTCTACTACCTGACTTTTCACTGGATTGAAAAGGCCAGCCTCCCCTTGGGCAACAGGTTGACGGATAATTGGTTCCTGGGGCGATCCGCCGTCTATATGAACACGGCGTTGTCGGCCGAGGTCAAGCTCGCACTGAGTGAGCAACGCTTGGTGCGTATTTTGGCCGGCATCCAGTGGCCCGTTAATGGGCGGGTATCGGCCACTGTTTACTTCGTCAAACTGGCAGCCTGACCTTGATCAGCGAAACAATGCCCGCCCCACTGAACAGGGCGGCGCTGATGCGGTTGAACCAACTCTGGCCCTTGCCGCTGCGCAAGTAGCGGGCGGCGCCGTGCGCGCCCAGGCCGTAGGCCAGCTTGCAGAGCAAATCGAGTAGCGTCCACGTCGCAATCATTATCAGCAACTGCGGCAGGAACGCTTGCTGGCTGCTGAGAAATTGCGGCAGGAACGCGGCGAAAAACAGAATGTCCTTGGGGTTGCTGGCGCCTAGTACAAACGCACGGCCAAACAGGGCGCGAAAGCGCGGCGTGCTCGCTACCGGTGGGACTTCGGCAGCGTGTGCCGGCTGCCGCGATTGCTGCCAGCTTTGCCAGGCCAGATAAAACAGGTACGCCGCGCCAAGCACTTTCAAGGCGCTGAACAGTTGTTCCGACGCCAGCAGTAGCGCGCCTAAACCGAGGGCCGAGGCGCTGAGCAAACAGATAGAGGCAAACACCCCACCCAGAAACGCTGGGTATGACCGACGCAAGCCATAATTGAGGCTGTTGCTGATCATCAACAGTGACAACGGCCCGGGGATCAGAATCACCACCAATGCCGCGCCGCTGAACAGTAGCCAGGTTTCCAGGTTCATCCGTTACTCCTTATAGAAATATGAATTTGGCGATAAAAATCGCGCACAGCACCCACAGGCTCACAGAAATCTCGCGGTACTTGCCGGTGCCCGCCTTGAGCGCCACGTAGGTGATAAACCCCAGGGCGATCCCGTCGGCGACCGAAAACGTCAGCGGCATCATGATCGCGGTGACGATTGCCGGAATGCTGTCGGTGGCTTCATCCCAATTGATATGGGCCATGCTTGCCATCATCAGCATTGCCACATAAATCAACGCACCCGCCGTGGCGTACGCCGGAATCATGCCGGCCAACGGCGCGAAAAACATCGCCGCCACAAACAGGATGCCTACCGTCACCGCTGTCAGCCCGGTGCGACCGCCAGCGGCCACACCTGCGGCACTCTCCACGTAACTGGTAACCGGTGGAACGCCGACCATGGCGCCGAATACGCTGGAAGCACTGTCGGCCTTCAAGGCGCGGGACAGGTTGTCGATCTTGCCATCGGCATTCACCAGGCCGGCCCGTTGCGCGACGCCCATCAGTGTACCTGCGGTGTCGAACATGTGTACAAAAAGAAAGGCAAATACAACGCTGATCATGCTTACATTGAATACACCCTTGATATCCATGGCCATCCAGGTCGGCGCCAGGCTGGGTGGGGTGGAGAGGATGCCGTTGTAGTGCACCAGGCCCAGGCCCCAGCCGGCGAGGGTCACGGCGATGATGCTGATCAGGATCGCGCCGAACACACGGTGATAGCTGAGAATGGCGATCAGCAGGAAGCACACGGCCGCCAGCAGCGGCGCCGGCTCGTGCAAGGAGCCGAGCTTGATCAAGGTAGCTGGGCTGTCGACGATGATGCCGGCGGTCTTCAGGCCAATCACCCCGAGGAACAGGCCCACCCCTGCGCCCATGGCATGCCGCAGGCTCACGGGGATGCTGTTGAGCAACCATTCACGCACGCGGGACAGGGTGAGGCCCATGAACAGCACGCCGGAAATAAACACCGCACCCAGCGCGGTTTCCCAGGTGTAGCCCATGGTGCCGACCACGGTGTAGGTGAAAAACGCGTTCAGGCCCATGCCCGGCGCGAGGCCCACGGGCCAGTTGGCGTACAGGCCCATCAATAGGCAGCCCAAGGCGGCGGCGATGCAGGTGGCGACGAACGCCGCGCCGTGATCGATGCCAGCGTCGGCCATGATGTTGGGGTTGACGAAGATGATGTAGGCCATGGTGATGAAGGTAGTGAGGCCGGCGATCAGCTCGGTCTTCACTGTGGTGCCATGCAAGCGCAGTTTGAACAGGCGTTCCAGCCAACTGTTCTGTGAGGGGGCAAGGTCCAGCGTCGGGGCTTCGGATTTGCGGCTATCCACAGCGAGTACTCCTCAAGAGTTTTATTGTTATTTCCAGCGCCGGTCACAGGTGTAGGCAACAGCGCTTTGAGGTACTGGCGGGTTTTGTTGACCAATAGGTCAGGAACTCGCGCGAGGCGAATTATGCTTTTGTATACAAATAAAGCAAATAATGTTTTCGAATAGCGGTGTGAGGGGATAGGTCAACCGCTCAATGCTTGATTGACGGCCAGCCATCCCGCTACCGCTTCTTCCCCGGCCTCGCCGAACGCGCGCTGCAACAACTTCACTTGTTCACGGCGCAGGGATTGCTCGAAACGCAGGCCTTCTTCCGTGAGTTCAAGCAGGCGTTTGCGCTTGTCGGTCTCGGACGCAACGCTGTTCACCAAGTGCATTTCCTGCAGTTGGCGCAGCGGTATGTTCAGCGCCTGCTTGCTCACGCCCAGCAGTTCCAGCAGTTCTTTCACGCTCAAGGCAGGGTAGCGCGCGATAAAAAACACGATGCGCTGGTGCACCCGGCTCAGGCCACGGCGCTCGAGCATTTCGTCAGCCTTGGCGGTGAACGCCTGGTAGCCAAAGAAGAACGCTTCCATGGCCTCTTGCTGGGCGGTTGGGTTTTTAAGGTCAAGCATATTGACGTATCCGTGCAAGTCATCGTAATTTCGGTCAACCAGTTTGACGTATTTCCCACAGGCTTCGCTACCGGTGACCTTATGGCCTTCTCTGAACGTGTTACGCGCCTTAAAAGCTCCTTGATCCGTGAAATCCTCGCGGCCGCCCAGCGTCCGGAAGTGATGTCGTTCGCCGGTGGCCTGCCCGCAGAAGCCATGCTGCCCGCACTGAACTGGGACGACATGCCGCTGAACATCGGCCAGTACGGCATGAGCGAAGGCGAACCACAGCTGCGCGAACTGCTCGCCGCAGAAGCACGCGCCTTGGGTGTGCCGTGCCAGGCCAGCCAGGTGCTGGTGGTCAGCGGCTCCCAGCAAACCCTCGACCTGGCGGCCAAGCTCTATATCGATAAAGGCACGCAAATCCTGTTGGAAGGCCCGACCTACCTGGCCGCCTTGCAGATCTTCCAATTGTTCGGCGCGCACTGCCTGACCGTGCAACTGGAAGCCGACGGTCCCGACCTGGCCGCGTTGCGTACAAACCTCGAACGCCATCGCCCGGCGTTCATCTACCTGATCCCGACCTTCCAGAACCCCTCGGCCGTGCGTTACAGCGAAGCCAAGCGCGAGGCCGTCGCGGCGTTGCTCGATGAGTTCGGCGTGACCCTGATCGAAGACGAACCCTACCGCGAATTGACCTTCGACGGCGGCAGCGCCAAACCCATCGTCGGGCGCCTGCAAAAGGCCAGTTGGATTTACACCGGCACCGTGTCCAAGACCTTGTTGCCAGGGCTGCGCGTCGGCTACCTGATCGCCAGCCCGGACTTGTTCCCACACCTGCTCAAGCTCAAGCAGTCGGCGGACCTGCACACCAACCGCGTCGGTCAATGGCAGGCGATGCAGTGGATCGGCACGCAAAAATACCAGCATCACTTGGTGCAACTGCGCAGCTTTTACCGCGAACGCCGCGACGCTTTCCAGGCCGCACTGGAACGGCATTTCAGCGACCTGGCCGACTGGCAAGTGCCCCAGGGTGGATTATTCTTCTGGCTGACCTTGAAACAGCCGCTCGACACCCGCACCTTGTTGGCTCAAGCGCTCGACCAGAACGTCGCGTTCATGCCCGGTGAACCGTTCTTTTCCGAGCCAGACCAACACCTTGGCTCGTTGCGGCTCAATTTCAGCCATATCGACCCGGCCCGCCTGGACGAAGGTCTCAAGCGCCTGGCCGCGGTGGTCCGTCAAGCACAGCACGCGCAAGCGGCATAAGGGGAGCCCCATGTACAAGGTTTATGGCGATTACAAGTCGGGCAACTGCTACAAGGTCAAATTGATGCTCAGCCTGCTGGGCATTCCGTATGAATGGATCGATGTGGACATCCTCAAGGGTGACACCCAGACCGCCGAGTTCCTGGCGAAGAACCCCAATGGCAAGATCCCCGTGCTGGAACTGGAAGACGGCACCTGCCTGTGGGAGTCCAACGCGATTCTCAACTTCCTCGCCGATGGCAGTGAGTTCCTGCCGACCGAGCCGCGCCTGCGCACCCAAGTGCTGCAATGGCAGTTTTTCGAGCAATACAGCCATGAGCCGTACATTGCGGTGGCGCGGTTTATCCAGTTTTACCTGGGCCTTCCCGAAGACCGCCTGGAGGAATACAAGAAACTGCACAAGGGCGGTTACAAGGCCCTCAAGGTCATGGAGCGCCAACTGCAACTGACGCCGTACCTGGTCGGCGAGCAGTTCTCCATTGCGGACGTGGCCTTGTATGCCTACACCCATGTGGCAAATGAGGGTGGTTTTGAGTTGGATGCTTATCCGGGTGTGCAGGCGTGGTTGAAGCGTGTTGCCAGCCATCCCAAGCACGTGCCAATGCTCGACTGACAACGAGGCGCAAATGTGGTGCTTGCTCGCGAATACGCTGCGTCAGTCGAATCATCAGTGACTGACACACTGCATTCGCGAGCAAGCCCCACATTTAGCGCTACGGTGTGTCAGATAGTTCGTCGTGCAGCAGGTCAAAGCAGCGTTGTGCCGCCGGACTCAACCCCATCCCGCTGCGACTGATCAACCCGATCTCCCGGTTCACGCCGGGGTGATCGATGTCGATGCGCTTCAACCCCTCCAGGCTGTCCGCCGCCGACTCCGGCAGCACACTGATCCCCAAACCCTGGCGCACCAGCGCCAACACGGTCGACATGTAGTTGGCCTCCATCCCCGCATTCATCGTCAGGCGCGTCTCATCGAACAGCGCGTCCACTTGTTCACGCACGCTGCTGTCACGCCCTGTGAGGATGATCGGTTGGTCCGCCAGTTGTTCCAGGGCCAGTGTGCGATGGCGGGTCAGCGGATGATCCACCGGCACAAATGCACACAAGCGATCATTCAGCACCGGCACGAAGTCCAGGCCATGGCTGAGCCGTGCGCGCACGCCAATGCCGAAATCCACTTCGCCGGAACGCACCTGGGCATGAATGCGATGAGCCACCAGGTCATGCAGGCGTACTTCAATCCCGGCAAAACGTTCGCGGAACAGGCGTAGAACCGGCGGCAGGGTGCCGGCGCACACCGAGGGCAGGGCGGCGATGGTGACCACGCCACGGCGCAAGGCAGCAAGGTCGCGGGAGCCGGTGACAATGTTGTCCAGGTCGAGCAGCAGTTTTTCCATCGGCCCGCGGGCGTCCTGGCCGGCGGCGGTAATGCTGACATGGCGCGGGCTGCGATCGAGCAGGGCGACGCCTAGCCAGTCTTCCAACTGTTGGACTTGCACCGTCAGCGCCGACGGCGACAGATGCAGCTCATTGGCCGCCTTGGTGAAACTGCCGGTGCGGGCGACCGCAAGGAACGCCTGAATGTGCTGGATGCTGTTCTTCATTTTGTTTTTCCGAACACTGGCTGGTGAATATTCCAATTTACAAAGACTAACCCGCTTCCAATACTCCAGTGAAAACAATAACCGGCCATCAAGGCCGCTCTGGAGTAACCCATGCTCGCTACCCTGGGTGTCATTACCATCCTGTGCCTGCTCGCTGCCGTCATGAGCAAACGCCTTTCGCCGCTGGTGGCCCTGATCGCCTTGCCGATCATCGCTGCGCTGCTCGGCGGATTCGGCCTGCAAACCAGTGCTTTCATCATCACCGGTATCAAGAACGTCGCCCCCGTGGTGGGTATGTTTGTGTTTGCGATCCTGTTTTTCGGGATCATGACCGATGCTGGCATGCTCGACCCCATCATTGACCGCATCTTGCGCACGGTAGGGACGCGTCCTACACGAATTGTCGTAGGCACCGCGACCCTGGCGCTGCTGGTGCACCTGGACGGTTCCGGCGCGGTGACCTTTCTGGTGACGGTGCCGGCGATGCTGCCGCTGTATACGCGGCTGGGCATCGATAAACGCATCCTGGCCTGCGTGTGCGCGATGGCGGCCGGGGTCAACTTCCTGCCCTGGACCGGGCCGGTGTTGCGCTCGTCTGCGGCACTGCATGTGCCGGTGGCGGACCTGTTCCAGCCACTGATCCCGGTGCAGATCGTCGGCCTGATCTTTGTGTTTGCCTGTGCCTGGTGGCTCGGCCGTCGCGAAGAAAAACGCCTGGGCCTCGGCGCCGGCTCCAGCGTGGATGCCGTGCCGCAGCGGGTGCTCAGTGACGATGACATCAAGCTGCGTCGTCCGCGCCTCTTCTGGGTCAACCTGATCCTCACCGTGCTGGTGATGGTGGTGATGATTGCCGGTTGGGTCGACCCGGTGGTGATGTTCATGCTCGGCACCGTCGTGGCGCTGTGCATCAACTACCCGAACGTCGACGCCCAGCGCGCCCGCATTGATGCTCATGCGAAGACCGCCCTGACCATGGCCAGCATCCTCTTGGCCGCCGGGGTGTTCACCGGGATCATGCAGGGTACCGGCATGCTCAAGGCCATTGCCGAAGTGGCGGTGGCGCAGATTCCGGCGGGCCATGGCAAGTTGATCCCGGCGGTGGTGGGCTTCATTTCCATGCCGCTGAGCATGCTGTTCGACCCTGATTCCTATTATTTCGGCGTGATGCCTGTGATCGCCGAAGTCGGCAAGGCCCTGGGCGTCGACCCGCTGCAAGTGGCCCAGGCCTCATTGCTGGGCGTGCACACCACCGGTTTCCCGGTCAGCCCGCTGACCCCCGCAACCTTCCTGCTGGTGGGCCTGTGCAAGGTCGAATTGGCCGACCACCAACGCTTCACCATTCCGTTTCTGTTTGCCGCGTCAGTGTTGATGACCCTGACGGCGTTGCTCCTGGGAGTTATTTGAAATGAAAACCTTGCGCATCGGTTCCGGCGCCGGCTATTCCGGTGACCGTATCGAACCTGCAGTCGAGTTGGCCGAATACGGCGACTTGGATTACCTGGTGTTCGAATGCCTGGCCGAACGCACGATTGCCCTGGCGCAGCAGGCGCGCATCAGTGACCCGCAGGGTGGCTACGACCCGCTCCTGAGTGAGCGCATGCGCCGGGTGTTGCCGTTCGTTGGTGTGAAGGCCGGGCGCCGGCGTTTGCGGGTGATCACCAATATGGGCGCGGCCAACCCGGTGGCAGCGGCAGTTGAAGTGCGGCGAATTGCCAGCGAGTTGGGCCTTGGTCTCAAGGTGGTTGCCGTGGTCGGCGACGATGTGTTGACGGTGTTGCAGCCAGAGTGGTTGCTGGACAACGGCCAGACCGTCGGCTCCCTGGGCGAGCGGCTGATCTCTGCGAATGCCTACCTGGGTGTCGACGGCATTCTGGAGGCGTTGCGCGCTGATGCCGATGTGGTGATCACCGGGCGGGTGGCCGACCCTTCGTTGTTCCTGGCGCCGCAGATGTTCGAATTCGGCTGGGCGGCGGACGACTGGCAACGCCTGGGCCGAGGTACCCTGGTCGGGCATTTGCTCGAATGCGCCGGGCAAGTCAGCGGCGGCTATTTTGCCGACCCCGGTTTCAAGGATGTGGACGACCTGGCGCGCCTGGGCTTTCCGTTGGCCGAGATCGATGCCGATGGCGACGCGCTGATCACCAAGGTCAGCGGCTCCGGTGGGCGGGTCAGCCGCGCCACCTGCACTGAGCAACTGATCTACGAAGTGCACGACCCGGCGGCGTATCTGACGCCGGATGTGACCGCGGACTTTTCCCACGTGGGCTTTGTGGAGGAGGGCGTTGATCGCATTCGCGCCGTGGGGGCGGATGGCCGTGCACGACCCGAGCAGTTGAAAGTCAGCGTGGGTTACCTGGACGGTTGGATCGGCGAAGGGCAGATGTCCTACGGCGGCCCCGGCGCGGTCGCGCGGGCGCAGTTGGCGCGAGAGGTCGTCCTCAAGCGGCTTGAGTTGATGGGCGTGAACATGCAGGACGTGCGCGCCGAACTGATCGGCATGGACTCGCTGCACGGCCCGCGCAGCACGGTCGAGCCCTGGGAAGTGCGCCTGCGCGTGGCGGCGCGCTGTGAAGAGCGCGGTGAAGCGGTGCGCGTGGGCAATGAAGTGGAAACCCTCTACACCAACGGCCCGTCCGGTGGTGGTGGCGCCAGTAAAAGCCTGCGGCAGGTGGTGGCGGTGGCGTCTTTGCTGCTGCCGCGTGGTGCGGTCAAACCGAGGATCGAAGCATGAAGCTGCACACACTGGCCCATTCCCGCACCGGGGATAAGGGCGACACGTCGAATATCTCGATCATTGCGTACCGTGGCGAGGATTACCCGTTGCTGTGCGAACACCTGACGGCCGAGCGCGTAACAGCATTTTTTGCGGACCTGCTGGAGCCCGGCGCCGCACCCGTGCGGCGGTACGAATTGCCAAATGTGCAGGCACTCAACTTCGTGCTACCGGGGATCTTGCGCGGCGGGGTCACCCGTTCGCTGGCGCTGGATGCCCATGGCAAGTGCCTGGGGTCCGCGCTGCTGGATTTAGACATCAACCTGTAGGAACCCGGCTTGCCGGCGATGGGCCCGAAAGCCAGGCGGTGGTTTTTTGCACGCCATCGCCGGCAAGTCGGGCGCCAACGGGAGGGCGGTGTCTGTCAGATTGCGGCGAAGCGCTTGTCGAGGTAATCGATGATCACCTTGGAGTCGTACATCCAGGTGGTCTGGCCATTCTCTTCGATACGCAGGCACGGCACCTTGATCTTGCCGCCTTGTTCCAGCAGGGTCTGGCGGTCCTGCTCGTTGTTTTTCGCGTCCTTCAGGGCCACCGGTACATTCAGGCGATGCAGGGTACGGCGAGTCTTCACGCAGAATGGGCAGGCGTGGAATTGATAGAGGGTCAGTTCCTTGGCGGCGGCATTCACCTGCGCCTGCTGCTCGGCGGGACGCTGCTTTTTGCGGGGGCGGGTCAGGAAGTCGCCCGCGATGATGATGTGGCCGAGGCCGACTCGAAGTGCTTTGACGAACATGGCTGAAACCTCTTGCCCATGACAGAAGGGGCCGCAGCTTACCTTAATTCTGCAAGCGAAAAAAAACCGGCGATGAACGCCGGTTTTTTCTTACGCAGCCCGTTACTTGATCAGGCTGAGGAATTCGCTACGGGTGGCCGCGTTTTCGCGGAACTCACCCAGCATCACCGAGGTGATCATCGACGAATTCTGTTTTTCCACACCGCGCATCATCATGCACATGTGCTTGGCTTCGATCACCACGGCCACGCCCAGGGCGCCGGTCACTTGCATCACCGCGTCGGCGATCTGGCGGCTGAGGTTTTCCTGGATCTGCAGGCGGCGGGCATACATGTCGACAATCCGCGCAACCTTGGACAGGCCCAGCACTTTGCCGCTCGGGATATAGGCGACGTGAGCCTTGCCGATAAACGGCAGCAGGTGGTGTTCGCACAGCGAGTACAACTCGATGTCCTTGACCAGCACCATTTCGCTGTTGTCGGAGCTGAACAAGGCACCGTTGGTGACCTCTTCCAGAGTCTGCTCATAGCCGCGGCAAAGGTACTGCATCGCCTTGGCGGCACGCTTTGGCGTGTCGAGCAGGCCCTCGCGGGAAACGTCCTCGCCGAGTTGGCCGAGGATCGCGGTGTAATTCTGTTCCAGGGACATGAAACTACCTGTGGGATTTTCGCAAAGCGCAAGGTTACGGTGGCGGGCACATCGCTGCAAGCCTGACGATGGCACTTGTTACTCGTCGCGCCCTTCCATCATGGTGCGCTTGAGCATCACATACACCGCACCGGCGCCGCCGTGGCGGGGCTGGCACGAGGTAAAGCCGAGTACCTGGGCATGCTGGCGCAGCCAGGTGTTGACGTGGCTCTTGATCATTGGGCGCTTGCCGTCCAACCGCACGGCCTTGCCGTGGGTGACGCGTACGCAGCGGATTTCGAACTTGGTCGCTTCGGCCAGGAAGGCCCACAAGGTTTCCCGGGCTTTTTCCACGGTCATGCCGTGCAAGTCGAGGCTGCCTTCGAACGGGATCTGGCCGGCCTTGAGCTTGCGCATCTGGCTTTCCTGCACGCCGTCGCGGGCCCACATCAGCTCGTCTTCGGGGCCGACGTCGATCACGAACTGGTCCGAGAGGCCGTCCACGGTGGTGGCATCGGTGCGCACGGTCGCGGCCTGGCGCAGTTTGGCGATTTGCGCCCGGTCAGCCTTGGGTTTGCCGGTGTCGGCGCGGTCGTGCTTGATCGGCTTGACGCCGCGCAGCTCGTTTTTGAACAGGGAAAAATCGTCGTCTTGCATGTCAGCCTCCGCGAAGGGCGGGCAGTTTACCTAAATCGCGGCGGCCGGGGCGCAGGAAACGCTATCCAAGCGCCATCAGTCGTGCTTTTTCATCAGGTGCGATGCGATATTCAGCGACAACGGTTGGCGCATTTTCCGACGGCTGCGCCGCCACAACCAGATACCCAGCCACAGCACCAGCAGGCCTATCACCAACAGAATCGCCGAGCCACCGGGGCTGGCATTCAGTTCGCCAAGGGCCGGCGAATGACCAAACAAACCGGCGCCACCAGCGCCGGCCAACAGCACACCTACAATCGCCAGCAGCGCGGCAATGCCGGCCACCAGGCGCAGACGCCAATTGCTCGGGCCCTTGGGGCGCAAGCGACGAGCATCAAAACCATCGGATATCTTCATTCCGACCTTTCCTCCAGGGTATCGGCCCTTCGACCGGACAATACACAGGTTGTTCCGGGACGAGGGGTAAATGCGCCAAATGAAAAGGCATTGCGGATGAGCGGGGCAATAAACACTGCCGCGCCGCTCATCAGAAGGTCGATCAGATCAGATCTTTGGTCAACGCCAGGGTGGCGAAGTTGTCGGCCATGATGGCCATTTCGGTCTGCTGTACGTGTTCGGCGCTCAGGATGCCGCCTTTGTACGGCAGGTCACGGGTGGCGCAGGCGTCTTCCACCAGGGTGCAGCGAAAGCCCAGGTTCTTGGCGGCACGCACGGTGGTGCTGACGCTGGAATGGCTCATGAAACCGCAGACGATCAGGTCCAGGGAGCCGAGGTCCTGCAAGTGTTTTTCCAGGCCGGTGCCGTGGAACGCGCTGGGCAGCAGCTTGCCGATGATGGTTTCGTCACCCTCAGGCTCAAGGCCCGGGATGAATTCGCCGCGCTCGCCCTGGGGGTCGAACAGGCCGCCCACGGTGCCCAGGTGGCGCACGTGCACGATCGGGCGCCCGGCATTGCGCGCTGCGCCAACCAGTTGCTTGATGTTGCCAACGGCAGCGTCCATGCCCGAGAGGGCGAGCGGACCGCTGAGGTATTCCTTCTGGGCGTCGATGATCACGAGGGTCGCATGGCTGAGGTTCGCTGCTGCGTAACCACGACCGCTGAGTTGAAACATCGTCTTTGGAACGGACATTCTGGGGCTCCTGTGAGGGGGGCTTTTGTGACATTGTCCACTGGCTGAGCGGTTCTGTGAATCGCTACCATCGTAAGGTACGCCGTTGTTGACGTGCAGCCATGTCAAGAGGTGGGCCTGTTTAACACAATGATGGCAATTTGTATGAAATCCGACGGATGGCGAAGGGTTTTCGTACATCGTCGGTACAGGTGAAGGCTGTTAGAATTGCCAGTCGTTTTTTCCCAGGAGCTTGCCCCCGTGATCACATCCCGCCTGCGCACCGTGCGCGACCACATCCGTTGGGCTGTCAGCCGTTTCCATGGGGAAGAGCTTTTTTTTGGGCATGGTACCGACAATGCCTGGGACGAAGCCCGGCAATTGGTGCTCGGCGCCTTGCACCTGCCGTGGGAAATTGCCGATAGCTATCTGGATTGCAACCTGGAAGAAGAGGAAATCTCCCACGTACAGCGTCTGCTGCATCGCCGTATCCATGAGCGTGTGCCCACGGCTTACCTGCTGAAAGAGGCCTGGTTCTGCAGCCTGTCGTTTATCGTCGACGAGCGCGTGTTGATCCCGCGCTCACCGATTGGCGAGCTGATCGAAAACCGCTTCGAACCTTGGCTGGCCCAGCCACCGGCGCGCATCCTCGACCTGTGCACCGGCTCCGGCTGCATCGGCATCGCCTGCGCCTACGAGTTCCAGGACGCTGAAGTGGTACTGGGGGACTTGTCCTTCGAAGCACTGGAAGTCGCCAACCAGAACATCGAGCGCCACGGCGTCGACGAGCGCGTATACACCGTGCAGGGCGACGGCTTCGACGGCCTGCCGGGCCAGCGCTTTGACCTGATCGTGTCGAACCCGCCGTACGTGGATGCCGAAGACTTCGCCGACATGCCGGATGAATACCAGCACGAACCGGAACTGGGCCTGGCCTGCGGCGACGATGGCTTGAACCTGGTACGGCGCATGCTGGCCGAAGCGGCAGACCACCTGACCGAGAAGGGCCTGCTGATTGTTGAAGTGGGCAACAGCCAGGTGCACGTCGAAGCGCTGTACCCGGAAGTGGACTTCGCCTGGCTGGACTTCCAGCGCGGTGGCCACGGCGTGTTCATGCTCACCGCGGAGCAATGCCGCCAGCATCAGGCCGTCTTCGCCGCCCGAGTGTGAGGCACAATCTGTAGGAGCCCGGCTTGCCGGCTCCTACAGGTGCGTATTCCACAGGTATCTTCGCACCAACCAACCCTAACCACGATGCGAAGCGAGCCGCTCTTGATCTTGATGTTGCCTTTGATCTTAGGCGCCCCGTCAAACACGCTGGCCGGAATTCGACAGGGATTTGGGGGGTAAACCGGCAGGGATGCCGGTTTAGCCGCCCCGCGCCATGGATGGCGCGTGGCGGCGGCCCCCCAAATACCTGTCGGATTACGGGCACACCGAGCCTAGGCGAGGTGCCGAGTGTTGGGGCAAGAGCCCTTTGCTTACTTTGGGGCTTTTCCAAAGTGAGCCGCCGTAAGGGCGGAACCATTAGCAGCCGTTACCCAAGTCACGGATATGTACTCGGTCTGATCCAACATCCTGGTCGGCTGTCAGGCCGCCTTCGCAGGCAAGCCAGCTCCCACATTTGGATCGCGGGATGACAGTTAGATTGTGGTCGGCTGTCAGGCCGCCTTCGCAGGCAAGCCGGCTCCCACATTTGGATCGTGGGGCGACAGTTAGATTGTGGTCGGCTGTTAGGCCGCTTTCGCAGGCAAGCCAGCTCCCACATTTTTGGATCGTGGGAGGACAGTTTGATTGTGGTCGGCTGTCAGGCCGCTTTCGCAGGCAAGCCAGCTCCCACATTTGGATCGCGGGGGTGACAGTTAGATTGTGGTCGGCTGTCAGGCCGCTTTCGCAGGCAAGCCAGCTCCCACATTTGGATCGTGGGGGGACAGTTAGATTGTGGTCGGCTGTCAGGCCGCCTTCGCAGGCAAGCCAGCTCCCACATTTGGATCCTGGGGTGGCAGTTAGATTGTGGTCGGCTGTGAGGCCGCCTTCGCAGGCAAGCCAGCTCCCACATTTGGATCGTGGGGTGGCAGTTAGATTGTGGTCAGCTGTGAGGCCGCTTTCGCAGGCAAGCCGGCTCCCACCTTTGACTGCGTTCCAGCTCACTAGCGGTGGGTGGCAATCCAGATCAGCAACCCCGCCTGAAACACCGTAAACGCCACCAAGCACGTGATGGTAAACCGCAACCCGCTGTCCTCACGCTTGAACTTGGTAACCTTTTCCTCTTCCTTGCGCAGCTTCACTTCCTGCTCCGCCAAGTTCTGCTCGGCCTGCTGCAGCATCTGCGCGGCTTCGAGAATCTCCACAAACTGCACCTTCTCGGTGTTCCAGCTGTCCAGCACATCGCCGACCTTGCCCGGCTGCACGTTGCCTTTCAGGTGCTGCACATCGGCGTAGGCCACATCAAACCCCTGGATGCGCAAGAAGTGATCGCGGCGCAGGCGGGTGGCCTCGTTCAATGCATCTTTGTTGGCCAGGTCAACGCCGTCGACGCGGTAGTGCGACCACTTCTTCTTCGCCCATGCAGCGCCTTGGGCCACCAGGAAGCGACCGATGCCGCGGTTGGCCGGTTCGATTTCCAGGCTGTTGCCGGGGCCGAAGTGCACACGGTGCTTGTCGTGGTCGACCCAGATATCCAGATGGTTCTGTTCACGGCGTACCCGCTGGCCTGGCAGCTGGATGACCATGCGCAGCAAGCTGTGGTGTTTGTCATTGCGTTCGGCATAGCCGAACTGCACGAAGCGCAACGGTCGTACACCGGTGGCACGGTCAGTGGCCAGGGGCGCAAGGCGCAGCATCTTGAAATGCTCGGCCTGTACATCCGCCCACGGCAGGGGTGCCGCGTCGACGGCCTCGGTTTTTTCAGCCGGGGTGTCGGCGGTGGATTCCGGTGTTGCTTCTGTGGTTGTCATGCGGCGCGATCCTGTCCAAACCCAGCAAGTCGACAGTCTTTTTACTGTCGACTCTGGGCTTATCGGCCGTTTCTCTCAGGACTGGAGGCAAATTGTCGCTTAACGGGGGTGAAGTCCGTCGATAAAGCGCACAAGGCGGCTGCCCAGCTCAGCAGCGAGCGGCAGTTGGGGGGCATTGTAGGAGGCCAATTGCTGCTTCACGTCGTTGGGCACAATACGCATCACATGGTTCATACCCTCGATCAACACAAGTTGCGCATCGGGTTTGGCCTTCTTCAGTTGCTGCGCGTCGCCCACACCCACCTGGATATCGTTGCTGCCCTGGATGATCAGCGCGGGCATGCGCAATTTGGCGAACGCGGCCGACGGGTCGGCACGGAACAGGCTGATCAGGTAAGGCTGCACGCTGGGCCGGAAAATGCCTTCCAGAGGGCCAGGCACATCGGTATCCACCTGGCCGGCCTTGAGGTGATCGAGGATCTCGTTGCTGCGCAGCAACAGGGCAGGGGGCAGGTGATCGGCCAATTGCTGGCGAATGACTTGATCGACCGGGCGTGCGCTGCCGGACAGGGAGATCACGCCCGCCGGGTCCAGTTGGGGGGCGGCGAGGGCGGCAACCAGGGCGCCTTCGCTATGGCCCAGCACAATCAGCGGGCCCATGCGCTTGTCGGCCTTGAGCAGTTTGCCCCAGGCCACCGCATCAGCCACGTAGGCGTCCAGGGTCAGGTTGCGTTCATCCGGCGTGGCGGCCAGGCTGGCGGCCACGCCGCGCTTGTCGTAGCGCACGCTGGCGATGTTATGCCGCGCCAGCACCCAGGCCAGGCGCTTGAGGCTGTCGTTGCGGGCGCCGTCGGCACTGTTGCCATTGCGATCGGTGGGGCCGGAACCGGCGATGATCAGCACCACCGGCACGGGCTTGTCAGACTGAGGCAGCAACAACGAGCCAAATAGCTCGCCGCTGCCGGTGTCCAGGCTGATGGGGCGTTGCAGCACAACAGGGGAGGCGGCCTGGGCCACGGCGGTAAACAACGTCAGGGTGAACAGAAGAACTCGCAGCATCATCGCGCCATCATGAGGAAGGTGCCGGTTGGACCAAGGTCTACCGGTAAGGTTTCGAGGATGAACTACTCGGTTAGCCTGCGTATACTGGCCGCCTTAAGTTATTACGGTTGACTTGATTCAACTGATTTCACGGAGCGCCCTGCATGTCCGGCAATACCTTCGGCAAGCTGTTCACTGTCACCACCGCGGGCGAAAGCCATGGCCCGGCGTTGGTCGCCATTGTCGACGGCTGCCCGCCCGGCCTCGAGCTGTCCCTGGAAGACCTGCAGCGTGACCTCGACCGTCGCAAGCCCGGCACCAGTCGCCACACCACTCAGCGCCAGGAGCCTGACGAAGTCGAGATCCTCTCCGGCGTGTTCGAAGGCCGCACCACCGGTTGCGCCATCGGCCTGCTGATCCGCAACACTGACCAGAAGTCCAAGGACTACTCGGCGATCAAGGACCTGTTCCGCCCGGCCCACGCCGACTACACCTACCACCACAAATACGGCGAGCGCGACTACCGCGGCGGTGGCCGCAGCTCGGCCCGCGAAACGGCCATGCGCGTAGCTGCCGGTGCCATTGCCAAGAAATACCTGGCCAGCCAGGGCATCACTGTTCGCGGCTACATGAGCCAGTTGGGGCCGATTGAAATCCCGTTCAAGACCTGGGACAGCGTCGAAGACAATGCCTTCTTCAGTCCGGACCCGGATAAAGTGCCGGAACTGGAGGCCTACATGGACCAGCTGCGCCGCGACCAGGACTCCGTCGGCGCCAAGATCACCGTGGTGGCCGAAGGCGTCAAGCCGGGCCTGGGCGAGCCGATCTTTGACCGCCTCGACGCCGAACTGGCCCACGCGCTGATAAGCATCAATGCCGTGAAGGGGGTTGAAATCGGCGCCGGCTTCGCGTGCGTGTCCCAGCGCGGCACCGAGCATCGCGACGAGCTGACCCCGGAAGGTTTCCTCAGCAACAACGCCGGCGGCATCCTCGGCGGCATTTCCTCCGGCCAGCCGATTGTTGCGCACCTGGCGCTCAAGGCCACCTCGAGCATTACCACCCCGGGCCGTTCGATCGATGTGCAGGGCAACCCGGTGGACGTGATCACCAAGGGCCGCCACGACCCGTGCGTCGGCATCCGTGCCACGCCGATCGCCGAAGCCATGATGGCCATCGTGTTGATGGACCACCTGCTGCGCAACCGTGGGCAAAACGCCGATGTGCGCGTGAATACACCGGTGCTGGGCCAGCTGTGACAGCCTGCTGTGGTGAGCGAGCTTGCTGTGCTCAGCAAGCTTTTTGTGGTGAGCGAGCTTGCTCGCGCTGGGCTGCGAAGCAGCCCCAAAAATCGACATGACGCCCGCACTTCCTTACTGGCGCCTCTCCAGCTTCTACCTCTTCTACTTCGCCCTGCTCGGGGCGACAGCGCCATTCCTGGCGCTGTATTTCGACCACCTGGGATTCTCCAGCGCGCGCATCGGCGAGCTGGTGGCCATCCCCATGCTGATGCGTTGCGTGGCACCCAACCTGTGGGGCTGGCTGGGCGACTACACCGGACGACGCCTGGCCATCGTGCGGTTTGGCGCGGTGTGCACGCTGGTGAGTTTTTCGCTGATCTTCGTCAGCCACACCTACGCCTGGCTGGCCCTGGTGATGGCCCTGCATGCCTTCTTCTGGCACGCGGTGTTGCCACAGTTCGAAGTGATTACCCTCGCGCACCTGCAAAAACAGACCGCACGCTACAGCCAGATCCGCCTGTGGGGTTCCATCGGGTTCATCCTTACCGTGGTGATCATGGGCCGCCTGTTCGATTGGCTGAGCCTGGACATCTACCCGGTGGTGGTCGTGGTGATCATGGCCGGCATCATTGGCGCGAGCCTGTGGGTGCCGAATGCGCAGCCCGCCACCCAGGGTAACCGCCTGGCGGGCGATGGCTTTCTCAAGCAACTGCGCAGCCCCGGGGTCTTGGCGTTTTACGCCTGCGTGGCCTTGATGCAGATGAGTCACGGCCCCTACTACACCTTTCTGACCCTGCACCTCGAACACCTGGGCTACAGCCGTGGCGTGATCGGCCTGCTGTGGGCGTTGGGGGTGGTGGCGGAAGTGTTGATGTTCCTGGCCATGAGCCGCATCCTCTCGCGCTTCTCAGTACGCCGGGTGCTGCTGGCCAGCTTCCTGTTGGCGGCGCTGCGCTGGTTACTGCTGGGCTCGTTTGCCGAGTTTTTCTGGGTGCTGCTGCTGGCGCAAGTGATGCACGCCGCCACCTTTGGTAGTTTTCATGCGGCGGCGATTGCCTTTGTGCAGCGCAGTTTCGGCGACAGGCAACAAGGTCAGGGCCAGGCGCTGTACGCCGCCCTGGCCGGCACCGGCGGCGCATTGGGCGCGTTGTATTCGGGTTACAGTTGGAACCTGTTGGGGCCGACCCTGACCTTCAGTATCGCCAGTGTCGCGGCCCTGGCCGCCGCCATCATCATCGGTCTTCGATTGCACGAGCAGAACCAAGGAACCCTTCAATGAGTTATGTCGCTGTCTACTCCGTCGCTACACCGGACACTCCGAACAAGGTCCTGACCCATTTCGATGACATCGCCGCGACCCTCGCCGAACAGGGTGTGCGCTTTGAGCGTTGGCAACCCGTCGCGACCGAGAAGGGCGCCAGCGATGCTGAACTGGTTGCGGCCTACCAGGCGCAGGTCGATGCCCTTGGCTACGCCCGCGTGGAAGTGCTCAGGGTTACCGGCGACCACGCGCAAAAGGACGAACTGCGTGCGCAGTTTCTGGATGAACGCCGCTACAGCGAAGACGACGTACGGGTGTTCCTGGCAGGGCAGGGCCTGTTTGCCCTGCACATAGGCGACTCTGTCTACGCCGTGCGTTGTGAGAAAAACGACCTGCTGGTGATCCCGGCCGGCATGGCGCACTGGTTTGATATAGGTGAGAACCCGCACGTTGTGGCATTGCGGTTATTCAACACCGCAACAGGGTTGTTGCCGCAATTCACCGGTGACGAGATTGCCCGTCGCTTACCCGGTTTGGACGATTAATCGCGGGCTATCAGAAACTTCAACCCTTGAAGGGTGGAAGTTGTTGTGGGAAGAAGCTTAAAACTTTGTGAGGCCTTGCTGTTTATTTCAAGGCCTACGCCTGAGTCTCCCTCATTGTGTAACTCTCCTCGGTATTAACGTTTATATCACCTGTCAATAGGAGGAATCCGAAGGGTGATAACGCTAAGCCAATAAATAAGGAGAGAAACCAATGAGAGGTCCAAGGGAATCATCCCAAGCGCCTTATTCGGTGCCCAATGCGCTGAGGCGACGGATCAACCTGGCCGGAAAGCCGCTGACGCCTGCGGAGCGGGAGATACTGCGTTGGGCTTCCGAAGGCAAGACTGTCTGGGAGATCAGCCAGATACGCGCCACCTCCGAAGCCACGGTGAAATTCCACCTGCGCAACATCTATGGCAAGTTGCAAGTCAGCAACCGTGTCCAGGCGCTGAACGAAGCGGCGCGCATGGGGCTATTCTGAATCCATGAAAAAGGGCCGCGACACTCAACGGTGTCGCGGCCCTTTTCTGTGTCTGCTACTTAAGCTTAGGCGCTTAAGCCGAATGGTAGGTCGGCAGGGCAAAGCGGTTCTGGCTTTGCAACATCGAAATTTGCGGCAGATCGCTGGCTTGTTCTGCCAGGTCGCGGCGAATGGCGCTGATGACCCAGGTCAGCTGGTCGGCAGTGTGCAGTTGTTGGTAAGAGATCGAGCGCTTGACCTGTTTGCCTTCACTGTTACGCAGGGTCAACAGGATGCCACCGTCAGGACGTGGCTGGGTGGTGACGTCGTAGTTGGAGAATACTGAAGCGAATTTATCTTGGATCAGGCTCATGTCTATCAGCTCCGTTGGCTCAATTGGGCAAGCATGGAGAGATAGGTGCAGTGATTGTGCCAGCTACTGAATTTATAAAATATCGTTATAAATCAGCGTGTTATAAAAAATGCAATTTTTCGTATTCGTGCAATTTGCATGAATGGCCATCATGCATCCTGCATTTTGCGTTGCTCGCCACGGACGAACGGGCGCGTCCTTACTCATAAAGACTGCCGCCGCCCGACTAAATTCCTTTTTTCAACGCTCACCCATCGGGATACAAAACTTTTCAAATCCCGCGTGTACAGCCGAAGAGGGGCTGGCGTACTTTCCTTCGAGGTTTAAGAAGAATAAGAAAAAGGAGGTTCCCATGAACCACCCGCAAAACGACATGATCACCTGGGGCATGATGCTGCGTAAGGTGCCTGCCATCGTTCGCGCACTGCCCCGTGTGGTCCGCGGCATGCGCGCCGCCAATGTCACCGACCCCGCACAACCTTGTGGCCTTGGCTGGCATTTCGAACAAGCGACCCTGCGCAACCCGCAGGGCACGGCGTTGTTGTACGCCGATCGTGTGCTTAGTTACACCGAAGCCAATCAGCAGGCCAACCGCATTGCCCACCATCTGCATGCCCAAGGCATCGGCAAGGGCGACGTGGTAGCAATGTTTATCGAAAACCGCCCGGAGTTGCTCCTCAGCGTGCTGGCCGTGGCCAAGCTGGGCGGCATCTGCGCGATGCTCAATACCGCGCAGACCCAAGCGGCGCTGGTGCACAGCCTGAACCTGGTGAGCCCGGTGGCGATTGTAGTCGGTGCAGAATTGGTGGCTGCTTATGAAACGGTGCGTGACCAGGTAGAGATTCCCGCCGAGCGGACCTGGTTTGTAGCAGACCAACAGTCCAGTGCAGCGCCCGGCGGTTATTGCGACTTGCTGGCCGCCAGCGCCGAGTGCCCTGTGGACAACCCGCCAAGCACCGCGCAGATCTTCTTCAACGACCCCTGCTTCTATATCTACACCTCCGGCACAACCGGATTGCCCAAGGCCGGCATCATGAAGCATGGCCGTTGGACCAAGACTGCCGTCAGCTTCGGCAGCATTGCCCTGGACATGGGGCCGGACGATGTCCTTTATTGCACCTTGCCGCTGTACCACGCCACGGGTCTGTGCGTGTGCTGGGGTTCGGCGATTGTGGGGGCGTCGGGGTTCGCCATCCGGCGCAAGTTCAGTGCCAGCCAATTCTGGGATGACGCCCGCAGATTCAACGCGACCACCCTCGGGTATGTCGGCGAATTGTGCCGTTACTTGCTCGACCAGCCTGCAGGTGCAAACGACCGCGGGCATCGCGTGACCAAAATGGTCGGCAATGGCCTGCGCCCAGGCGTGTGGGCGCAGTTCAAGTCGCGTTACGGCGTAGAGCATGTTTGCGAGTTGTATGCCGCCAGCGACGGCAATATCGGTTTCACCAACGTCTTGAACTTCGATAACACTGTCGGCTTTTGCCTGCAGCATTGGGCGTTGGTGGATTACGCCCATGACACCGGTGAACCGATCCGTGGCAGCGATGGCTTCATGCACAAAGTGAAGACAGGCGGGCAGGGGTTGTTGCTCGCCAGGATCGATGAAAAATCGCCCTATGACGGCTACACCGACCCCGAAAAAAACCGCAAGGTGATCCTCAGTGATGTGTTCGAGAAGGGCGACCGCTACTTCAACACCGGCGACCTGGTGCGTAGCATCGGCTTTGGCCATGCGCAATTTGTCGACCGCCTGGGGGATACCTATCGCTGGAAAGGCGAAAACGTCTCCACCACGGAAGTGGAAAATATCCTGCTGCAACACCCGCAGATCGCCGAGGTTGTGGCCTATGGGGTGGAAATCGAAAACACCAACGGCCGCGCGGGCATGGTCGCCATTACCCCGAGCGAGTCCTTGGCCGCCCTGGATCTGCGTGAGCTGCTGCAGTTCGCCCATGGTCAGCTGCCGCACTACGCAGTGCCGCTATTCCTGCGGATCAAAGTGAAGATGGAAACCACTGGCACCTTCAAATACCAGAAGGTCCGGCTCAAGGAGGAAGCATTCGACCCGGACAAGGCGGGCAATGACCCGGTCTACGCCTGGCTGCCGGGGTCGGACAGCTATGTGCCCGTCACCGGGCAGTTGCTGGCGCAGATCCAGGGGGGACACTTTCGTTACTAAAGGCAGCGCTATTGAATGTGCCTATCGGGGCTTTTGACAAAAAAGCCATGACATGTGGGAACTCCATCGCGACACTGGGCGCCATATAAAGCACTACCTATGGAGCCGTCCCACATGTCAGACCAAGCTAAACAAATGACCGATGACGAAGCCGCCGAATTTGCCGAGCAGGTCTTCGACGTAGCGCGCCGTGGCGACGCGGCCATGCTCGCCGCGCTGTTGGCCAAAGGTTTGCCGGCCAACTTTCGCAACCACAATGGCGACACCCTGCTGATGCTGTCGGCCTACCACGGCCATGCCGATGCGGTAAAAGTGTTGCTGGAGTTCAAGGCCGACCCCCTGATCGCCAACGACAAGAACCAACTGCCGATTGCCGGTGCTGCGTTCAAAGGCAACTTGCCAGTGGTGCAGGCGCTGATCGAAGGCGGGGCGCCGGTCGATGCTTGCTCCTCGGACGGGCGTACGGCATTGATGATGGCGGCGATGTTCAACCGCGTCGAAATGCTCGACTACCTGCTCGGCCAGGGCGCCAACCCCAAGGCTACCGATGCCCAGGGCGCAACGGCATTGGCAGCAGCATTGACCATGGGCGCGGTGGATACGGCGGCGAAATTGCAGAAACTGGTGTAGGCTTTGCGCCCTCGAAAACCAGCACGCCACAGGATTGCCCCATGAAAACCGCCCTCGTCGAACTTATCAGCAAAATCAGCGCCGGGGTCATGGGCGAAGACGAGGTGGCGCGTATTGCCGATGAAGCGGCTCAGGCCTACGCGGATCCTGAGGCGTTTCTGGCAGCCAACCCGGACATCAACTACGACGACACCTTCCCCATTCCGTTGGGTGAGTGGGTGGTGGTCGGCAGCCTGCCGGACACCGTGCTGTTCCAGGCCGACACCTACGCCGACCTGTTCGCGCAGATCGTCGCGTCGTTCGGTCCCGGCGTGGCGTTCAACCTCAAGCCCAAGCAACTGGCCAAGACCGAAGACCTGACGGCGCTGAACCGTATCCAGATCCAGATGAGCGCCCTCAGCCCGGAAGACGGCGGCTACGTGCTGCTTAACTTCAGCCAACTGCTGGATGATGAAATCCAGGCGGTGCTGGTGTACGGCAACGACCTGCCGCGCGTGCTGGAGTTGTGCGCCGAAGTGGGGATCAAGGGCGAGCCGTCCCTGGAAGCGCTGAAGATCGCCGTCCACGTCTGAAATAAAACGGAACCCCGGCCAGGGCTGACTATCCTAAAGGTGCATGCCCTCACTTTAGGAGCGACACCATGGGTTCCACTTTTAATGGCTTGATCGGCCTGATCATCCTGGCGCTGGATATCTGGGCGATCATCAACGTATTCAAAAGCGGCGCGAGCACGGGCGCCAAGGTGCTGTGGATCCTGTTGATCCTGCTGCTGCCAGTGCTGGGCCTGATCATCTGGGCGATTGCCGGGCCGCGGGGCAATGTGCGGATTTGATGACGTAGCACGCTAAATGTGGGAGCGGGCTTGCCCGCGAATGCGTTAGGTCAGTCAGCGCTTTTCGACTGACCCACTGCATTCGCGGTCAAGCCCGCTCCCACATTGGTTTCAGCACAACCCTTAGATTTGTGTATCGAAATATTCGCTGCACAGAATTTTCACATTCCATCCAAGACAATTCGCCGGCTTTATTTCCCTGCCAAGGCTCTATCGCACGTGCCACTAAAGGCGGGGCAGCGGTGCACGTTCAGTAATTAATAGCCTTGCTGCCGTTGATCGGGCACCATTCGCGCCACTGCACTACTTCGTCACTTAAACTTCCAATGGGTCCTGAAACGACATGGCAAACCCGGACGCCCTGAGTCAGCAGCGAGCTTCTAATCGCCTGCTGCAACCGACCGTCAAATCCCATCTGGCGTACACGCTGCTCTGCGCACTGGTCATGATGGTGATGTTCTCCCTGCTGCGCCTGGCGCTGCTGGTCTACAACCGCGAGATGATCCTCGACACGCCGGCCTCGACCTTCCTTGAAGCGTTCGCCAACGGCCTGCGCCTGGATATCCGCCTGGTGGTGTACCTGCTGATCCCGTTGCTGCTGGCTTTGTTCAGCGTACGGGCCATGGCCGCGCGCGGGTTTTTCCGTTTCTGGCTCACCGTTGCGTCCAGCATCGCGCTGTTCCTGGGCCTGATGGAGATGGACTTCTACCGTGAGTTCCACCAGCGCCTCAACGGCCTGGTCTTCCAGTATGTGAAGGAAGACCCGAAAACCGTGATGAGCATGCTCTGGTACGGTTTCCCGGTGGTGCGCTACCTGCTGGCCTGGGCCGTGGGCACGCTGATCCTGAGCATCGCGTTCAAAGGTGCCGACCGTGCGACGCGCCCGCGTGGCCCGTTCAGTGGCGGCAGCATTGGCACCCGCCAGGTTGCCCCGTGGTACACACGCATTGCGGTGTTCGTGGTCTGCCTGCTGATCGCCGTGGTCGCCGCCCGTGGCACCCTGCGCCAGGGCCCGCCGCTGCGTTGGGGGGACGTCTACACCACCGAATCCAACTTCGCCAACCAGTTGGGCCTCAATGGCACCCTGTCGCTGATCGGCGCGGCCAAGGCACGTTTCTCCGAGCATCGTGATAACACCTGGAAAGCCACGCTGGAACAGCCGCTGGCCACCCAGACCGTGCGCGATATGCTGGTGCTGCCGACAGAAAAACTGGTCGACACCGACACCGCCGCCGTGCGCCGCGAGTTCACGCCGCCGGCAGAGAAAACCCTGCCGATCAAGAACGTTGTAGTGATCCTGATGGAAAGCTTCGCCGGCCACTCGGTGGGCGCCCTGGGTCGTCCGGGCAACATCACGCCGTACTTCGACAAACTGTCCAAGGAAGGCCTGTTGTTCGACCGCTTCTTCTCCAACGGCACTCACACTCACCAGGGGATGTTCGCCACCATGGCGTGCTTCCCGAACCTGCCGGCATTCGAATACCTGATGCAGACCCCGGAAGGCAGCCACAAGCTGTCGGGCCTGCCGCAGTTGCTGAGCGCGCGCAAGTTTGACGACGTGTATGTCTACAACGGCGACTTCGCCTGGGACAACCAATCGGGCTTCTTCAGCAACCAGGGCATGACCAACTTCATTGGTCGCAACGATTTCGTCGACCCAGTGTTCTCCGACCCGACATGGGGCGTGTCCGACCAGGACATGTTCAACCGTGGCCTGGAAGAGTTGAAGGCCCGCGAAGGCGGCAAGCCGTTCTATGCCTTGCTGCAAACGCTGTCGAACCACACGCCGTATGCCTTGCCGACGCCATTGCCGGTGGAGCGGGTGACAGGCCGTGGCAGTCTCGATGAGCATTTGACGGCGATGCGCTACTCCGACTGGGCCCTGGGCCAGTTCTTTGAAAAGGCCCGCAAGGAGCCGTACTTCAAGGAAACCCTGTTCGTGATCGTGGGCGACCACGGCTTCGGCAACGAACAGCAGATCACCGAAATGGACTTGGGCCGCTTCAACGTGCCGATGCTGATGATTGCACCGGGCATGCAGGAGAAGTTCGGCGAGCGTGACCACACGGTGGGTACGCAGATCGACATCGTGCCGACCATCATGGGCCGTCTGGGCGGCGAAACCCTGCACCAGTGCTGGGGTCGCGATCTGTTGAACCTGCCGGAAGGCGATAAAGGCTTTGGTGTCATCAAACCGTCCGGCAGCGATCAGACTGTTGCGTTGGTTACCGGCGACCGAATTCTGGTGCTGCCGAAGGAAATGCCACCCAAGCTGTGGGAATACGAATTGGGCGCTAACCCGACGGGTAAAGTGATTCCTGAATCACCGGATGAAGGTGCATTGAGGCAGAAACTCGAGTCCTTCCTGCAGACGGCCACCAAGAGTCTGTTGGATAACACCGCCGGCGTGGTTGACGGCAAGCCGGACTAATTAACCGGCCATAAAAAAAGAGGCCTTTTAAAGGCCTCTTTTTTTTGTGCGTGTTTTACTGCGGCGCGGATTTATATCCGGCCGAGCAACAACAGGACCAGCAGGACCACCAGTACGACGCCCAGGATACCCGACGGGCCGTAACCCCAGTTACGCGAGTGAGGGAACACTGGCAGACCACCGACCAGCAGGAGGATCAAGATAATGATCAGAATGAGGCTCATGGTTTTTTTCCTTATTGGCCTTCTGCAAAGACCGGTTATTAACGATAGGCCCGCTAGTTAATTCACGAACGCCTTAACAACTCCGACTGCCGTCCATCGCGAAAGATTCACTATTTTTTTTAAGCAATTTGCGAACTTGCTTATTTCTTTTAATACGTTCGCAACTTCACCTTATAAGTTGAAAAATATTGAACTTAGGCTATAGGCGAACCTCGGACCGGGCCGCTGGTTTGCCGGGGGCATTCATCACCCTGATGGTGGATGGGTGCAGGAAAATCCTTCGCTACACTGCCGGTCACTTCTTCCGTGAACCACAAGGCTACCTCCTATGCAAAACCGCATGATGATCACTGGCGCCGGGTCCGGCCTGGGTCGCGAAATCGCTTTGCGCTGGGCGCGCGAAGGTTGGCAGTTGGCCTTGTCGGATGTCAGCGAGGCGGGCCTGCAGGAAACCCTCAAGCGCGTCCGCGAGGCCGGTGGCGATGGGTTTACCCAGCGCTGCGACGTGCGCGACTACAGCCAGCTCACCGCCTTTGCCCAGGCCTGCGAGGTGAAACTCGGCGGGGTCGATGTGATCGTCAACAATGCCGGCGTGGCCTCGGGAGGGTTCTTCGCCGAATTGTCCCTGGAGGATTGGGACTGGCAGATTGCAATCAACCTGATGGGCGTCGTCAAGGGCTGCAAGGCATTCCTGCCCCTGCTGGAAAAGAGCAAGGGCCGCATCATCAACATCGCGTCCATGGCCGCGCTGATGCAGGGGCCGGCCATGAGCAACTACAACGTGGCCAAGGCCGGCGTGGTGGCGCTGTCGGAAAGCTTGCTGGTGGAGCTCAAGCAACAGGAAGTCGGGGTGCATGTGGTATGCCCGTCGTTCTTCCAGACCAACCTGCTGGACTCGTTCCGCGGGCCGACCCCGGCAATGAAAGCCCAGGTGGGCAAGTTGCTGGAGAGTTCTCCGATCTCGGCGGCGGACATCGCGGATTACATCTATCAGCGGGTCGCAGCGGGTGAATTCATGATCCTGCCCCACGAACAGGGGCGGATGGCATGGGCATTGAAGCAGAAGAACCCGCAGTTGCTGTACGACGAAATGACTAGCATGGCCGATAAGATGCGTGCCAAGGCGCAGGCAGCCAAGGGCTAATCCGGCAGCAGTCTGTCAGGCAATTTACCTGCGTTTGTAGGGCTTGCCTGAATTCTCCGCAAGCCATTGATGCCCCTACACCGAGCGCGCATGGTCAAGGTCCTTTCATTGCTAAAAGGATAACCGCCATGCTGGTTTTAAGCCGCGCCGTGGGCGAAGTCATCTCCATCGGCGATGACATCTCCGTGCACATTCTTGAACTGAACGGTACCCAGGTGAAATTCGGTGTGGAGGCACCGAGCGGGGTGCATGTACACCGGGCCGAGGTCTACCAGAAGATCCGCGACCGCCAGGGCGCCGCTACCCATCCGGTACCGGTGCCCAATCTCTGAGGTCAGTCGAACAGATGCTTGGGCACATCGTGCTTGAGCATCAGCTGGCACTGCTCGCTTTCCGGGTCGAACACGATCAGCGCCTGGCCCTTGGTCAGCGCCTGGCGCACGCGCAACACGCGGGTTTCCAGGGGCGTGTCGTCGCCATTGTCGGTGCCGTCACGGGTGACGAAGTCTTCGATCAGGCGCGTCAGGGTGTCGACTTCAAGTGCGTCGTAGGGAATCAGCATACAAGCCTCGGGTGATGGATCCCGGCGATCCTACTGCGCCGGGATCAGAGTTGCCAGTCTCAGGACTTGTTGCCCACCAGACTGTCCACCGACGGCACCCGCGTGTCGCTCTCCATCTGCGTCTCGTGTTCGATCTGATGGCTGAACCGATCCAGGGAACCCTGGGCCGGCTGCGCATCGCTGGCGAACACGGGCGGGCTGAGGATGTAGGCGCCCAATAGGCGACTCAATGCCGCCAGGCTGTCGATATGCGTTCGCTCGTAGCCGTGGGTCGCATCGCAACCGAAGGCCAGCAAGGCGGTGCGGATATCGTGGCCGGCAGTCACGGCCGAGTGGGCGTCACTGAAGTAGTAGCGGAACAGGTCGCGGCGCACGGGTAATTCGTGGTCAGACGCCAGGCGCAGCAAATGCCGCGACAAGTGATAGTCATACGGCCCGCCGGAATCCTGCATCGCCACGCTCACTGCATGCTCGCTGGAGTGCTGGCCGGGTGCGACCGGGGCAATGTCGATACCGACAAATTCACTGACGTCCCAGGGCAGGGCGGCCGCTGCACCACTGCCGGTTTCCTCGGTGATGGTGAACAGCGGGTGGCAGTCGATCAGCAAGGGCTCGCCGCTGTCGACAATTGCCTTGAGCGCGGCAAGCAGGGCGGCGACACCCGCCTTGTCGTCCAGATGGCGGGCACTGATATGCCCGCTCTCGGTGAACTCCGGCAGCGGGTCGAAGGCCACGTAGTCGCCGATGCCGATCCCCAGGGAATCACAATCGGCGCGGGTGGCACAGTAGGCGTCGAGGCGCAGTTCCACATGGTCCCAGCTCACCGGCATTTCATCCACGGCGGTGTTGAACGCATGCCCGGAGGCCATCAGCGGCAGCACGCTGCCGCGGATCACGCCGTTATCGGTGAACAGGCTGACGCGGCTGCCTTCGGCGAAGCGGCTCGACCAGCAGCCCACGGGCGCCAGGCTCAGGCGGCCGTTGTCCTTGATCGCGCGCACGGCGGCGCCGATGGTGTCCAAGTGCGCGGACACCGCGCGGTCGGGGCTGTTTTTCTGACCCTTGAGGGTGGCGCGGATGGTGCCGCGCCGGGTCATTTCGAAGGGAATGCCCAGTTCTTCCAAGCGCTCGGCGACATACCGCACGATGGTGTCGGTAAAGCCGGTGGGGCTGGGAATGGCGAGCATTTCCAGCAGGACTTTTTGCAGGTAGTTCAGATCGGGTTCTGGGATGGTTCGGCTCATAAAGACTCCTGATAACTCGGGAAGATGGGGGGGCCATTGATGGCCTCATCGCCGGCAAGCCAGCTCCCCCATTGGAAGGCGTTCAACCTGTGGGAGCAGCCTTGTCCGCGATGCGGCCGGGGCAGGCCACCCCTCGCTCAAGCCATCGGTTAACTGTGAGGAAACAACAAATCCACAAACCGCTCGGCCGTAGGCTGCGGTTCATGATTGGCCAGGCCGGCCCGTTCGTTGGCTTCGATAAACACATACTCGGGTTGGTCGGCGGCGGGGACCAGCAGGTCCAGGCCCACCATGGGGATGTCCAGGGCGCGGGCGGCGCGCACGGCGGCGTCCACCAGCGTGGGGTGCAGGATGGCGGTGACGTCTTCCAGGCAACCGCCGGTGTGCAGGTTGGCGGTACGGCGCACGGCCAGGGTCTGGCCACGGGGCAGGATGCTGCTGTAGTCGAAGCCGGCCGCTTTCAGCGTGCGTTCGGTCTCGCCATCGAGGGGGATTTTGCTTTCGCCGTCGGTGGCGGCCTGGCGCCGACGGCTTTGCGCTTCGATCAGCGCGCCGATGGAATGCTGGCCGTCACCGGTCACCTCCGCAGGTCGACGGATCGCGGCGGCCACTACCTCAAAACCAATCACCAGGATGCGCAGGTCCAGGCCTTCGTGAAAGCTCTCCAGCAACACACGGCTGTCGAACTGGCGCGCCGCTTCAATCGCCTGCTGCACCTCTTCGATGCTCTGCAAATCCACCGCCACGCCTTGGCCTTGCTCACCGTCCAGCGGCTTGACCACGATGCGCTGGTGCTCGTCGAGAAACTCCAGGTTGTCATCGGCACTGCCCGCCAGCTGTTGCGACGGCAGCCGTAGCCCGGCCGCTTTCAACGTTTTATGGGTCAGGCTTTTGTCCTGGCACAGCGTCATGCTGATGGCGCTGGTCAGGTCACTCAACGATTCGCGGCACCGCACACGACGCCCGCCATGGCTGAGGGTGAACAAGCCCGCATCGGCGTCATCCACTTGCACATCGATGCCACGCCGGTGGGCTTCTTCGACGATGATCCGCGCATACGGATTGAACCCCGCCTGCGGACCAGGACCGAGGAACAGCGGTTGGTTGATACCGTTCTTGCGCTTGATCGCAAAGGTGGTGAGCGCGCGGAAACCGAGCTTGGCGTAGAGGTTCTTGGCCTGGCGGTTATCGTGCAGCACCGACAGGTCCAGGTAGCTCAGGCCACGGCTCATGAAGTGCTCCACCAGATGGCGCACCAGCACTTCACCCACGCCTGGGCGCGTGCATTGCGGGTCGACCGCCAGGCACCACAGGCTGCAACCGTTTTCCGGGTCGTGAAACGCCTTCTGATGGTTGAGGCCCATTACGCTGCCGATCACCGCGCCGCTATCTTCGTCTTCCGCCAGCCAATACACCGGGCCACCTTGATGACGCGGGGTCAGGCGTTCGGCGTCGACCGGCAGCATGCCGCGCCCTTGATACAGCTGGTTGACGGCCTGCCAATCGGCGTCGGTCTGCACCCGGCGAATGCGAAAACCGCGAAACACACGGGTGGAAGGCCGATAGTCACTGAACCACAGGCGCAAGGTGTCGGACGGGTCGAGGAACAATTGCTGCGGGTGGATCCCCAGGATCTGCTGCGGTGCCGCCACGTAGAGCGCGATGTCACGCTCGCCAGGCTGTTCGTTCAGCAGTTCCTGGGCCAGGCTCGCCGGGTCGGGGAAGGTATGCCCGATCAGCAACCGGCCCCAACCGCAATGCACGGCAATCGGCTCGGCGGCCAGTGGGCTGCCGTCTTCCGCCAGGCGGGCTTGCAGGCGCTCATAGGTGGGCGCCTGGCCCTTGAGCAAGCGTTGGCTATAAGCCGCTGCATGGGGTTTCATCAATCAGATTCCTTGTTCGCTGAGCCACAGGTTCAGCGCTGCCAGTTGCCACAGCTTGGAGCCGCGCAGCGGGGTCAATTGGCCTTGCGGGTCGGTGAGCAGGCGGTCAAGCATGGCCGGGTTGAACAGGCCGCGATCCTGGCTCGGGTCGAGCAGCAATTCGCGCACCCAGTTCAGGGTGTTGCCCTGCAGATGCTTGAGGCCGGGCACGGGGAAGTAGCCTTTCTTGCGGTCGATGACTTCGCTTGGGATCACGCGGCGCGCGGCTTCTTTCAACACCTGCTTGCCGCCGTCGGGCAACTTGAACTTGCCGGGTACGCGGGCTGACAATTCCACCAAGCGGTAGTCAAGGAACGGCGTGCGCGCTTCCAGGCCCCAGGCCATGGTCATGTTGTCGACGCGTTTGACCGGGTCGTCCACCAGCATCACGGTGCTGTCCAGGCGCAAGGCCTTGTCCACCGCGGCATCGGCGCCGGGCATGGCGAAGTGTTCGCGCACAAAGTCGCCAGCAGCATCGTTGGCGGTCAGCCATTTGGGCGCGACCGTGGCGGCATAGTCGTCGTAGCTGCGGTCGAAAAACGCTTCGCGGTAGGCGGCATACGGGTCGCTGGCACCCTCGACTTGCGGGTACCAGTGGTAGCCGGCGAACAGTTCATCGGCGCCTTGGCCGCTCTGCACGACCTTGCAGTGCTTGGCCACTTCCCGCGACAACAGGTAGAAAGCGATGCAGTCATGGCTGACCATCGGCTCGCTCATGGCGCGGAAGGCGGCCGGCAGTTGTTCGATGATCTCGCTTTCGGCAATGCGCAATTGATGGTGACGCGTGCCGTAGTGCTTGGCGATCAGGTCCGAGTACTGGAACTCGTTGCCGGCCTCGCCACCGGCGTCTTCGAAGCCAATGGAGAAGGTCGACAAATCCTGCACGCCAACCTCGCGCAGCAGGCCCACAAGCATGCTCGAATCGACACCGCCCGAGAGCAGCACACCGACATCCACGGCTGCACGTTGGCGGATCGCCACGGCTTCGCGGGTGCTGTCGAGCACGCGGTCGGTCCAGTCTTCGAGGGTCAGGTGTTTTTCATCGTCATGGGGACCGTAGGGCAGGGTCCACCAGGTTTTCTGCTCGGTCTTGCCACTGGCATCAATGCGCATCCAGCTGGCCGGTGGCAGTTTTTCGATACCGGCCAGCAAGGTGCGCGGCGCAGGCACCACGGCGTGGAAGTTCAGGTAATGATTGAGGGCGACCGGATCGAGGATCGGGTTGATATCGCCGCCCTTGAGCAGCGCGGGCAGGGCCGAAGCAAAGCGCAGGCGTTGGCCGGTGCGCGACAGGTACAGCGGCTTCACGCCGAGACGGTCGCGGGCGATGAACAGACGCTGGGCATCACGCTCCCAGATGGCAAAGGCGAACATGCCGTTGAGCTTGGGCAGCAGCGCTTCGCCCCAGGCGTGGTAGCCCTTGAGCAGCACTTCGGTGTCGCCGCCGGAATAGAAGGCGTAGCCCAGGGCTTCCAGCTCTTCTCGCAGTTCCGGGAAATTGTAGATCGCGCCGTTGAACGCCAGGGACAGCCCCAAGTGGGCGTCAACCATCGGTTGGGCGGAGCCGTCCGACAGGTCCATGATTTTCAGGCGTCGATGGCCCAGCGCGATCGGCCCTTGGGCATGAAAGCCCCAGGCGTCGGGACCACGGGGGGCCAAGTGATGGGTGATGCGCTCAATCGCAGCCAGGTCGGCAGGTTGGGCATCGAAACGTAATTCTCCAGCTAATCCGCACATAAATTCCTTACCGGTTTTTCCGTTGGGGAGGGGAAACACTCAATACGCCCTGAGGGCGCGTACCCAGAAACTGACACGGGGCTACAGTGGGAGTTTTAGAACAATACGTTATAAGGCACATGGCCTTAGCGCCTCATATGAGCCCCCAGACGCCGCGCGGGCTGGGCGCAAAGGGCGTTACATAACGCCAGGTTGCATACAAAAAAGCGGCCGATCCGACGGCTGACCGTCTCGTTATTCGAATGCGTTTTCAACCGGCACGCCTTTAGGGTGGGTGATTCTTTTGCAGCGTGACAGGGATGCCCATCCATGACGGAAAAACGCGATTTGAGTGCGGTCACCGACTCAGTAACGGACGATGAACTGCTGGCAGTCCTGTTGGACGTGACCGGTGACCTGGCTAAAGCCCAGGTACTGCGCCACACCCTGCCTGCCTGGCTGGTTGAAGCCGAACCCGCAACCCTGGCAGCCCTGGAAAAAGCCCATGCCGACAGTGAACAGCCACGTCGTCAGCTCGAACAGCTATTGGAGCGCGTGCAGCCGTTGCACCAGTTCTGCACGGAGCGCTTGCATACGTTCCTGCTGAGCAAGGGTGTGGAGAATATTGATGTCGAACATGACCAACTGGAGCTACCCAAGCGCACGATTTCAGCCCCCGCGCCGCCACTGAGCGGTCCTTTGATTGAAGCGATTCGATGGGAAAAGCACAGCCTGATCAAGGCAGCCATGCAGAATTTCGATGCGGCCCAGGCGCGCGATGATAAAAGGCCGCCGTTGGCACGGGTACGCTCCGGCAAGACGCAGCAGGTGCTCGCGGGTATCACCGGGCAGCAATTCATGAGCCATTGTCGGGAGTTGGACCTGGGTGAAGCCTACCAGCGCCACCTGCGTGAGGTGTTCAACTTGCCCCATCCGTCCGAAGCGCCGCCGCCGATGGGCTTGAGTTACAACCCGGCGGCCGTGACGATTGGCCAGTCCAAGTGCCTGGACATGCAGATCGACCTGCACATCGCCTGCGCCAAGGAGCACGTCAGCGCCGCAACGGCCGAGCGGCTGCTCAGGTTGATCAAGGCTGACCGCCCCGCCAGTGAACTGGAATACCTCGCACCCTTGGAAAAGCCACTGCGCTGGCAAGGCCTGAACCTGCATGACGCTTGCCTGTGGAGCGTATTGGTGGTCTCCGATGATGACCCCGGCAAGTTGGGGGCCGGGTCTTTCCTGGTGTATATGCCCAACGAGCCGGTCAGGCCGTGGTACGAGTACGAACGGCTTGAGGACTTCAAGTTGTACTTGCGCTTGAAGTTGCAAGTGGTGTCCTACCGCAGCTTTTTCGCAGGCTACCTGGATGAGTTCGTGCGGCTGGATTTTTTTAAGCGTTTCGAGCAGGACAAAAGCCTGGGCTCGCTGGAGCCCTTGCCGGTCAACAGCGGGTTTTCAGGGTTTTATTTCAATGCCTATGTGGGCAAGGTACAGCGTGATGCCCTGGCCTTGGCACCCCCTACGGTGCTGGTCGATAAGGACGCCGATGAGGCCCGCTGGCTGGGTTATCTGGAGACCGGGCTGGATGTACTTAATGTGGCTGCTTTAGTCGTGCCGGTACTCGGCCAGTTGATGATGGGCGTGGCCGTCGGGCAACTGTTGGGCGAGGTGTTCGATGGCGTCGAAGACTGGTCCCATGGTGACAAGGTCGAGGCCCTGCATCACCTGGCCAATATTGGCGAGAGCCTGGCCGCCATGGCCGCGTTTGCAGTGGGTGGGCGGGTGGTGGGCACCTTGAAGGCCCGGGTGTCGTCGGCGGATTTTTTCAGCAATGTCGAGGCCGTCACGCGCACCGACCACCGCCCGGGCCTGTGGCGACCGCGCCTGGCGCCCTACAGCCAGGCGCTTCCCGAAGCACTGCCTTGGGTCGCCGACAGCAAAGGTGTGGTCCAGTCGAAAGGGCAGTCCTGGGTCAAGCTCGATGGTGCAACCTATGCGATCAGCTACGACCCGGGCATTGGCAAATGGCGGATCAACCATCCGTTGCGTCCACATGCCTACCGCCCGCCGTTGAACCATAACTATCGCGGTGGCTGGCAGCATGTCTTTGAGCAGCCTGAGCAGTGGAATGACCTGCGCTACAACTTGACCCGCCTCGACCCCAGCCTCGATGAGTGGAGCCCGGAGGCCACCGAGGCGATGGCCCATGTCACCGACCTGAACATCCCTCGGGTGCGTCGCCTGGCCCTCGAACACGAACCTTTGCCACAGCGCTTCCAGGACTGCGTGATGCGCTTCAAACAGCATCAAAAGGTGGCTGACCTGATGGGCCAACTGAAGCGCGGCGAGGTGCCGTCCGCCGATACGTCGCTCACACAGATGCTGGCGATTCCATTGATGCCAGGCTGGCCGAGGGGAAGGTTTATCGAGCTGCTGGATGAGCAGGACCAGCTGCTGGAACGCTACCCCGATGTCCGCCCCTTCGATTATAAAGATTTAAGCGTTCACCTCACCCAGCGCCAGCTCAAGGACGGGCAGGTGATGCAGACGGTGTTGCAGGCGCTCAGCGAGGATGAGCGCAGCGCCCTGTTGGGCGAAAAGGCTCCGTTGGACGAGGCGCCTGCGCTGCTGAGACGCCGCTTGCTGGTAACACTCAAGACTCAACAACAAGTGCTGACGCAACAGCTGTACCAGGCACATGAAGGGTATACGCAGGGCGAACTGCTGCTGCTCAAAAAAGCCTTCCCGCAGCTCTCTAACCGCCGGGCCTGGGAGGTGCTGACCGACGCGCCCTATGCCCAGCGCCTGTACCTGCACAAACAGGGCCGTGTTCCGCTGGCGCTTGCCGAACGTGCGCGCGAGGCGGCGGCCCTGACGCAACAGGATCAGGCGGTGACCGGTTTGTACTTGCCCGAGCAGGCGCAGGCCATGACCCGACGCCTCGCCCTGAGGGTGATGCAGGATTTGCCAGGCTGGCCCCGCGAGCTGTTTCTGCAACTTCGCCAGCAGGCAGTGGACGGCGAGGTCGTGGCCGAGGTCGGGGAGCCGACGGCCAGTGTGCGGCACACGCTGGTGCAGACTGCCGAGGGTTTCCAGGCGTTTGATCAGGCGAACAGACCCTTGGCCGAACGGGCGGACGGGGCACTGGGTTTTTATCAGGCGCTGGTGGATTCAGTGCCGAATCGCCACCGTGCAGCCCTGAACCTGCAAGGCAATGGCGTACCCCAGCGACTGCTCACGCGTATCCGCTTGCAGACCCAGGATCGACGGGCGCGCGTGGCAGCCTACCTGCAAGCCGAATGGGTGCCCGCCGAGCCTGAACCTGTCCCGTGCATACAGGGCGCGCCCCCGGCATTGCCGTCCTTGGTGCCCAAT